>DASUMQ010000065.1:0-3295 GCA_036277615.1 Steroidobacteraceae bacterium
ATTCGGAGTGTCCCCATTTTCCGGCACCGTGCTGGACGTACCCGGGCACATCGTCGTGGCCACCGGTGACGGTGCACTCGAACTGCTGACGCTGCAGCTGCCGGGCCGCAAGCCCGTGAGTGCGCGGGACGTGCTGAATGCACGCGACCTGCGCGGCCTGCGCTTCGACTCGGCGGTCGTTGCATGAGCTCGGCCGGCCCGGCGCAGTTGCGCGCGGGCGCGGCGCGGATCGTGGCCGAGGTCGTCGCCCACGGACGCTCGCTCGACGAACTGTTGGCGGCGGAGCCGGACGAGGGCTCTACCCGGGGACTCAAACGCTCGCTCTGCTACGGGACGCTGCGCTGGCACTTTCGCCTGGCTGCCGTGCTCGACGCGCTCGCCTCGCGCCCGCCGGACCAGTTGCACCCGCAGCTGCGGGCGTTGATCGAAGTCGGCCTGTACCAGTTGCTGTCCGGCGAGACGGCACCGCACGCCGCGGTATCCGAGACCGTGAGCGCGGCGCGGGCGCTCGGGTTCGACAAGGCCGCCGGCTTCGTGAACGCCGTGCTGCGCCGGTTCCAGCGCGAGCAGGCCGACCTGCTCCACGCGATCGACCGCGACCTCGCCCTGCGTACCGCCCATCCCCGCTGGTTCGTCGATGCGCTGCGCCGCGACCGGGGCGAGGCGGCGGGCGCCGTGCTCGAGGCGAACAACGCGCACCCGCCGCTCTGGGTCCGCGTGAACCGGATGCGGAGCGATCCGGATGCGACCGTGGCGGCACTGGTCGCCGCCGGCTTCAACGCGACGCGCCACCCGCTCGCCCCCGACGCGCTGCATGTCGAACCGCCGACCGACGTACGTTCGCTGCCCGGTTTCATCGACGGGAAGCTTTCGATCCAGGACGCCGCGGCGCAGCTTGCGGTCGAACTGCTCGCGCCGGCGCCGGGGGAGCGCATCCTGGACGCCTGCGCGGCGCCGGGCGGCAAGACCTGCCACGTGCTGGAGCGGACGGCGGGTGCGGCCGCCGTGACCGCCCTCGACGTCTCGGCGCCGCGGATCGAACGAGTGCGCGAGAACCTGGCTCGCCTGGGCCTCGAGGCCGAGCTGCGAGTCGCCGACGTGGCGGCCTTGCCGACCTGGTGGGACGGGCGGTCCTTCGACCGCGTCCTGCTCGACGTGCCGTGCTCGGGCACGGGTGTGATCCGCCGTCACCCCGACATCAAAATCCTCCGCCGCGCCAAGGACATACCGAATCTCGCCCGGCGTCAGGCCGAGTTGCTCGAGGCGGCCTGGAAAGCACTCCGGCCGGGCGGGCGCCTGCTCTACACGAGCTGTTCGGTGCTGGCGGCCGAGAACGAACGGGTCGTCGGAGGCTTCCTGGGCAGGGTGGCCAGCGCCCGTGACCTGACCACGGAACTCACCGCAAGCTGGCCGGCGCGTGCCGGCGGCGGTCCGGGCTACCAGGTGCTGCCGGGCGAATCCGGCATGGACGGCTTCTATTATGCTTGCCTGGGCAAGTCGTTATGATTGTTGGCAATGCGCTACAGCCCGTTTGCCGCCGCGGACAAACTGCCGAATTTGGCGCGATGGGCCCTGCCGGTGCTGCTGTGCGTAATTGCAACGGCCGGGATCCCGGCCCGGGCGGCGGCGGAGGCCCAACTCACGCTGCGTGACGTCGACATCACGGTCGACGACGGGGTGTACGAACTCGACTCACGCCTCGAACTCCGGCTGCCCGACGATGCACGCAAGGCCGTCGAATCCGGCCTGACGCTGCGGCTCAACTACGAGATCGTGATCGACCGCGCGCGCCGGTACATGCTCGACGCCGAGGTTGCCGCGCTCGTGCAGCGCTACGAAGTCACCTACCACGCGCTGAGCCAGCGCTGGCTCGTGCGCAACCTGAACACCGGCGAGCAATTCGACTTCGGCTCGCTCGACGCCGCGCTCGCGCGCATTTCCGAACTCCGCGGGCTGCCGATCCTCGACACGGCACTCCTCCCCGCCGGCCCCGTCTACCTCGGACGCATCCGCGCCGTGCTCGACCTCAGCACCGCGCCGGACGCGTTCGGCTGGCTGTTGTTCTGGGCCGACAACTGGAGCGCCGAAAGCGACTGGAAGACATGGACGCTCCGTCCCTGAGGCGTGCCGCGTCGGCGGTCACGGTGGGCGTCGGCGGCCTGCTGTGGCTCGCCGCGATCCTGTTCATGGCGCAGACCGCGCAGAACTCCGAGCAGTTCAGTCGTCTGCACCCCTGGATCCTGATGATCAACATCGCGGGACTCGCGGTGCTGGTCGGGCTGCTCGCGACCAAGCTCGCGCAGCTGATCCGCGACTGGCGCGGTCACGTGATCGGATCGCGGCTCAAGGCCCGCATGGTCTGGATCTTCGGCGTGCTCGCGACGCTGCCGATCCTGCTCGTCTATTTCTTCGCGGTGCAGTTTCTGAGCAAGGGCATCGACAGCTGGTTCAACGTCGAGATCCGCCGCAGCCTCGACGACGCGCTGGTGCTGTCACGTTCGGCGCTCGAGGTGCGCATGCGCGAGCACCTGGCGGACTCCGCGCTGGTGGCGGACGAACTGAGCCTGTTCCGGGGCCCGACGATGCCGGGCCTGCTCGAGTCGCTGCGGCGCCAGGTCGGTGCCCTCGAGCTGATCGTCGCGAACGAGAGCGGCTCGATCATCGCGGTCAGCAAGGGCTTCTCCGACGACTTCGTGCCCGAGGCCGTGCCCGACGAGGTGCTGCTGCAGGTGCGGCAGGGGCAGCCGTTCGTGAGCCTCGAGCCCCAGCAGGAAGGCGGTTACCTGATCCGCACCGCCGTGCCGATCGGCGTGAACCTGCCGGGCGAGGAGCGCCTCGTAGTGCAGGGAATCTACCCGGTGGCCGAACGACTCGGCGCGCTCGCCGACACGGTGCAGGCGGCGTACAAGCAGTTCGGCGAAAAGGACTACCTGCGTCAGCCGCTCAAGGCGAGCTTCATCCTGACGCTCACGGTCGTGCTGCTGCTGTCGCTGCTCGCGGCGTGGTACGGCGCGATTTTCACGGCGCAGCGGCTCGTGCAGCCGATCCAGGACCTCGTGCAGGGCACGCGAGCCGTCGCGCAGGGCGACCTCGATACGAAGCTGCCGCTCACCTCGCACGACGAGATGGGTTTCCTGGTCCATTCGTTCAATGACATGACCAAGCGACTGCGGCGCGCGCGCGAGGAATCGCATCGAGCCCAGCAGGCCGTCGAGACCGAGCGCGCCAACCTCGCTGTCATCCTCGCCCGTCTCTCGACCGGTGTGATCTCCCTCGAGCGCGACTGGCGCATCCG
>DASUMQ010000066.1:0-10398 GCA_036277615.1 Steroidobacteraceae bacterium
TGCGGCGTTCGGCCCGAAGGTCGTCGAGCAGCGCCCAGCCCTCGGGGCCGAGCAGGCGGATCACGATCTCGCGATCCGAGAACGACGTGTAGTTGTAGGGGATCTCGCGCAGCCGCGGTGGCGGATCGAGGGCCGCCTCGGCTGCGCTGGATGCGATCGGGTTCGGGGACGCGGGATCCGGGATTGCGTTCACTTCACGGAGTCGAGCTTGGCGGTGACGGGGAGGGCCCCGCCATTGTTATCCGCCGGCATCGGCTCGAGCATCGTGGAAGGTTCGGTCGACATGACCGGCTTCGTGCCCGCTTCACCGATCCAGGTGCCGGGCAGCTCGAGGCAGCTCACGATCGAGAGTACGACTGCCGCGGCATACGGTATCGACTGGATCAGCAGCACGGCGACCCACACCGACAGGTCCGGGCTGCCGACGAGGCCGGTCAGGTCGCCGTCCACCTCGGGAATGTGCGACACGGCAAATGCCGCGAACCAGAGCCCGAACGCCAGGAACGCTTCCTCGCGAGCCGCGGCGAAGCCCTGCAGCCAGGCGTGTCGCGCCGCGCGTTTGGGCGTGCGGAAGAACGGCCGGTCGCGTTTGACGAGCCCGCTCAGCATGGCCGAGCCGATCGTGTGCGACAGGCTCAGTCCGGCCAGCGCCGCAGACACCGTCTGGCGCAGGTTCGCGCCGACACGCGAGCGGTAGAGGTGCAGCAGCTTGGCCAGTTTGAACACGAACAGCGACAACGGCAGCACCGAGAACATCAGCAGCGGCGGCTCGACACTGCGCGGGAACGCGACCATCACGAGCGACCACGCGAGCGCGGCGCAATTGACCAGCAGGTTGAAGCCGTCGGCAACCCACGGCAGCCAGCCCGCGATGAAGTGGTAACGCTGCCCCGGCGTGAGGCCGGTGGCGCGACCGCGGAACAGCGCGGCCGCGTGTGCGCGCATGATCTGCATGGCGCCGAACGCCCAGCGCGAGCGCTGCTTCTTGAAGTCGAGGAACGTGTCGGGCATCACGCCGCGACCGTAGCTCTGGTCCACGTACGTGGCCTCGTAGCCTTCGTCGAAGATGCGCAACCCGAGCTCGGCGTCCTCGGTGATGCACCACTCGGCCCAGCCGATGCGCTCGAGCAGTTCGCGCCGGACGACGGTCATCGTGCCGTGCTGGATGATCGCGTTGCGCTCGTTGCGCGTGACCATGCCGATGTGGAAGAAGCCGCGGTACTCGGCGTGGCACATGGCCTTGAACGCGCTTTCGTGCGCGTCCCGGTAATCCTGCGGCGCCTGCACGACGCCCGTGCGCGGGTTGGAGAACGCGGGCACGAGGTCGCGCAGCCAGTTGGGTCGCACGATGTAGTCCGCATCGATCACCGCGATGGTGCGGACGTCGGGCGCCGTGTGTCGCAGCGCGAAGTTGAGCGCGCCCGCCTTGAAGCCCGCGAGCGGCGCCACGTGGAAGAACCGGAAGCGCGCGCCGAGCTGCGCGCAGTGCGCCTCGACGGGTCGCCAGACGTTCTCATCCACCGTGTTGTTGTCGATGACCAGCACTTCGAAGTCCGGGTAGTCGAGCGCCGCGAGCGCGTCGAGTGTCTCGATCAGCATCTGCGGCGGCTCGTTGTAGGCCGGGACGTGGATCGAAACCTTCGGCAGATCGGCGTCCGGCACGCGGCGCGGCTGGAACAGCCGAGGGTGGGTCGTGACCCAGTGGGCTTCGGCCCACTCGTGAGCCTCGGCGAAGAGCACCGCGATCACCCCGAGCATGCCGACGATCAGTACCGCGCCGACGAGCACGCTGCCGAAGGTCAGGTATTGCTGTGAGAAGTCGTACAGCGTCCAGACCACCATCGTGGCCGTCGCATAGACGACCACGGCCAGGAAACTGCGGCCGCGATTGCGCAACGTGTGGCTGTGGAAATAGAACAGCCAGAGCATGAACGCAGCCGTGAGCACGGACGCCGCCGCGAGCACGTGCCACTCCGGCACGCGCACGATGGGCGCGCGAAACGCGAACTTCTGGTCGCGGTCGGCGTCGTAGACGCCCCAGTACGCACCTGCCTTGCCTTCCGCGGCTTCCTTCCACGGTTGGTCGAATGCTTCCATCACGAAGTACTCGAGCCGTTCGCGTTCGGCGAAATCGAGGAAGCGGCGCAGGAACAGCGCCTGGTGGGCCACCGACGCCACGGCCGACTCGCGCGTGCGACCGTCGCTGGGCCAGCCGACCTCCGCGATCACGATCGGCTTGCCGGGGTACGTGACGCGCAGCTCGCCCAGCTTGCTGGCAACGTGCGCAACGGCCTGCTCGACGTCCTTGCCTTCCCAGTACGGGAGCATGTGCACCGCGAGGTAGTCGACGTGCTCCACGAGTTCGGGCTTCTCGAGCCAGACGTTCCAGGGCTCCGCCGTGCTCACCGGCTGGCGGGTCGCGGCGCGTACACGGTCGAGGTGCGCCATCAGGTCCTCGATCGGCAGGTCTCCGCGCAGCACGGCTTCGTTGCCGACGACGATGCGGGTGACGTTACGGTGAAGATTGGCCAGCCGGATCACGGCTTCGACTTCCCGCGCGTTGATCTCGCGGTCGATGCCGATCCAGGCCCCGAGCGTGACGCTGATGCCGTGCTCCGCGGCCAGGGCCGGAACCGACCCCAGCGTGCCGAGGCTGCTGTAGGTACGCACGGCATGCGTCGTACCCGCGAGCAGTTTCAGGTCGCCCGTGATCTGGCTCACCGTCGGCTCCTCGCCGGCGATGGCGTCCTGGTCCTTCTGGTACGGCTGGAATGCGAACCCCTGGATGGTCCGCGGCCACGCCGGTTCGGAAGTCGGGCGATTGGCCAGACCCCAGGCGGCCACCGTCAACAGGGCGAACAGGGCTACGATCAGGAGTCCCGACAGCTGTTTCATCATCCACCCGGGGGTAAAGCGCCCGCGATTCTAGGTGCGGTGCAACATGACCGGGAGGTGCAGGATTGTCTGGAATTGGCGACACCAGGTGAAATGGGTCGCTGCCCGCACCAATGCGGGGCATTTCAAACAAAAATCAGTAACTTATGGTGCAGCTACGCGGTACGTACGACCGCGTCGCGGTGAAACGTCAATTCCAGAAATGCCACCATGGGTCGTCGTCTTTTTTCGACTTGGAGGACGCCGGGTCGTCCTGGCCCGGGATCTGGTCGGGCGCCGCGTTGCCCTTGCGGACGTTGTCCGCAACCTGCGCGAGGTCGTCGACGCCGAGCCGGCGATAGGCCTGCGCCAGGACCTGGAGCGCGTCGTCCACGGCCGGCGCGCCGTCGTACGACTCGATCACGCCGCGCGCACGGTTGGCAGCGCCGACGAAGGCTTCACGCTTGAGGTAGAACCGCGCGACCTCGACCTCGTACTCGGCGAGCCGGTTGCGCAGGTACACCATGCGCTGGCGGGCATCGGCGGCGTACGGGCTCTTCGGAAACTGCTGCACGAGCGTCTGGAAGGCCTGGAACGACTTCCGGGCCTCGGAGGGCGGACGCTGGGCGAGATCCGCCTTGAACACGCGCTCGAGCCAGGAGAGCCCCGACTCGAAGTACACGAGGCCGCGAATGTAATGCGCATAGTCGACGCGCGGGTGCGTCGGGTTTTCGCGTATGAACTGTTCTGCCTGGTCGACCGCCGATTCGCCGGCGCGGTTCTTGTAGTAGGCGTAGAGCAGGTCGAGTTGTCCCTGCTTGGCCTGGTCGCTGAACGGAAACCGCGCCTCGAGCAACTCGTACCGGGCGATCGCCGCCGCGTAGTTGCCCGTGCGGACGTCCTTGCGTGCGTCGCGGTAGATCTGCTCGGGCGAGTCCCTCGCGAACTCTTCTTCGTCGTCGCCACCCCACCCGAACGTGCCGCAGCCCGCCGTGGTGGCGAATGCCACGAACAACGCGGTCAAGACGAGGACGCGTTTCAGCGGGACGACGGGCATGCGGGAAGGTCCTGGCCAGAGCCTGCGGGCAAACGCGAAGTATATAGAATTCGCCCCCATGACGAATTCCACCGTGCGCCTGAGCCTGCAAATACCGGACACCCAGGCGGGCCAGCGGCTCGACCAGGCGTTGGCAACGCTGCTGCCCGACTACTCGCGCAGTCGCCTCAAGTCGTGGATCGAGTCGGGCGAAGTCCTCGTCGACGGCGGTGCGCGCCGGCCGCGCGACAAGGTGTTCGGCGGCGAGCAGGTCGAAGTCGCCGCGACGCTGCCGGAAGAGGGGACGGCTCGAGCGCAGTCGATACCGCTGACCGTCATGCACGAGGACGAACACGTCCTGGTCCTCGACAAGCCGGCGGGCATGGTCGTGCACCCGGGCGCGGGCAACCCCGACAGCACGCTGCAGAACGCACTGCTCGCGCACGATCCGCACCTCGCCGTGCTGCCACGCGCCGGCATCGTGCACCGGTTGGACAAGGACACGAGCGGGCTGCTGATCGTCGCGCGCACGCTGCCCGCACACACGGCGCTCGTGCGCATGCTCGAGGAACGCGAGATCCATCGCGAGTACGAAGCCGTCTGTCGTGGCGTGATGACGGGCGGCGGCACCGTCGACGCGCCGATCGACCGCCACCCCACCGACCGCGTCCGCTTCGGCGTGCGCGAGGGGGGCCGTGAGGCCGTCTCGCACTATCGCGTGATTCGTCGTTTTCGCGCGCACACGCACGTACGCGTCCAGCTCGAGACCGGGCGCACGCATCAGATCCGCGTGCACCTCGCGCACATCGGCTATCCGCTCGTCGGTGACAAGGTGTACGGCGGGCGTCTGGCGCTGCCCAAGGGCTGCAGCGAGGAACTGCGGCAGGCCCTGCGCGATTTCCCGCGCCAGGCGCTGCACGCCGCGCGACTCAAGCTCCAGCACCCGATCACGGGCAAGCCGCTCGAAGTCGTCGCTGCACTGCCCGCCGACCTGACAGAACTGCTCGGACGGCTCGCGGACGACGCAGTGACGGCCGCCGGCGCATGAACAGCACGCTTGCGACGAGCACCGCGTGGCTGCTGCCCGCGTGGCCCGATGCGCCCGTCAACGTGCGTGCGCTCTCGACGCGTCGTCACGGCGGCGTGAGCGCCGGTGAGTACGCGAGCTTCAACCTCGCGCAGCACGTCGGCGACGATCCGGACGCGGTCGCCGCGAATCGCGCGATCCTGCGGCGCACCGCGGCGCTGCCCTCGGAGCCGCTCTGGCTCGAACAGGTGCACGGCATCGACGTCGTGGAGCATTCGGGCGAGGTGACGGCGGCCGCCCCGCCGCGCGCCGACGCGGCCGTCGCGTTCGAGCCGGGCCGCGTCTGTGTCGTCATGACGGCCGACTGCCTGCCCGTCGTGTTGGTCGATCGCGCCGGTACGCGTGTCGGCGTCGCGCACGCAGGCTGGCGCGGCCTTGTCGGCGGAGTGCTCGAAGCGACGATCGCGGCGTTGCGCTGCATGCCGTCGCAGCTGGTCGCGTGGCTCGGGCCCGCGATCGCTCAGGGCGCGTTCGAAGTCGGCGCGGAAGTGCGCAGTGCGTTCGTCGAGAAAGACGCGGCGAACGGGGCCGCGTTCGTGCCCAACGCGAACGACCGCTTTCAGGCCGACCTGTATGTCCTCGCACGAAACACGCTCGCACGCGCGGGTGTCCGCAGCGTGAGCGGCGGCGGTCACTGTACGAGCGCCGAGCCGGAACAGTTCTATTCGTTCCGACGCGACTGTGGTCGCACCGGCCGCATGGCGACGCTGGCGTGGCTCGCGTGAGGGGAGCCGCACTGACTGCGTGATAGAGTCGTCACTCAAGAATTCGAACCGGACCGTCCTTGACCACACTGCAGTTGATCGTCGCGTTCACGGCGTTGAGCGGCGCGCTGAGCGCGGTCGCGGCTGGCCTCTTCCTGACACTCGGCGACGCCCGGCGCGCGGCACTGCTGCCGCACCTCGTGAGCTTCGCGACCGGCACGTTGCTGGGCGCAGCATTCCTCGGGCTGATCCCGCACGCACTCGACGCCGCCGGCGCGAACGCTACTCACCGGGTCGGCCTCGCGCTGCTGCTCGGGATCATGCTGTTCTTCCTGCTCGAGAAACTCGTGCTCTGGCGGCACTGCCACGACGACCCGTGCGAGGCGCACTCGCCGAGCCACGCGTCGCGCGATCGCGCCTCCGCCAACCTGATCCTCGTCGGTGACACGTTCCACAACCTGCTCGACGGCGTGCTCGTCGCGGCCGCGTTCATGACGGACCCGCACCTCGGCATCGTCACGGCACTCGCGGTGTTCGCCCACGAGATCCCGCAGGAGGTCGGTGACCTGGCGATCCTGCTGCACGGCGGGTTCTCGCGCCGACGCGCGATGACGCTGAACCTGGTCTCGAGCCTGACCTCGGTCGTCGGCGGCGTAATCGCCTATTTCGCGCTGAGCACGGCGCTCGAGCTGCTCCCGTACGCGCTGGCGTTCGCCGCGGCGAGCTTCATCTACGTCGCGGTTGCCGACCTGATCCCGGGACTGCACCGACGGGTCGACATGCGCGCGGGGGTCGAACAGGTCGTCTTCATCGCGCTCGGCGTGGCGCTGGTGTATTTCAGTCACCAGGGAATGCATTGAGGAAGGGGATAGGGGATAGGGGATAGTGGATAGTGCAGAGACACCTCCGGTGTCCGCAGGCTCCGTCCGGGGCCGAAGGCTCGTCCGTCACTATCCGCTATCCCCTATCCCCTTTAAATCCCGGCTCCTGTCCCTATTTAACGCTGCACCTCGGACACGCGCGGACCTCTCCCCATGGCAGCCGACAAGTTCACGACCAAATTCCAGGCGGCACTGGCGGCGGCACAGTCGCTGGCCCTCGGCCGCGACCACCAGATCGTCGAGCCGGTGCACGTGCTGCAGGCGCTGCTCGAGCAGGAGGGGGGCACGGTCCGCCCGCTGCTCGACAAGACCGGCGCGAACCTGAGCGTGCTGCGCTCGAGCCTGCGCGAAGCGCTCGATCGACTGCCCAGGGTCGAGGGGACCGGCGGCGACCTGCACTGGTCGAACGACGCGCAGCGGCTGCTGAACCTCTGCGACAAGATCGCGCAGAAACGCGGTGACCAATACATCACGAGCGAGCTGTTCCTGCTCGCGGCCATCGAGGACAAGGGCCCGCTCGCCCAGTTGCTCAAGAACGCCGGTGTCGTCAAAGGCGCGATCGAACGCGCGATCGGCGAGATTCGCGGTGGCCAGCGTGTCGACGACCCGAACGCCGAGGAGCAGCGGCAGGCGCTCGAGAAATACACGATCGACCTGACCGAGCGCGCCGAGCAGGGCAAGCTCGATCCCGTGATCGGTCGCGACGACGAGATCCGTCGCACGATCCAGGTGCTGCAGCGGCGCACCAAGAACAACCCCGTGCTGATCGGCGAACCCGGCGTCGGCAAGACTGCGATCGTCGAAGGGCTCGCGCTGCGCATCGTCAACGGAGAGGTGCCCGAGAGCCTGCGCAGCAAGCGCATCCTCGCACTCGACATGGGCTCGCTGATCGCCGGCGCCAAGTTCCGCGGCGAATTCGAGGAGCGCCTGAAGGGCGTGCTGAACGACCTCGCCAAGCAGGAAGGCAACGTCATCCTGTTCATCGACGAGCTGCACACGATGGTCGGCGCCGGCAAGGCCGAAGGCGCGATGGACGCCGGCAACATGCTGAAGCCCGCGCTCGCGCGTGGCGAGCTGCACTGCGTCGGCGCCACGACGCTCGACGAGTACCGCAAGCACGTCGAGAAGGACGCTGCGCTCGAGCGGCGGTTCCAGAAGGTGTTCGTGGGCGAGCCTTCGGTCGAGGACACCATCGCGATCCTGCGTGGCCTCAAGGAGCGCTACGCGACGCACCACAAGGTGGAGATCACGGACCCCGCGATCGTCGCCGCCGCGACGCTGTCGCAGCGCTATATCAGCGACCGCCAGCTGCCCGACAAGGCGATCGACCTGATCGACGAGGCCGCCTCGCGCATCCGCATGGAGATGGACTCCAAGCCGGAGGAGATGGACCGACTCGACCGGCGCATCGTCCAGTTCAAAATGGAGCGCGAGGCGCTCAAGAAGGAATCGGACGAGGCCTCGAAGAAGCGGCTGAGCGCTCTGGATGAAGAGGTTGCGAAGCTCGAGCATGCGTATGCGGATCTGGAGGACGTCTGGAAGTCCGAGAAGGCGGCCGCGCAGGGCACGGCAAGACTCAAGGAAGACCTCGAGCGCCTGCGACTCGACTTCGAGGCTGCGAAGCGCGCCAACGACCTCGCGCGCATGGCGGAGCTGCAGTACGGCAAGATTCCCGAGCTCGAAAAGCGCCTGAAGGCCGCGCAGGAAGCCGAGGCGAAGGCGCCTACGCTCGTGCGCAACCGGGTCACCGAAGAGGAGATCGCCGAGGTCGTCTCGAAGTGGACCGGCATTCCCGTGTCGAAAATGCTCGAGGGCGAGCGCGACAAGCTGCTGCGCATGGAAGAGGCGCTCGGCCGGCGTGTCGTCGGCCAGGACGAGGCAGTGCGCGCGGTCTCCGACGCGATCCGGCGTTCCCGTGCGGGGCTTTCCGACCCCAACCGGCCCAACGGATCGTTCCTGTTCCTGGGCCCGACCGGCGTCGGCAAGACCGAGCTCTGCAAGGCGCTCGCGGAGTTCCTGTTCGACACCGAGGAGGCGATGGTCCGCATCGACATGTCGGAGTTCATGGAAAAACACTCCGTCGCGCGGTTGATCGGGGCCCCTCCGGGTTACGTCGGCTACGAGGAGGGCGGTTACCTCACGGAGGCGGTACGCCGTCGTCCCTATTCGGTGATCCTGCTCGACGAGGTCGAGAAGGCACACCCGGACGTCTTCAACGTGCTGCTGCAGGTGCTCGACGACGGCCGTCTCACCGACGGGCAGGGTCGCACCGTCGATTTCCGCAATACCGTCGTGATCATGACGTCGAACCTCGGCTCGCAGGTGATCCAGGAACTCGCGGGCGAAGCCAATTACGCGCGCATGAAGGCGGCGGTCATGGAGATCGTCGGCCAGCATTTCCGGCCGGAGTTCATCAACCGCGTGGACGATGTGGTGGTCTTCCACCCGCTCGGCCGCGACCACATCCGCGAGATCGTGCAGATCCAGCTGGGGTACCTGCGCCGGCGACTCGCCGATCGCGAGATCGGGTTCGAGCTGGACGCGGCCGCAACGGACGTGCTCGGCGAGGCCGGCTTCGACCCGGTCTACGGCGCCCGCCCGCTCAAGCGTGCGATCCAGCACCAGCTCGAGAATCCCCTGGCGCAGCGAATCCTGCGTGGTGATTTCGGACCGGGTGACACGATCCGGGTCACGGCAGCGGACGGCGGCCTCGAGTTCGCACGCGCCGGCGCCCCGGTATAATCCGCCGCCGATTGCCCTCACCCCGACCCTCTCCCGGCGGTGCGGGAGAGGGAGAACGAGGAACATGCCGATCTACGAATACCAGTGCGAGAAGTGTCACCACCACCTGGAGGCGCTGCAGAAGATCTCGGACAAGCCGTTGCGTGAGTGCCCGGAGTGCGGCAAGCACTCGCTGAAACGACTCCTGTCGGCGCCGCTGTTCCGGCTCTCGGGGAGCGGCTGGTACGAAACGGATTTCAAGTCCGACAAGGAGAATCGACGTAACCTCGCGGGCAAGGAGGAGGCCCCGGCCGAGGCCGGCAAGGCGGCCGAAGGCAAGGCCGAGACCAAGCCGGAGAAGGCAGAAAAGGTCGAGAAGGCCGAAAAGTCCGATCAGGCCGCCAAGGGCGAAAAAAAGAAGATCATGGTCACGAAGCCCGCGCCGCGGACCGTCGGCAAGGCACGGCCGCCCGCGAAGAAGCCGGCGCCGAAAAAGAGTCCTGCAAGGAAGCGTTGATTGTGAGGGGCCCGGCCCCGAGCCCGAGGAGACGCCGTGGCCCCCGAACCCGACGACACGCGCAACGACAAGCCGGAGCGCGAAGGCAAGCGCCATCCGGCAAAGGTGCTGCGCAACTACCTGATCGCGGGGTTGCTGATCTGGGTCCCCGTCATGGTGACCGTGTGGGTCGTGCGGTTCGTCTCCGGCATCCTCGACCAGTCGATCGTGCTGCTGCCGCCATCGTGGCGACCCGAGGCCGTGTTCGGCCAGTACGTGCCGGGTTTCGGCATCGTGCTGGCGCTGCTGGTGCTGTTCCTCACGGGATGGCTCGCACGCGACTTGCTCGGGGAAAAGCTGATCGAAGGCGTCGAGGCGTTGGTCCGGAGGATCCCGGTCATTGGCCCCGTTTACGGCGGCGCGAAGACGTTCAGCGAGACCGTGCTGACCGACAAGGGCAAGTCGTTCAAACAGGTCGTGATGGTCGAGTTCCCGCGCAAGGGCGCCTGGAGCATCGGCTTCCTGATGTCCGAGGACTGGCAAGAGGTGCGCATGCGCACCGGCGAGGACATGGTGCAGGTGTTCGTGCCGACGACTCC
>DASUMQ010000067.1:0-10591 GCA_036277615.1 Steroidobacteraceae bacterium
TTCTGGCCGTCCAGGCCGTAGGCCGACCGCACGATGCCGGCCGCCGCGTCGTCGAGGTTGGCCCCGGCCGTGACGATGCACGGGTTCTTGCCGCCCATCTCGGCGATGCAGGGTCGTGGCCACGGACCCGCCGTCATTTGCCGGAGCAACTGCATCCCGACCGCGACCGAACCGGTGAACGTGATGCCGGCGGTGGCCGGATGCGTCGCGAGCGCCTCGCCGATCTCGCGGCCCGGGCCCGACAGGTACTGGAACACGCCGGACGGCAGGCCTGCGTCGCGAACGCAGTCGGCGAGCAGCCGGCCGGCCCACGGCGTGTCGGTCGAGCCCTTGACCACGACGGTGTTGCCGGTCACGAGCGCCGCCGCCGCCGGCCCGCCCGCGAGCGCAAGCGGAAAGTTGAACGGCGCGATCACGACCCAGGCGCCGTAGGGGCGCATCACGCTGCGGTTCGTCGACACGATGCCGGCGAGCGGGTCGTTCGGCAGTGCGCGCTCGTAGCCCGCGTGCTGCTCGAAGTCGTCCGCGTAGTGCCGGAAGAAGTCGACGGTCTCCTGCGCCTCGCCGAGCGCTTCCATGCGGTTCTTGCCGACCTCGAGCGCGAGCGCGGCGGCAATCTCGTAGACACGCGTCTCCATGACGTCCGCCACGCGTCGCACCAGGCGCGCGCGCTCCGCGACGGGGGTCGCGCGCCATGCCGGGAACGCCCGCTGCGCGACGTCCATCGCCAGCGAGACGTGCGCCGCGCTGGCGACCGCGAACTCGCCGAGCACGATCTCGTCGTCGATCGGGCTTACGCGCGTCACGTACGAGCCCGCGGCGACGTCGGCGCCGTCGAGAAACAGGTCGTGACGACCGCCGAGGGTGTCGCGCACGCGGCCCAGCGCCGCATCGAACCGGTCGTGCAGCTCGGCGGGCGGGTCGAACATCGTCGCGTAGGTCAGGCGAAAGCCCATGGCCGTCATCCCGGAGGGGTCGAAGATGCGCGTGGAAAGTGGCGCGCGAGCAGGTCGTCGAGCAATTCGAGCGCGTCCGCAAGCTCGCGCTCCTCGATCACCAGCGGCGGCGCGATCAACAGCAGGTTGCCACGCGCCCCGAACGACACGCCTGCGGCGAGCGCGTCCGCGAGCAGTGCCGCCAGCGCCGGCGCGGTCTGCGGCCACGGCGCGAGCGGCTCGCGCGTGCCGCGGTCGCGCACGAGCTCGAGCACGGCAAAGAGGCCGTGGCCCCCGCGTACGTCGCCGATGACGGCGTGCTGCGTGGCGAGTCGCTCGAGTCGTTCACGCAGCAGCGGCCCCAGTCGGCGCGACCGCTCGACGAGCCCGTCCTCGCGGTATGCGTCGATCGCGGCCGAGCCGGCGGCGCATGCGAGGGGATGACCGCAATACGTCAGTCCCGTGCCGAGCACCCGGTCGTCGAGCCGGCGCGCGATTTCGCGCGAGAGCACGACGGCGCCCAGGGGGAGCATGGCGCCGGTGAGCCCTTTCGCGAGCGTGATCACGTCCGGGCGACCGGCGTCGCCGTGGTGCTGCCACGCGAACCACTCGCCGCAGCGGCCGAACGCGCTCATGACCTCGTCCGCGATCAGCGGGATCGCACGCGCCCGCGTTTCGCGGCGCACGGCGGGCCAGTAGGTGTCGGGGGCGACGATGCCGTTCGAGCCCGCGTTCGGTTCGACGATCACGGCCGCCACGCGCTCCGCGCCGAAATGGTCGATGCGCTCCGCGACCGCGGTCGCTGCCCGCTCGCCACACTCGGCGTCGCTCGCGCTGCCGAACGGGCAGCGATACGCGTACGGCGGTGCGACGTGGCTCACGTGCATCGCGTCCGGGTCGATCATCGCGCGCGTGCGCGTGTCGCCCGAGAGCGCCATCGCCAGGTGCGTCGAGCCGTGATACGAACGGTCGCGCGCGACCACCACGCCGCGGGGCCGGTCGAGTGCCTGGCGCACGATCTTGACCGCATGTTCGTTCGCATCGGCGCCGCCGAGCGTGAAGAACACACGGCCGCCGTCGAAACCGGCGAGGGCGAGCAGTTTGTCGGCGAGCTCGGCACGGGGACGAGCGCCCCACGCGTTGGTCACGAAGCAAAGCCGTTCGGCCTGTTCGCGGATCGCCGCGACCACGCGCGGGTGCTGGTGGCCCAGGTTGCTGCATTCGGCGAGGCTGCTCATGTCGAGCACGCGCCCGCCGTCTTCGAGGTGCAGCCACGCGCCCGCGCCGCCCACCACGGTCGGCGCGTTCCACTGCGACTGCGCGCACCAGCTGTGCAGGACCGTGTCTCGCTCGGCGTTCAACGCGCTCCCCCGTTCGACACCAGCCGATAATCGCACAGCTGATTCGCACTGCGAACGATGCACGGTCGCGCCCCGACGACTATCCCGGCCCTGTGCGGCGCAACTGGCGCAGCAACGCGTCCGGTGACACGGGCCGGCCGAGCAGGTCGCGCATCAGCGTGCGCGTGTCGCGTTCCGAGCCGAAACGCAGCAGTTGCTCGCCCAGCCACGGATACCAACGCGGGTTGCCGGTGTCGAACGGGCCGACGGCGCCGGCTACGCGGTCACGGATCTCGGCCGTGAGCACGGCGCCGAGCCCGTAATTGACCATGTAGCCGGGGTTGCCCGCGAGTTGCACGCGCATGGCCCACCAGGGCACCTCGGGGTGCGGCGCGATGTGGAGGTAGCGGTGGGTGATGTCGGTCCACACCGCGTTCGGGTCCGACGCCGGATCGCGCAGCAGCCGCAGCTCGAACAGCGACCAGGCGACGTCGAGCACGACGTTCGCGAACAGCGCCCGCATCGAGGTAGCCTCGTCGGTCGCAGCGCCGAGGTACCGCCGCTGCCACGCCGGCTCGTGCACGCTCCACGAGGTTACGTCGGCGAACGCTTCGACGAACAGCGTGTCCGGCCAGTCCATGTACGCGGGCCGCGTGCGGATTGCGCTCACGTGCACCGCGTGGCCGTTCTCGTGCACGAGTTCGTTGAGCGAGAAGAGCCCGCCGGACGGATACGTGCCGAGCACGCGCGCACGCGGGCGATGCCATGCGCCGTCGACCATGCGCCCGCGCTCGAGAAAGTCGGAATAGGCGAGCGGCGACTTGTCGGGACGGGGCTCGAGGTCGAACACGACGCGGAGGCTGTCGAGGTCGGCGCCGAGGTCGCGGTAGAAACGCCGGGTGGCGGGCAACAGCACCGAGGCGGGAATGTGTGATTGCAGCTCGCGGTTCGCGCGGCCGTGGACGTAGCGGAAGTCCCACGGTTCGACCGGGTCACCGCCCGGGTTGGCCGCGCGCCAGGCCTCGAGCACCTGCACGAGCCAGCGCTCGACCGTCGCGGTGTCGACACCGATCGCACGGGCGGCGGCGTCGATCTCGGAACCTTCGCGACGCGCCTGCGCGGCGGCCAGCGCGATCATCCGCCGATACGGGCTGTCGGCCTCGTTGCGACCGTTGAGGGCGCTCCAGAGCGGCCGGAAGGCATCGAAGATCGCCTTGCGCTGCGCGGGGTCGTCGACCACGTGCAACAGTTGCAGCGCCGTGCCGCGATCGATCTCGCCGGCGCCGTGACGCAGGTGATTGCCGTGCTCGACGTAGCAGCTCACGAGGGCCGCGCGCAGGTCGTCGTACCCGAGCTCGCGACGTCCGGCGTCCCGGCACTCGCGTGGACGCGCGCCGTCGGTCGAGTCGTCGCTGTCCAGCGCCGACAGCGTGCGACGCATGGCCTCCACGGCGCGGCGGTCGTCGTCGGTCGTCGTTTGGCCGGGCCCGAGCGCCTGCATCGCCGCCTCGAGCCCGCGACGGGTCGCAGCCTGCACCGTCCTCCAGTCGGCTAGATCGCGATCCCGGTAGCGTGCGGCGCCGCCCGATTCGAGGTAGCCGACGGCGCCGACGGCATCGAGGTGATCGATGAACGCCGTCTCGGCGCGGGTCAAGGTTGCCGGCGTGCCGGCGCCGTGCACGGCGCAGGCCGGGCCGAAGAGGATCAGTGCGACGAGCAGGCCCGGGAGTGCACGGTGCATCGCCTGATCATAGCCAACCCGGCGCCGCGACGGGCCCGCTCACGGCCGCGTCTTCACCTGCATTTCCTCGCGCCGGTAATCCAGGATCAGCGTATCGACCCGGCCGAGCACGTCCATGCCGATCATCAGCGCGGGCGTCGAGGTCAGCTTCCAGTGCTCGAAGATGTGCAGGTCCGCGAACCGGATCTCCGCGCGGCGCACGATCAGGTCGCCGGCGACGATGCTCGGGATCCGCACCCGCATGGCCGGCTGCACGTCCTCGGTCACGCCGATGATTGCGTCGTCGAACGGGTCCTGCTCGCCGCGTCGCCGCGCGAGCGCCTCGTGCAGCGCGAGGTTGCCGACGGTTGCCTGCCCGCCGGTGTCGATGATCGCGAGCGTCGGCACCGGACCCACCATCACCTGCGCCCGGAGACCGTGCGCGCGGACGTAATCGAGCGGAATGACGGAGTAGCCGGCCGGCGCTTCCTGCTTGCGCGACCGTGCGATGTGGATGCGGTCGCTGCGGAATTCGATCACGATGCGCTTGTCGCGCAGGCCGTCGCCGCCGAGCACGCCGTCCGCGCCGCCGAACACGTCGGCGACGATCGGCAGCGTGACGTCGTCGACGCGCAACTCGCCGAATTCGAGTGAGCGGACCTTGACGGTCGGGACGACCGCGGAGCCCGTGACACCGCGCACCCGAGCGCCGTCCGGTTTCACCGTCAACCCCAGTTGCTCGACGACGCGCGGGATCAGCGCGGAGCGCGTCGCGCCGGTGTCGAGCACCAGTCGGAACGGGCCCCGTCCGTCGATCAGCACCGGCGCCCAGATCCGGCCGATCGCGTCGCGGGTCGTGGGCGCCACGTAGCGCGGCTCCGGCGCCGTCACTACGACTTCCTCGACCGGCGCGGCGGCGCCGTCGGGTACGACGGTATCGACCGCGGCCGAGGCGGCTGCAGCGACCAGCGCGACCGCGCCGGCCAGTGCGCCGCAGCGACGACGGGAGAGGACACCTGCCATGGCGGACGTATACCACCAGCCCCGGGGACTAGAATGCGCGTTCAGCCGGCGACACGACGGTCGTCGGGGCGGCGCGGCAAGGAGGTCATCATGGGTATCGCGGTCGTCACCGGGGCCAATCGCGGGATCGGGCTGGAACTGGTGCGCCAGCTCGCGGCGCGGGGCACCGAAACCGTCGCCGTCTGCCGCCATCGCTCTCGCGAGCTCGACGCGCTGGGGGTGCCGGTGGAGGACGATTGCGACGTCACCGACCACCGCACGTGGTCGCGGCTGGCGACGCGCTTCGCCGGCGCCGAGATCAGCCTGCTCGTGCAGAACGCCGGCATGCTCGTGACCGATGCGCTCGCCGATGCCGACCCCGACGACGTGCGGGCACAGTTCGAGCTGAACTCGCTGGCGCCGTTGTTCCTCACGCGGGCACTGCTGCCGCGCATGCGGCCGGGCGCCAAGGTTGCGCTGATCACGAGTCGCATGGGCTCGATGGCCGACAACGGCTCGGGAGGGTATTACGGCTACCGCATGAGCAAGGCTGCGCTCAACGCCGCGGGTGTGTCGCTCGCCATCGACCTGAAGCCGCACGGCATCGCGGTCGCGATCCTGCATCCGGGCGCCGTGCGCACGGAGATGACCGGCGGCTCCGGCATGATCGACGCGGAAGAATCGGTGCGGGGCCTGCTGCGGCGGATCGACGAGCTCACGCTCGACGACAGCGGCCGCTTCATGCACCAGAACGGCCAGCCGCTGCCCTGGTAGGCGCGTGGCGCCTGCTATGCGCGACGGCGCAGCAGCCAGGCGCCGGTGACGATGACGAGCGCCAGCAGGTTGAACCAGAGCTGGCTCGCGAGCGCCGGCGTCAGCGCCATCGCGATCAGTACGGCGATCATCCCGCCGATCGTGGCGTAGCTGAGCCACGGGAAGAACCAGACCCGCACGGCCCTGGTCTCGGTCTCCGGGTGGCGACGGCGCAGGCGCACGTGCGCAATCGCCGTCATCAGGTAGACGAACACGATCACCGTGCCGGACGAGCTGACCAGGAACGCGAACACCGCGTTCGGCGACACGATCGCGAGCACGACCCCGATCACGCCCACGATCGAGCCGAGCCAGATCGAGCGGGCGGGCACGCGGCGCGCGTTGACCTCGACGAGCCAGCGCGGCGCGTCGCCGTGGTCGGCGAGCACGTGCAGCACGCGTGAGCACACGTACACGGCGGAATTGAGGCAGGACAGCACCGCCGTCAGGATGATGAAGCTCATCGCGGCGCTGCCCCAGTCGAAGCCGATCACGTTCAGCGCGAGCGTGAACGGCGACTCGCCCGGCACGATGCGGGTCCAGGGCACGACGCTGACGATCAGCAACAGCGAGACGACGTAGAAGAACAGGATCCGCCACGAGATCGAGGTCGCCATGCGCACGACGGCCTTCTCCGGGTCCTTCGACTCGGCCGCGGCCACGGTCGTGATCTCCGGCCCCACCATCGAGAAGAACACCGTCGTCACGGCCGCGACCACCGGCACCCAGCCCTTCGGGGCGATGCCGCCGTGCGCCGTCAGGTTCGCCCACGTCGCCCCGTCGGGGGCGGTGAGCCCGAACGCGTAGGCGGCGGCAATGAGAATGAACGCGATGATCGCGGCGACCTTGATCGAGGAGAACCAGAACTCGAACTCGCCGTACGAGCGTGCCGAGAGCAGGTTGACCGCCGTCATGATCGCCATCAGCACGAGCCCGATCTGCCAGACGGGCAGGTCGAACCAGAGCTGCAGGATCTGCGCGCCGGCGATCGCCTCGATCGGCACGACGACGATCCAGAAGTACCAGTAGAGCCAGCCGGCGATGAACCCGCCGGCATTGCCGAAGCCCTCGCGCGCGAATTCGGAGAACGAGCGGATGTGCGGATGGGTGAGGGCCATCTCGCCGAGCATGCGCATGACCACGAACACGATCGTGCCGGCGATCATGTAGGAGAACAGCGCGGCGGGACCGGCGTTCGCGATCGCGGCGCTGCTGCCGACGAACAGGCCCGCGCCGATCACGCCGCCGAGCGTGATCATCGCGATGTGACGCGGCAGCAGGCTCCGGCTGAGTTCGTGCGGCTTGCCGGCCGCTGCGGTGTCGAGCGCGGGAGTCATGGGCCCGGCATGGGACGGCCGAACGCCCGCGAAGTCAAGCCAAACCCGGCGGCCGGCCGACGTCCGTGTCGAGCCGGCCGCCGGTCCCCGTTATCCCGGCCGGCGGTCGCGCGCGCGTCGCATCGTCAGCGCGCGCGGCCGCCCAGACCTCAAGAACACGGGCTGAGCGGCAGCCGCAGGACTTCGCCCAGTGTCGACGACGTGCCGAAGTTGGTCAGGTAGGCGGCGCCGTCGGGGCCGATCGCAACGCCGCCCGGGAAGGTGAGGTTCTCGAGCAGCACGGTCGGCGCGGCCCCGGGGCACTGCCGCAGCAGGCGCCCGATGCCGAGGCCCGGGTTGGGCGGCGGTGGCGGGAACGGACCGACCTGGCCCCTCGCCACTTCGAGCACGTACAGCGCACCGCCGTGATCGAAGGCAAGGTCGACCACCGCCGTGAATCCCGACGCATACGTCTGCGGTGCACCGCCGTCGCTCGGGATGCGCAGCACCGGCGACGTGCCGGGCCAGAACGGAAAGCCGGTCAGGAGGCTGACGTACAGTGCGCCGTCCGGCCCTTCCACGATCGCGGTCGGCACCGGCTCGCGCGGAGCCGGGATCGGCGGCACCGGCGGCAGGGGCGGGATCAGGGAAAACGTCGTGGACCGGCCGTTCGGCAGCACCTCGATGATCGCGTTGGCGCCGGCATCGGCCACCAGGCGCCGCCCCGGCAGCGCGACGACGTCGTACGGGTTCGAATCGACGTTGCCGCCGGCCGGGTTGTACGCCACCTCGTGGGCGGCGACGTCCGCCACGGCCCGGTACGTGCCACCCGGCGTGACGTGCACCAGCGTGCCGAACATCCAGCTCTTCGGGCCGAGTCCGGCCCGCAGTCCCGGGTTGCCGCCCCAGCTCATCATCACGTACCCGGCCGTCCCGAGGAACGAGACGTCGACCGGACCGCCTTCGGCCGTGCCGTCCGGCAGTCCGAGTGACGGCAGTCCTGTGACCACGCGCTCGAAGCCGCCTTCGGGGCGGACACGGCTGACCGCGCCCGTCTCGCCGTAGCAGCGATTGACTGTCGGGTTGGGGGGCGAGAACGTGCAGTTGCCCGTGCCGCCGCTGCCCGATTCGGCGACGTAGAGGTCACCGTTCGGGGCGAAGTCGAGTCCGCGCGGGTTGGCGAGGCCGCTGGCGATGGTTTTCGCAGCGCCGACGTCGGCCTGGGCCGTTGCGCCGAGCCACAGCGCGCCACACATCAGGGCCGCGCCGAGCGGCACACGCCCGGACGGCGAGTTGGGGTGGTCGATGATCATGGTTCCCTCCTGGACGGATCTATTGTTGTTGGAGGCGACCGGTCGGCGGCGTGCCGCCCGGTTGCGCACGTCGAAAGAGTGTTCTTCGACCGGCCCGAGTCCCGGAACGGATCGGGCCGGAGCCAAGCCTGACACTTTATGGACGCGTGCAGCAACTGTGTACTCTGGCGGCAGTATCCGGCGTGTCCAGGGCACCGTCGGACCCTGAGCCCCGAAGACACCGAGACCATGCCCGTAGTTGCACCTCGCTCGCTCATGCGCACGGTCCTCGGGCTCGCGTCGGTGGGCGTGGCCGCGTGGGTCGCGGCGACCGCCGTACGCTACGGCCTGGTGGAGCGCGACGACCTCGGTGCGGTGTGCGACGCGGCCACGGCGCCCTGGTGGTGCCACGTGCGGATGCTCGTGATCCGTGCGTTCGTGCACGACGTGTTCGGCCTCGCGAGCCTCGCGTGCGCTGCGGCGGCGCTATGGCGGCGGTCGTGGCGGCTCGCCTGGGCCGCCGTCGCGGTCGGGGTCGTCGGCATGGTGTTGTACAACTTCACCTGGGCCGGGGCCGGGGTGATCGGCGGCGCGATGGTGCTCGCGCGCCTGGGCGGCCCATGGGAGCAGCACGGCAAGCCCGAGCACCACGCTCGCTGAGCCCCAGCCGACCGAGGCCAGGTTCGCGAATCGCTCCATCCAGGGCACCAGCACGCCCGCAACGACGAGCCACGACGCTAGCACGAGTTCGTCACTGCCACTGCGACGTTGCAGCGCGCGAGCGCGCGACTTCGGATCGACCAGCGACGTGATCGCGAAGGCGAGCACGCCCGGCGCGAACAGCCACACCGGAAAATCGCGGTGCCGCCCGGCGAACACCAGCCCGAGGTCGACGTAGGCCGCGCCGGCGAGCAGCAGCAGGGCGACCAGTCGTGGAATCGGGTCTGGCGCCGGCCCGACGCGGGGCGTAGACAGCGTGCGGGCCGTCCTCGCGAGTGCGAGCCAGCCCGCCGCGCACACGACCAGCGTGACCGTCCAGTCGACGAACGAGGCGTTGGCGTCGAACAGGTGTCGCCACTGCCGGGCGCCGAGCGTGACCAGGGTCGCCACGCAGCCGAACGCGACGAGGCCGGCTCGCGCCGGCGCACCGTTCCGTCCGACGCGGGCCGTCACCGCAGCGCCGAGCAGTCCGGCCAGCACCGCCAGCGCCGCGACCCAGCGTCCCCGGGGTGCGTCGACGACGGGCCCGGTCCACGCGAATTTGGGCCTTGCCTCGCGATCGTAGAGCCCCCAGTGGCCGCCCACCGTGCCTTCGTGCGGAATCTTCCACGGCTGGTCGAAGGCCTCGATCACGTTGAAGTCGAAACCGCGTCGTGCCGCGAGCGCGGTGAACTCGCGCAGGAAGCGCGCCTGCTCGACGCGACCGGGGACGGCCGGGCCGCGCGGGCGGCCCGCGCTCGGCCAGCCGGTCTCGCCGATGAACACGGGCTTGCCCGGAATGCGCCGCTGCAACTCCGTGTACAGCCGGTCGACCTGCTCGATCACGTCGTCGACCGCGACCGGCTCGTCGTCCCAGTACGGCAGGATGTGCACGGTCACGAAGGAGACGTCGCGGGCGAGCGTCGCGTGGTCGAGCCAGCGTCCCCAGACGTCGGCGTACGTCACGGGCAGCCGTGTCTCGGCGCCGACGCGCCGGATCAGTGACGCGAGTTGCTCGGGCGTCAATTCCCGACGCAGCAGCACCTCGTTGCCGACGACGATCGCGCGGATCGTCTCGCGATGCCGCTTGGCCACCGCGATGCCGTGCGCGAGCTCGCGTTCGTTGTGCGCGGCGTCCCGGCCGATCCAGAGCCCGAGCAGAACCTCCATGCCGAACTCGCGCGCCACGGCCGGGACCAGGTCATGGCCTTCGGCGACGGTGTAGGTGCGCACGCACGACGTGCGCCGGGCGAGCAGTGCGAGGTCGAGGCGGATCCTTTCGGCCGTGAGTGACTCCCGGGCGCGTCCGGCGCGCTGCTGCGACGGCGCATAGGACACGCAAGGCAAGCGCCCGGCCGCGCCGTCCGGAAGCAGGACCGGGCGCGCGTCGTGCCACCACGACCCCGCCAAGGCAAGCGCGAGCAGCGCCCAGCACGCGGCGATCCACCTGGCCCGCGACACGCGCGGCGGGTCG
>DASUMQ010000068.1:0-6280 GCA_036277615.1 Steroidobacteraceae bacterium
TCGAACAACATCCTGTCGCCGGCGAATGGCGACCCGATCATCGTGCCGTCACAGGACGTCGTGCTCGGCCTGTACTTCATGACGCGCGAGCGCGTGAACGCGCAGGGCGAGGGCATGTACTTCTCGGACGTGGCGGAAGTGCACCGCGCCTATGAGAACCGCCTGGCCGACCTGCAGGCCCGCGTGCGCGTGCGCGTGGTCGAGTATGCCCGCGACGTCGACGGCGAGCTCGAGGCCGGCAACCGGACCGTCCAGACGACGGTCGGCCGCGCGCTGCTGAGCGAAGTCCTGCCGCGGGGCCTGTCGTTCGATCTCGTCAACCGCGACATGACCAAGAAGGCGATCTCCGGCGTCATCAACGAGTGCTACCGCCAGCTCGGTCTCAAGGAGACCGTGATCTTCGCGGACCAGCTGATGTACACGGGCTTCCACTATGCGACCCGCGCGGGCGTCTCGATCGGCGTGGACGACATGATCGTCCCCGACCAGAAGGACCGCATCCTCGCCTCGGCGGAGCGCGAGGTGAAGGAGATCCAGGAGCAGTACGCCTCGGGCCTCGTCACCAACGGCGAGCGCTACAACAAGGTCGTGGACATCTGGTCGCGCACCAACGACCAGGTCGCCAAGGCCATGATGGAGAAGCTCGGCGGCGAGGACGTGACCGACTCGCGCGGCGAGAAGGTGCGCCAGAAGTCGTTCAACTCGATCTTCATGATGTCGGACTCCGGTGCGCGCGGTTCGCCCGCCCAGATCCGCCAGCTCGCGGGCATGCGCGGCCTGATGGCCAAGCCGGACGGCTCGATCATCGAGACGCCGATCACGGCGAACTTCCGTGAAGGCCTCAACGCGATGCAGTACTTCATCTCGACGCACGGCGCCCGCAAGGGTCTCGCCGACACCGCGTTGAAGACCGCGAACTCGGGGTACCTCACGCGCCGGCTGGTCGACGTCGCGCAGGACCTCGTGGTCACCGAGATCGACTGCGGCACCACCAACGGCATCTCGATGATGCCGATCGTCGAGGGCGGCGACGTCGTCGAGGGCCTCGGCGAGCGCGTGCTCGGCCGCGTCGTCGCGAGCGAGGTCTTCAAGCCCGGCAACGACGAACTGCTGGTCGAAGCCGGCACGCTGCTCGACGAGAAGGCCGTGCGCACGCTCGAGCAGGCCGGCGTGGACCAGATCTCGGTCCGCTCGCCGATCACCTGCGCGACGCGCTACGGCGTCTGCGCCCAGTGCTACGGTCGCGACCTCGCGCGCGGTCACCGCATCAACATCGGCGAGGCGGTCGGCGTCATCGCGGCCCAGTCGATCGGCGAGCCCGGCACGCAGCTCACGATGCGCACGTTCCACATCGGTGGTGCGGCGTCGCGCGCGGCGGCGGTCAACTCGATCGAGATCAAGAGCAAGGGCACGCTGCGCTGGCACAACCTCAAGGGCGTGCACCACGAGAAGGGCCACTGGGTGGCGGTCTCGCGGTCGGGCGAGGTCGGCGTCATCGACGACTTCGGCCGTGAGCGCGAGCGTTATCGCGTGCCCTACGGCGCGGTCATCACCAACAACGAAGGCCAGCCGGTGCAGCCGGGCCAGGTCATCGCGACCTGGGACCCGCACACGCACCCGGTCGTGACCGAGGTGGCGGGTTCCATCCGCTTCCAGGACTTCCACGACGGCATCACCGTGCAGCGGCAGGTCGACGAGATCACCGGCCTGTCGAGCATCGTCGTGCTGAACCCGAAGGAGCGCGGCACCGTCGGCAAGGAATTGCGGCCGGTCATCAAGCTGCTGAACTCCAAGGGCAAGGAAGTCTGCTTCGCCAACACGGACATCCCGGCGAGCTACGCGCTGCCCGCGGGCGCGCTGGTCAACCTCGAGGACGGCGCCCAGGTGTCGGTCGGCGACGTGATCGCGCGCATCCCGCAGGAATCGTCGAAGACCCGTGACATCACGGGCGGCCTGCCGCGCGTGGCCGACCTGTTCGAAGCCCGCAAGCCGAAGGACTCCGCGATCCTCGCCGAGTACTCGGGCACCGTCAGCTTCGGCAAGGAAACCAAGGGCAAGCGTCGCCTGATCATCACCGACGACCAGGGTGAGAAGCACGAGGAGCTGATCCCGAAGTGGCGCCACCTCACGGTGTTCGAAGGCGAGCACGTCGAGCGCGGCGAGACCATCGCGGACGGCGAGCCGAACCCGCACGACATCCTGCGCCTGCAGGGAGTCGAGCCGCTGGCCAACTACCTCGTGCGCGAGATCCAGGACGTCTATCGCCTGCAGGGCGTCAAGATCAACGACAAGCACATCGAGGTGATCATTCGCCAGATGCTGCGCAAGATCGAGATCATCGAGACCGGCGAGACGCCGTTCCTGCGTGGCGAGCAGATGGACCGGGCCCGCGTGCTCGAGGCCAACGATCGCGTGACGAAGGAAGGGAAGCTCCCGGCCATCGCCGACCCGATCCTGCTCGGCATCACCAAGGCGTCGCTGGCGACGGAGTCGTTCATCTCGGCGGCCTCGTTCCAGGAGACCACCCGCGTCCTCACCGAGGCGGCGGTCCGCGGCATGCGCGACGACCTGCGCGGGTTGAAGGAGAACGTGATCGTCGGCCGGCTGATCCCGGCCGGAACGGGCTCGTTCTACCACCAGACGCGCCGTCGCCTGGCCGAGGACGGCGCGGGCACCGGCGGGTTCGGCGAGGTGTCGACCGGAGGCGCGACGGCCGATTTCGGCTCGGCGACCGCGGACGAGTCGGAGAGCCCGGCCGGCTGAGCCGGCCCGGGGAGTGTCTAGTGTTCAGTGTCTAGTGTTCAGTCGGAAGCCGGCTTCGCCGGCGCGGCGGCCAAAGCCGCCTCCGACTACCCGCTAGACACTACCCGCTGGACACTTTCCCCGGTTTGACATGGTTGGGGCCGATATCTAAAATTTCGGCCCCTTGTTTGGGAGTGGCCGGCGATCCCCCCGCGCCGCTCCCGTCGACGAACCATTTCGGGCCGCCGCAGGGCGGCCCGGTGTTTCTTGCTTCTTGATGTAACGCGGCGGGCGCCAGGGCGTCCGCTTACTGGAGCCGGCCCGAACAATGTCTACCGTCAATCAGCTGATCCGCGCCCCGCGCCGCGAAGCCGCCGCCAAGAGCAAGGTTCCTGCGCTCGGCAGCTCGCCGCAGAAGCGCGGCGTGTGCACCCGCGTCTACACCACGACGCCGAAGAAGCCGAACTCGGCCCTGCGCAAGGTCGCGAAGGTCCGCCTCACCAACGGCTACGAGGTGATCAGCTACATCGGCGGCGAAGGCCACAACCTGCAGGAGCACTCGGTGGTGCTGATCCGCGGCGGCCGCGTCAAGGACCTGCCGGGCGTCCGCTACCACACAGTGCGCGGCACGCTCGACTGCGCCGGCGTCGGCGAGCGCAAGCAGGGTCGCTCCAAGTACGGCGCCAAGCGCCCGAAGGGCTGATCTCTCTCTTATCAATCACTAGTCACTAGTCACTAGTCACTAGCAACGGAACACACAATGTCTCGTAGAAGCCAGGCCCCCACCCGCACCATCCTGCCGGACCCGAAGTTCAACAGCGTCTTGCTGGCCAAGTTCATGAACATGGTCATGGAGCGGGGCAAGAAGTCGGTGGCCGAGCGCATCGTCTACGGCGCGATCGACCGCATGGCCGAGAAGACGAACCGCCCGCCGGAAGCGACGCTCGAGCTGCTCACGCAGGCCCTCGACAACGTCAAGCCAATGGTCGAAGTGAAGTCGCGGCGCGTCGGCGGCGCCACCTACCAGGTGCCGATCGAAGTCCGCGCCCAGCGTCGCCAGACGCTCGCGATGCGCTGGGTGATCGAGGCCGCCTCGGCGCGCAGCGAGAAGTCGATGTCGCAGCGCCTGGCCTCCGAACTGCTCGAAGCCGCCGAAAACCGCGGTGCCGCCGTGCGCAAGCGCGAGGACACGCACCGCATGGCCGACGCCAACAAGGCATTCGCGCACTACCGCTGGTGACGCCCCGCGCGGGGCTCGCCACACGACGACGACCGAAGGACTTTCACCGTGCCACGCACAACACCGATCGAGCGCTACCGAAACATCGGTATCTCGGCCCACATCGACGCCGGCAAGACGACGACGACCGAGCGCATCCTGTTTTACACGGGCGTCTCGCACAAGATCGGCGAAGTCCACGACGGCGCGGCCGTCATGGACTACATGGAGCAGGAGCAGGAGCGCGGCATCACGATCACTGCGGCCGCGACGACCGCGTTCTGGAAGGGGATGGACAACCACTTCCCCGAGCACCGCTTCAACATCATCGACACCCCGGGACACGTCGACTTCACGATCGAGGTCGAGCGTTCGCTGCGCGTGCTCGACAGCGCCTGCGCCGTGTTCTGCGCGGTCTCCGGCGTGCAGCCGCAGTCCGAGACGGTGTGGCGGCAGATGAACAAGTACGCCGTGCCGCGCCTCGCGTTCGTCAACAAGATGGACCGTGCCGGCGCCAACTTCCTGCGTTGCGTCGAACAGATCAAGACCCGCCTGCGCGGCAATCCCGTGCCGATCCAGCTGCCGATCGGCGCCGAGGACAAGTTCGAGGGCGTCGTCGACCTGATCCAGATGAAGTCGGTCTACTGGGACGACTCGACCGAGGGCATGAAGTTCGAGTACCGCGACATCCCGCCGCACATGCTCGAGCAGTGCAAGGAATGGCGCGAGAAGATGGTCGAGGCCGCGGCGGAGGCCAACGACGACCTCATGCACAAGTACCTCGAGTCGGGCGAGCTCACGGTCGAGGAGATCAAGGCCGGCCTGCGCGAGCGTTCGATCCGCACCGAGATCTGCCTCATGCTGTGCGGCTCGGCGTTCAAGAACAAGGGCGTGCAGGCGATGCTCGACGCCGTGATCGAGTACATGCCGTCGCCGGTCGAAGTGCCGCCGGTCAAAGGCATCAACGAGCGCGGCGGCGAGGACACGCGCCCGGCTTCGGACGACGCGAAGTTCTCCGCGCTGGCGTTCAAGATCCTGAACGACCCGTTCGTCGGCAACCTGACGTTCTTCCGCGTCTACTCCGGCGTGCTGAATTCGGGCGACCAGGTGTACGTCCCGGCGAAGAGCCGGAAGGAGCGCATCGGCCGCCTGCTGCAGATGCACGCGAACGAGCGCGAGGAGATCAAGGAAGTCCGCGCCGGCGACATCGCCGCGGCCGTGGGCCTCAAGGACGTCACCACCGGCGATACGCTGTGCGACCCGGAGCACGTCATCACGCTCGAGAAGATGGAGTTCCCGGAGCCCGTCATTTCGGTCGCGGTCGAGCCGAAGACCAAGTCGGACCAGGAAAAGATGGGCCTCGCGCTGCAGCGTCTGGCTAAGGAAGACCCGTCGTTCCGCGTCAGCACCGACCAGGAGTCGGGCCAGACGATCATCTCGGGCATGGGCGAGCTGCACCTCGACATCATCGTCGACCGCATGAAGCGCGAGTTCAAGGTCGAGGCGAACGTCGGCAAGCCGCAGGTCGCCTATCGCGAGACGATCCGCGCGTCGGTCGAGCAGGAAGGCAAGTTCGTCCGCCAGTCGGGCGGCCGTGGCCAGTACGGCCACGTGTGGCTCAAGATCGAGCCGCAGGAAGAAGGCAAGGGCTACGAGTTCGTCAACGGGATCGTGGGCGGCGTCGTGCCGCGCGAGTACATCCCGGCCGTCGACAAGGGCGTCAAGGAAGCGCTGGAGGGCGGCGTGATCGCGGGCTATCCGGTCGTTGACGTCAAGGTCACGATCTTCGACGGCTCGTACCACGACGTCGACTCGAACGAGATGGCGTTCAAGATCGCCGGCTCGATGGCGTTCAAGGACGGCGTGCGCAAGGCGAAGCCCGTGCTGCTCGAGCCGATCATGAAGGTCGAGGTCGTGACGCCGGAAGACTACTCGGGCGACGTGATCGGCGACCTCAACCGCCGCCGCGGCCAGATCCAGGGCATGGAAGAAACGCCGGCGGGCAAGACCGTCTCGGCGGAAGTGCCGCTGTCAGAAATGTTCGGTTACGCGACGCGTGTGCGTTCGATGAGCCAGGGTCGCGCGACCTTCACGATGGAGTTCGCGAAGTACATGGAAGTCCCGAGCAACGTCGCCGAAACGATCATCAAGAAATAACTGCAAGACCCAACAGTTTCCAGGAAGCACAACCATGTCGAAGGAAAAGTTTGAACGCAACAAGCCGCACGTCAACGTCGGCACGATCGGCCACGTCGACCACGGCAAGACCACGCTGACGGCTGCGCTCACGAAGGTGATGGCGGAGACCAACGGTGGCTC
>DASUMQ010000069.1:0-5924 GCA_036277615.1 Steroidobacteraceae bacterium
CGCGCTGCTGGTCGTGTTCGTTGCGCTCGGCTTCACGCCGCCAGGTCGAGACGTCGCGTGCGCTGACGACGCGCCATTCGGCCTCGCCGTCCACGGCGGCGAGCGAAACTTCGACGTCGAACGTCACGCCGTCGGGGCGACGCCAACGCGTCTCGTGGCGCTGTACACCCTGCGCGGTCACGGCCGTCGTCCGGATGGTCGCCTCGGCCGCCTCGGCGTCTTCGAGCGACTGCAGCGTCAGGGTCGTGAGCGTTCGAGGCTCGGTCGCGAGCAGCGCGAGCAATGCGCGGTTCCCGTACTGGATGCGTCCGTCGGCGTCGACGAGGCCGCACGCCTCGGGCGCGGCTTCGAGCGCGCGGGCCTCGCGCGCGAACGCACGTTCACGCTCGGCGAGCGCGATTTCGTCCGTGACGTCGCGCGCCGTCACCAGCCAGCAGGCCCGGCCGGCGTACGACGTTGAAAGGCGCCGCAGCTCGATCTTCGCCTCGGAACCGTCGTGGCGTCGCCAAGCGATGACCGTCTCGCGCGTGGTGTCGTCCGGGAAGCCCGCCCCGCGCAAGACATCGGTGAACGGCTTGCTGCGCAGCGCGGCCGGCTCCAGCCCGACCAGCGCCGCAGCGCTGTCGCTGGCGGCGTGCACGAGCTTCGATTCCAGGTCGACGAGGAAAGTCGGCGTCGGTTGCGCGGCGAATGCACGCTCGGCGTCGCCGGCGGCCGCCTGGGCACGCGCGCGTGCCGTCTGCAGTTCGGTCAGCCGTGTTTCGAGCGTCGCGAGCCGGGCGAGCTCGACGCGGCTCTCCTCGGCAGCGCCGCGCGAGGCGGCTGCGGCGGCGTCCTGCGCCTGCTTCTGCGCGGATTCGGCAGCAGCGCGTGCCTGCTTGTGCGCGCTCTCGAGCTCGCGGATGCGCAACTGTAGCTCGCGGACGCGCACCGATTCGGACGCGGCGAACTCGGTCCGGGCACGCGACTCGCGCTCGGCCCGCTCGCGCGCGACCCGTTCCGACGCGGCAAGCTGCTGGTTGGTCGCCTCGAGCTCGCGCAGTTGCTTTTCGAGGTCGCTCAGGCGGCGGCGGTCCTGTTCACGCCGGTCCAGAAGTTCGGGCACGAGCGCGGGCATGCGCATCGTCCCGGAGCCGGGCGTTTCGTCGATGGCGTCGACGAGTTCCTCGAGCGTGGAGCCGCGCGCCAGGAAGCGCTGCGCACCGACTTCGGCCGCAAAGGCCTCGTACTTCGGGCCCTCGACGCGGAACGAGTGCAGCACGAACGGCAGGTGCAGGTACGATGGGTCTTCACGCAGGCGCCGGCAGAGGGCGAATCCGTCCAGGCGCGGCAGCTGCACGTCGCTGACGACGGCATCGGGCGTGTCGGCACGAATCGCGTCGAGTGCTTCGACGCCGGTGCGCGCCTTCAGGACGCGGTGACCGCGTGACTGCAGCACGCTCTCCACCGCGTTCAGGTCCTGGTCGCGTTCGTAGGCCAGCAACACAGTCTTCATCGAGGGGTCCAAGCTCCGTGCGGGGCGGCGCGCGGGTCCGGCCGCCGGTCCGACGCCCCAGTCATTGCGCCGCGAGTATGCGCCCGGCGCATCGCGGCACACTAACCTCGGCCGCCGGGCAGTCGACACGCGTCACAGATTGCCCGAGGCCGGCGCGTTCGAGTGAGTCGCGCGTCACACGACGCGTCGTCACGAACGCCGGCGTGTGCGCGCGTAGAATCGACCTGGGCACCGGTGGAGGTCACATGGCGCGCAGCACAGCGGTCTCTTGGGTGGCGGTCGTCGCGGCAGTGGCCGCGGGCTGCGCGGTGCACTGGGACGTCGAGACGTACGCGGTCCCCGGCTCCGACGTCGCGAGCCGGCAGACTTACTTCTGGAAGGGCGGCGATTTCGCGGCAGCCTCGCAGCTGGATCCGACCACGGTCGCCGCGGCGGCGGCGCAGGTCAGGAGCGCCGTCGTCGAGGAACTTACGCGCAAGGGTTTCCGCGAAGTTGCGAGCGCGGAGGCCGCCGACCTGGTGGCGAGCTTTCAGGTGTCCGGCATGCGTCGGTTCGTCGTCGAGGACTCGACGCGTGTCGGCGCACCCTCGCCCAATACCGTGCTGAGCCCGAGCGAGATGCAGCCCCCACCCGCCTCGTCGGTACCGCGCGAGGTGCCGGTGCGCGAGGGCTCGGTGATCGTGTTCCTGGACGATCCGAAGCGCGGCAAGCTCGCCTGGCGCGGCGAGGTCGCCGAGCAGATCCGTGCGAGCTCGCCGGAGCAGACGGCCCGGATCATCGCGCAGATGGCGCGAGAGATCGCCCGCGAAGTGCCCGCCCGCACGGGCCGCTGACGTCAGCGCCGGACCACCAGCAACGCGCCAGCCACGAGCAGCGCCGCGCCGAGCAGTCGCGTCGGCGAGATCGGCGCACGCGGAAAGCCCAGGATGCCGAACTGGTCGACCAGCAGCGCCATGACCAGTTGCCCGGCCAGCACGAACGCGACCAGCGCGAGCGCGCCAATGCGTGGGCCCAGCAGCGTCGTGCCGACGACATAGGCGCCGCCAAGCAGGCCGGCGAGCCAGGCCCACGCCGGGACTTGTCCGAGCGAACTCGAACTGACTCGGGGAGCCAGGGTCCAGGCGCACACCAGCAACGCCACGAGCCCCACCACGAAGTTGATGACCGACGCCCAGAGCGGCGAGCCAAGCGTGCGACCGACGGTCGCATTCATGCCGACCTGCACCGTGAGTCCGGCGCCCACGCCGACCGCGAGCAGGTAAGGCCAGTACGTTCCGAACATCGTGTCCGTCTCCCTCGACTTCGGGTCCCGAGTCATGCGAGGCGGTCGAGCCACCGACGCATCAGCCAGAAGCAGAGTGCGATCGCGGCGGCCCAGGCGGCAAGGCTCGTGATGAGCGCGAGCGCAGTGTCCGCCTCGAGCAGGCCCCAGCGCGAAAGGATCTCACGCCAGTCGTGATGCGTCGCGGGGTCGAGGCCGCCGATCAGCGGCAGCGCGAGTGCTCGAGCGTCGCCCATGTAGGTCGCGACGTTGCGCATGCTTTCGCACGCCCAGCCCGCGGTCAGCGCGAAGCCGAGCGAGTGTCGACGTCGCGCGAAGTGCCAGGCGGTCGCAAGCGGGAAGACGAGTTGCCCGAGCGTGCCGCCGTAGACGGACCATCGGTCGGAGACGAGGCCGAGAATCAGGTGCCCGGCCTCGTGGAAGACCAGGTTGGCGTGGTCGACGATCGGCACGAACCGGTCGCCGGTGGACGCGCGCACCATCACCCACAGCACGAACAGCATGGCACCCACCGCGGCGGCCGTGCCGAGCGGTGGCCAGGCGTGCGCCCGCGCGCCAAGGACGCCGACGGTGCCGGGGTCGCCGGCGCGGCGCGCAGGTTGCTGCGCGCCCTCGTCGCTCAGGCGGCCCCCGTCGTCGCGGCGGGTGGGACGCCGCGTCGCGGCCAGCCCTGCCAGACCAGGGCGCCGATGCCGAGCACGAGCGCCGCGAACGTGATCCAGCCGCCGACGAACGGCACCTGGCCGACGAGCCACAGCGCGATCACCGCCGCGAGCAGCGCGCCGATGCGCCAGCCCGTCGTGACCGGCTGCTCGCTCCGGACCAGTGCGAGCCCCTTCCGGCCGACGAACAGGGCCGCCGTGACCCAGCCGAGGAACAGCAGCAGCAGGTACAGCATCAACAGGATCAGCGCGAGCGGGATGCCGACGATGGTGATCAGCAGCAGCACCGCGAGCACGGGCAGGCAGAACAGCACCACGAACCCGAGGCCGAGGCTGCGCAGCGGTTCGCGGCCGATCCAGTCGGCGGCCCGCGCCGAGTACGCCGGGAACGCGAGCGTGAACAGCACGCCTGCGACGAACACGCCGAGGATCCAGAGGAAGGAGCCCACGCCGTGCGCGACGGTGGTCCCGCGGTGCACGGCGTCGCCGTCGTCGAAGTGCACCGAGATGTCGGCCTCGTGGAACTCGACGCCGCCCGCAATCTCTGCACCCTCGGGCACGGCCGGCTCATGCTCGGCGTGCACGATCAGCTTGCCCCCAATCCGCGTCGCCGGGCCGATCTGCACTTTCTCCGCGCGCACCTCGGCGTCACCGTGCACCGTACCGTCCACGAGCACGTCGCCGCCGGTCGCCTGCAGGTAGTCATGCGTGTTGCCCTCGAAGCGGATGCGACCACCGCTCAGGGTGAGCGCACCGGTCACGACGGTGGCAGGGCCCACGGTGACGTCGCCGCCCGCGACGCGGGCATTGCCCGAGACGATCGCGTCCAGTTGCACTTCGCCGCCTGCGGCATAGAGGTCGTCGCCGACGGCCCCGCCGATCGAGACTTCGCCGCCGGCCGTGACGAGATCCCCCTGTACCTCGCTCGCGGTCGTGACGTGGCCGCCGGCGAGGAACGCATCGCCGGCGACGGCGTCGGTCAGGTTGAGGGCACCGCCCGCGCCGAAGTAATCCGAACCGAACTGATGGGTCACGACGTCGCCGTCGTGGTGCTCGAAGCCGCAGCCCGCGAGCGTGAACAGCAGCGCGAGCGCGCCCATGGCCTTGCCGACCGGTCTCATGATCTCGTCTCCTTCCGCCGTGGCCGCTGTGGCACGCACGGAGTCACCCAGGCCATCGAGGTCAGTCTAGGGCATGCAGGTGCCGCCCGACACGCGCTGGAGGGGGGCTCGGCCCGGTCGCCGCACGGCTCGTCGCGTGCACCGATGAAAAAAGCCGCGGGGCTTGCGCACCGCGGCTTCGGAGAGGGTCTTCCATGACGGCCCGCGCTGTCCCCCGGTCGGGCCCTCCCTGTCCTGTTGCCGCCCGGTCCCCCACTTGCGGCTGGTTGGGCGTTTTACGCGCTGATCGTCGCGTCGTCACCTTGCAACGCAATAAAGCTCGCGTTTCGCTGCGTTTCAGCCCACATGTTGCGCATCGGCAACGATGGTGGTCAGGCCCGGGTGGCGTATCCCTCGGTCATGAAACCGGCGAATCGAGGGACCCTCCTCAGGTAATAGTGCTCGGCCGCGTCGACCCGAAGACCGCTGGCCCGCACGAGCCCGACGGTGTCGCGGTCGAGGTGACAGCCGCCGCCGAGGCGCTTCTGCATCGGCGTCAATCGCCGCTGCCAGCGTGCGACCGCGGGCTCCGGTGCGAGCCCGTGCTCGAGAAACAGGAACTGCCCGCCTCGCCTGAGCACGCGGCGGATCTCGCCGAGTGCGTGCTCGACGTCCGCGATCGAGCACAACGTCAGTGTGCAGACGACGGTGTCGAAACTCTCGCTCGCAAACGGCAGCTGCGCGGCGTCGAGGTGATGGAAGACGACGTCGACGCGCGACGCCGCGATGCGCGGTCGCGAAAAGCGATCGAGGGCCGTGTCGGGGTCGAGTGCCTCGATGCGCGTCACCGTGGGCGGGTAGTGCGCGAGGTTCATGCCCGTGCCGAAGCCCACTTCGAGAATGCGACCCTCGGCGCGTGCAAGCGTGCGCGTGCGCGGTCGTCGCAGCACCTTGCTCGACATCGCCAGGTCGAGCAGGGATGGAAAGATGCAGCGATGGTAGATGCCCATCTTCATTTCCTGCCACCGACGTCGGACGCCGCGTCCTGCGCGCGTGGCCAGCGTCACTTGTAAGCTGCCGTCGAGGGCCCCCGCAATGCCGCTGATGCGTTTAACCGGCGTTTGCTAGGATAATCTTCATAATCAGACGCCGGCCACGTGGTCCCTGCAGCGTGCCAACTGCGTGCCGCTGCGGTAGATTGCGCGCCCTTCCCGCCCCACCCGGGCAACCCCTCACTGCCTCACGCGAGGCACCGATCGAGCGCACCCATGGGCCGCATATTCGAAGTCAGAAAGCATGCGATGTTCGCGCGCTGGAACCGCATGGCGAAGCAGTTCAGCCGCATCGGCAAGGAAATCACGATCGCGGTGAAGAAGGGCGGGCCC
>DASUMQ010000070.1:0-2167 GCA_036277615.1 Steroidobacteraceae bacterium
GGTCTCGCCGCGCAGGCGCTCCGGCACCAGCTCGAGCTCGTGGCCCTTCTTGCTCAGGTGCACGGTGTTGCGCTCGAAGAACATGCGCAGGATGTCGGAATTCGAGTAGCCGAGCGCGCGCAACAGGATCGTGACCGGCAGCTTGCGGCGGCGGTCGATGCGCGCGAACACGCAGTCCTTGGCGTCGAACTCGAAGTCGAGCCAGGAGCCGCGATACGGGATCACGCGCGCCTGGAACAGCAGCTTGCCGGAGCTGTGGGTCTTGCCCTTGTCGTGGTCGAAGATCACGCCCGGGCTGCGGTGCAGCTGCGACACGATCACGCGCTCGGTGCCGTTGACGATGAACGTGCCGTTCTCGGTCATGAGCGGCAGCTCGCCGAGGTAGACCTCCTGCTCGATCGCGCGCTTCACGCGCGACGCGCCCGGCGATTCCTTGTCCATCACGCGCAGGCGCAGGCGCACGCGCAGCGGGGCCGCGTACGTGAGGCCGCGCATCTGGCACTCCTTCACGTCGAACACCGGCTCGCCCAGGTAGTAATAGACGTACTCGAGCGTGGCGTTGCCCGAGTAGCTCTTGATCGGAAACACGCTCTGGAACGCGGCATGCAGGCCCGCGCGCCGCACGTGGCGGTCGATGATGGCCTTTTCCTGCTCTTCCGAGAGCAGGCGGCCGCCGGCGACCTGGCCGCCTTCGTGCGAGGAGAGCTCCGCGTGCAGCGCGCGCGATTCGTCGAGCTGCAGGAACTGCGCGTACGATTCCGTCTGGATCGCGAGCAGCGGCGGCACGTCCAGAATCCCCTGGCGCTTGCCAAAGTTCTTCCGGATGCGCTTCTTCTCGGTGAAGGTGTAGGCCATCGTCATCACCTGCGTGTTATCGAATTGGAAAGGGAACAGACACCGGCGCGCGACCGGCTCCCTGGCGGGAGCCGGCGCGACCGGTGTCCGGTGCCGCGGTCTGCGAGGCGGTAACCCCGCATGAGGTCGTTACTTGACCTCGACCGTGGCGCCAGCGTCTTCGAGCTGCTTCTTGTGCTTCTCGGCATCCGCCTTCGACACGGCTTCCTTGACCGTCGACGGAGCGCCTTCCACCAGGTCCTTGGCTTCCTTGAGGCCGAGCCCGGTGATCTCGCGGATCACCTTGATGACCGTGACCTTCTTCTCGGCCGGGTAGGCCTTGAGCGTCACGGTGAACTCGGTCTGCTCTTCCGCGGCCGGGGCGGCGGCGCCGCCGCCCGCTGCGGCGGCCATCGCGACCGGGGCCGCGGCGGTGACGCCGAACTTGTCTTCCATCATCTTCACGAGGTCGACGACTTCCATGAGCGTCATGTTCGAAATCGCCTCGAGAACCTGTTCCTTGCTAGCAGCCATTGCCATCTCTCCAGATAAATATGTGTCGTTGTTCCGAATCAGTCGGTTCTGCGTCAGGGGGCTTTCGTCGCCCTGACGGCGTCCACCGTGCGGACCAGCTTTGCAGCCGGTTCGGCCAGCGTGCGCACGAACTTCGAGACCGGCGCCTTCAGCACCCCGAGCATCATCGACAGGGCCTGCGCCCTGGTCGGCAGGCTCGCGACCTTGTCGATATGGGCGGCGGGATAAACCTGCCCGCCCAGCGCGACCAGCGTCGGGACCAGCTTGTCGTTGCCCTTCGCGAATTCCTTGACGACGCGGGCGGCGGCGCCCGGGTCATCCTTGGAGAACGCGAGAATCAGCGGGCCCTTGAGACTGCCTGCGATGCACTCGTACGGCGTTCCGGTAACCGCGCGGCGCGCCAGCGTGTTCTTGACGACGCGCATGTAGACACCGGCCGTGCGCGCTTTCGCGCGAAGCCCGGTCAACTGCGTCACCGTCAGGCCACGATATTCCGCCGCGACGACCGAATGCGCGGTCTGCGCAACGGCCTGTACCTCGGTCACCATCGCCTGCTTGTCTTCCAGCCTGAGTCCCATTCCATTCCTCCTGGCAGAAGATCCATCCACGAACACCCGTTGCCGGGTGCCCACCCTTGTGCCGGCCTGTCGGCCGGACGATGGAGACCTCGCCAGTGAAAACCTGACTCGGATCCACCATCTGCGCAGGCTTCCATTAAGGGGCCGTCGCCCCGCCTGCGGTCTTCGATGGCCCGGGTGCCAGCACCCGGACTACGAAACTTGTCTTCAAGAGGGGACAG
>DASUMQ010000071.1:0-10283 GCA_036277615.1 Steroidobacteraceae bacterium
GGCTTCGGCAGGAAACCGTTCATGCCGGCCTTGAGACAGCGCTCGCGATCGTCGGTGAACGCGTTCGCGGTCAGCGCCACGATCGGCGTTTCCGCGCGCTCAGGCAGCTCGCGGATCGCGCGCGTCGCCGCGAGTCCGTCCATCTCCGGCATCTGCACGTCCATCAGGACGAGGTCGTACGCTCGCTGCTGCACCAGCTCGACTGCGTCGCGGCCGTTCTCGGCGAGGTCGACGGACACCCCGAGGTCCCGCAGGAGCTTGAGCAGCACGAACTGATTGGTCGGGTTGTCCTCGGCGAGCAGGATGCGACCGGTGAACGGGCGCGGCGCCTGCTTGGCCGGCAGCCGGTGCGTGCTGCGAAACTCGCGCAGCGCGGACTCGGACGTGATCGTCGAAGGCGCGAGTCGCCCGAGCTTCGCCGTGAACCAGAACGTGCTGCCTGTGCCGTGCGTGCTCTCGGCGCCCGCGTCGCCGCCCATCATCTGGGCGAGGCCGCGCGTGATCGCGAGCCCGAGCCCCGTGCCGCCGTGTCGACGCGTGGTCGAGGCGTCGCCCTGCTCGAACGCGTTGAACAGCTTGCCGAGGCGGTCCTCCGGGATGCCCGGCCCGGTGTCGTCGACTTCGAAGCGCACCCACTGCGAGAGTTCGTCCTGGCGTTCGACCAGCGCACGCAGCGCGATCCGGCCCGCGGGTGTGAACTTGATCGCGTTCGACACGTAGTTGAGCAGGGCCTGCGACAGGCGCGTCGGGTCGCCGTAGAGGACTGCGTCGACAGCGTGGACCGTGATATCGAGCGTGAGGTTCTTGGCCTCGGCTTCGTGCGAGAGCAACTCCGCGACGTTGCGCAGGACGTTTTCGATCGACAGCTCCGATTCCTCGATCGCGATCTTGCCCGCCTCGATCTTCGACAGGTCGAGGATGCCGTTGATGACGTGCATCAGGTGCTGCGCCGAGTCGTGCAAGCGAGCGAGCAGCGCCTGCTGTTCGGGGTCGCGGGTGTTCTGGCGCAGGATGTAGGTGAGGCCGAGGATCGAGTTCATCGGCGTGCGGATCTCATGGCTCATGTTCGCGAGGAACGTGCCCTTGGCGCGATTGGCCGCCTCGGCCTGCACCTTGGCGAGCGCGAGTTCCGCGGTCCGCTTCTCGACCAGGTCCTCGAGGTGATGGCGGTGCAGCGCGAGCTCCGCCGAGATCCGTTTGTGCTCGGTGACGTCGGACTTGACTGCCAGGTAATGCGTGACGCGACCGTCGGGTTGCCGCAGCGGCGTGATCAGGCTGCTCTCGTGGTACTCGCGACCGTCCTTGCGTCGGTTCACGAACTCGCCGCGCCAGGACTCGCCGCGCCCGAGCGTCTCCCAGAGCTGGCGATAGGTGGCGACGGGTGTCCGGCCGGATTTGAGGATGGCCGGTGTCGAGCCGAGCACTTCCGCGCGGGAATAGCCGCTCACGCGGCAGAACGCCTCGTTGACGTACTCGATGACCCCGGCGAGGTTGGTGATCACGATGCTGTCGGCACTCTGTTCGACTGCCGCCGACAGCTTGCGCACGTGCTGTTCTTCGCGATCGCGCCGCAGCGCGACGGCGCTGGCGTGCGTGGCCATCGCGACGACGCTTTGTTCGTAGGGGCCCGGCGTCCACCGTTCGCGGTGATAGAACGCAAGCGTGCCGAGCACGCCGCCCTGGCCGTCGCAGATCGGTGTCGACCACGCCGAGCGCAGGCCGTACCGCAGCGCCAGCGCGCGCACGTCGCTGCAGAGCGGGTCCGTAGTGATGTCTTCGACGATCACCGGGGCACGCCGGAACGCGGCGGTGCCGCATGCGCCGCTCGCAGGCCCGATCGGCCAGCCATCGACCTCCCGCACGAAATCGCGCGGCAGGCTCGGGGCCGCGCCGTGGCGCAGGGTCGTGCCGGTGGAGTCGACGACCAGCACCGAGGCGTGCGTCCCGGGGACGAGCGCTTCGACTTCCCCGGCGATCGCGTCGAGCACGGTCGCCAGCGGGGCGCCGGACGCGATCATCTCCATGAAACGCCCCTGGGCGTGGCCAAGCGTCGATTCGACGCGAGCCGGGTCTCCCCGACGGCCATGCCGTTGACTTGGGAGATCGTCGTTGCCGTCAGCAGCCTCCATGCCGGACGTCCAGGGTCCACGAGGCCGGACCGCCTCGCCGGGATTGGGAACCGGATCGACCCGAAATGCAACCGCAGCGAACTTTGTTGCGTCGTGCGTGACACACGTCACGAGTCGCACCGGGCGTGACGACATAAGCCGTGCCGATTGCGACTTAAGTCCGGTTGGTCGCGACTCCGCCACCTAGAGTCTCGGCCGCTGGCACTGCACGGACGCAGAGCCGTGACCGATCCTGCGCGCGCCCGGGAAGTGGCGTCCGCCGGAAGAGGAAGGGCGACGTGTCGGACGGTTCCAAAGCGGGTGCGGTCGTGTTTCCGTCGACGCGGTACGCAACGCTCACGCTCGGACAGCGAGCGCTGGTGGTCACTTTCCTGGCCGTGGGTATCTCGTACCTGAGCTGGCGGCCCGGCACGTTCAACCCGGATGCGCCGCTGTTCTCCGCGCTGGTATTCGGCGCCGAAGTCTTCGGCTTCCTGTGCGCCCTGCTGTACCTGCTGATGTGCTGGCGCCTGCGACAGCGCACGCCGCTGCCCGTACCCGAGGGCGCCACGGTCGCGGTGTTCGTGCCGACGATCAACGAGTCGATCGACATCGTGCGGCGCACGGTGATGGCCGCGCAGCGCATGAAACAGGCGACCGAGGTCTGGCTGCTCGACGACGGCAACCGGCTCGAAATGCAGGTGCTGGCGGAAGAACTCGGTTGCCGCTACCTGTCGCGCACCGAGAATTCACATGCGAAGGCTGGCAACCTCAACAACGCGCTCGGACACATCGACGCGGAATTCGTGGCGATCTTCGACGCGGACCACGCGCCCGCGCCGAACTTCCTCGAGGAGACGCTCGGCTTCTTCCGCGACCCGAAGGTGGCCTTCGTCCAGACGCCGCAGGACTTCTACAACCTCGACTCGTTCCAGCACCGGCTGAACCGTCGCGAGTCGCTGGTCTGGAGCGAACAGACGCTGTTCTTCCGCGTCATCCAGCCCGGCAAGGACAGCCAGGACGCGGCGTTTTTCTGCGGCAGCTGCGCGGTGATCCGACGCAAGGCGCTCGACGACATCGGCGGCTTCTCGACCGGCACCGTGACCGAGGACATCCACACCTCGATCCGGCTGCACAAGCGCGGCTGGAAGTCCGTGTACTACGCCCGCTCGCTCGCGTTCGGTCTCGCCCCGGCCAGCGCGATCCCGTTCCTGAAGCAGCGCCTGCGCTGGGGCCAGGGTGCGATGCAGGTGTGGCGCCAGGAGGGCGTGCTGTTCTCGCGCGGCCTCGGCCTGCGCCAGCGGCTCTCGTACCTCGCCACCATGCTCGCGTACTTCGAGGGCTGGCAGCGGCTGATCTTCTTCACGGCGCCGGTCATCGTGCTCACGACCGGCACGATGCCGATCCTGCAGCTCGACAGGGAGTTCCTGGTCCGCTTCCTGCCGTACTACGTGCTCACGTTCTGGACGTTCGAGGAAGTGGCGCGGGGCTACGGCCGCACGCTGCTCACCGAGCAATACAACATGATGCGGTTCGCCGTGTTCATCACCGCCACCTTCGGATTCTTCCTGCGCAGGCTGCGCTTCGTGGTAACGCCGAAGCAGCTGGGCGAGGCCAACGCGACCCGCCGGATGCTCTGGCCCCAGTACCTGGTGCTGGTGTTCAACCTGATTGCGATCCCGGTCGGCATTGCCTTGATGGGAACCGACCGCGGCTTGCCCACGGGCGCCCTGGTCGCCAATGTCCTGTGGGCGGCGCTCACCTGTGGCATCGCTGCGATCGCGATTCGCTATGCGTTGCAGGCCGCGACGTCGCGGCGTCGCGAATATCGCTTCCCGCTGCCGGTGCCACTGCGGGTATTCACGCCGAATGGCCAGGACAGCGTCGCTCTCGCGACCGACATTTCGCCGCTCGGCTGCCGCGTCGTGGGCGCCGCTGCGGGCACGGCGACCGTCGGACAGGAATTGACCGGAGAGTTGCTGCTGCCGACCGGACCGCTGGCGGTCCGGGTCATGGTCCGCGCCGTGAGCACGCCCGGCGGCGACACGGCAGGGGCCGTGGAACCCGCGCTCGGCTGCGAGTTCCGCTGGGGCCTTTCCGACGAGCGCAACCGCCTGGAGATGTTCCTGTTCGGGTCCGACCTGCAGTGGAAGCTCAACGGACTCAGCGATCGCGTGCCGACACCGCTCGAGCGCGCGCGCTCGTGGCTGCGGACCGGACCGGTGGAGCAGACGCGACGCCTCGCCGGAGAGACCTGGGCGCCGGTGCTCTACAAGCGCGTCAACTCCGAAGAGGGATCCGGCGTCGGCTTCATTTCGCGCAGCGACCCGAAGACGGGCGTGCGCACGATGGTGTCGCTGGGCGTGCTGCCGCAGAACGGCCGGCTCTATGCAGAGGAGGTCACTGCTTCGGGTCCGCGTGGCGTCGTCGGCCGCGTGCAGGACGAGGCCGTGCTCGAGACGCACGCCGCGCCGATCTACCTGTACAAGCTCACCGCATGAACCAGCATCGCAACGTGCCTGCCGCGAGGCGGGCGATTCTCTGTGTCACACTGGCCGCTGGGTCGGTCCTGACCGCGTCCGAAGCTGCGGCGTCGGAACGACTGCTGCTGTTCGGCGGCGAGGTGGCCGACGCGGCGTACTACAGTTTCGTCGGCGCGCTCGTGCCGTTCGGTGAACGCAAGAACGGCCGCGGCTGGTACCAGCGGTACTGGGTCGATGCGTTCGGTTACGAATACGACGGCGGACCCGGTCGCGTGCAGGCCGACGCCTACGGCGTCGAAGCGTCCGTGGGTTATGGCGGTTCGAACGAACTCGGCTGGTGGAGCGCGTCGGCGGGACTGCGGCACACCGACACCTCGCTCGACCCGGACGACCGCAACGCACACGCGAGGGGCAGCCAGCTCGGCGGCAAGCTGCAGTTCGACTTCGAGCGCAAGGTGGCCGGTGACTGGCGCGTGGGCGGGATCGCCTCGTACAGCAACGAACAGAACGGCTACTGGGTGCGCGGTCGGGTGATGCACGGCGCCACGCAGGGGCGGGCATTCGGCTTCGAAGCGGTGGCCAACGGCAACGAGGAAGCCGATGCGACGGCGGCCGGACTCGTGACGACGTTTCGGCCCGGCGCGTCGAGGTTCACCGTTGGACTCAAGGCCGGTTATCGTTTCCAGGACGACGCGGACGGCGCCTACGGCGGCGTGGAAGTGGGTTACGGGTTCTGATCACCCGGGTTCCTCGGTCGGGTGCTCGACGATACGGCGGCCCGTCGCGTTGAGCTCGAACTGCTCCCGGGTCAATGAGCGGTTGATGCCGAAAGCGGCCTTCGCACCCTCGGCCGCCGCAAAGATCACGAGCTGCACGTCGCCGGAGATGTTGCCTGCGATGAATACGCCCGGCACGTCGGTCGCCTCGTAGCCGCTGCAGTGGACGCTGCCGTCGCGCCGGATGCGACAGCCGAGCTGTCGCGACAGCTCCGACTGGGCGTGTGAGGGCAGGTCGAAGAACAGCCGGCGCCGCGCGAGTCGACGTCCGCCGTGGAACACGATGGCCTCGAGCTGCCCATCACGCCCGGCGAGCTGCACGATCTTCTCCTCGATGATCCGCACGCCATTCCGGGCCAGTTGACGTTTCTGCTCGGCATCGAGTCCCGAGGCGCCGTTCGAACAGAGCACGATGTCGTTGGTCCACGCGGTCATCGCGCGGCACATTTCGAACGCGCGCTTCCGGCGGCCGTAGACGGCGATCGGCTCGTCGCGCGATTCCCAGCCGTCGCAATACGGGCAGTGGTGCACGGTCTTGCCGTAGAAGTCGTCGATCCCCGCGAGTCGCGGCAACTCGTCGCGCACGCCCGACGCGAGCAGCAGCTTCCGGCATCGTAACGACGTTCCGTCGGCAAGGTGCAGCACGAACTCGCGGCCGGCAGCCTCGACGGATTCGACGCAGCACGTCCGGAACGCCACGTCGGGATACGGGGACAGGCCGTCACGGGCCAAGCCGAGGAATTCGTGCGGTGCGAGGCCTTCGCGCGTGATGAACGCGTGCATCGCGTCGGAATGTCGATTGCGCGGCTTGCCGGCGTCGCAGACGAGCACGCTGCGACGGCACCGACCGAGCACGAGCGCGGCGCTCAGACCCGCGGGGCCACCGCCGACGATGATCACATCCCACACTTTGCGTTCCATGCGTGCCGTCGCCGTCCTTCGCGAGGGGTGCAGTCCGGATCCCCGGCCCGGTATTCTTCGATGTAGCCACAACTCGCCGACCGTGAACAGCAGAGAAAACGTCGAATGCAGCCGCCTGATGCGTCCCACGTCCGGGGTTCCTGTCGTCCGCACCTGCACATCTTCCTCGTGTGCGGGTTGATCACGGTGGTCGCGCTGAGCTTCGCCGGATGCCGCAGCTCGACGCCCCCGCAGACGACCGAAGCAACGGCACCGGCAACCGCGGCCCGCGCCGCGATCGCGTCAGCGTCGGACCCCGTCGTCACGACCGTGCAGAACTGGCCTGACGTCCACAGCTACGCGGCGCCGGACCGATTCGTCACGCGTCATTTCGAGCTCGACCTCACGGTCGACTTCGCCGAGCAACGGCTGCGTGGCGTCGTGACACTCGACGTCGAGCGGCTCGACCCCGCGGCGAACGAGCTCGTACTCGACACGCGCGACCTCGCGATCCGTTCGGTGTCGACCGCACCGGCCGGCCACGATGCGTTCGCACGAACGACCTTCACACTCGACCCGCCTCATCCGCAGCTCGGCAGTGCGTTGCGGGTCGTGATGCCCGCGACGGCTCGCCGGGTGCGCATCGACTACGCGACGTCGCCGACGGCGACCGGCTTGCAGTGGCTCGAGCCCGCTCAGACCGCGGGCAGGAGGCAGCCGTTCCTGTTCAGCCAGGCGCAATCACTGCATGCCCGCTCGTTCGTGCCGCTGCAGGACACGCCGCGTGTCCGGTCGACATATGCGGCCACACTGCGCGTCCCGGCGTCGCTCGTCGCCGTGATGGCCGCCGAGCCGGATCCGGCGAATGCTCGTGGACACGCGGCGTTCCGTTTCCGCATGCCGCAGCCGATCCCTTCGTACCTGCTCGCACTCGCCGTGGGCGACCTCGAGTTCGAAGCGATCGGCCGGCGCACGGGCGTGTGGGCGGAGCCGTCGATGCTCGCGGCCGCCGCACGGGAATTCGGCGACGTTGAGGCCATGCTCGAGCAGACCGAGGCGCTGTACGGGCCGTACCGATGGGGTCGCTACGACGTCCTCGTGCTGCCCCCGTCGTTCCCGTACGGCGGCATGGAGAATCCACGGCTCACGTTCATGACCCCGACGGTGATCGCGGGCGACAAGTCGCTCGTGGGCTTGCTCGCGCACGAGCTCGCGCATTCATGGTCGGGCAACCTCGTCACCAATGCGACCTGGCGCGACAGCTGGCTCAACGAAGGATTCACGACGTACTTCGAGCGCCGGATCATGGAGGCCGTCTACGGCGACGAGCGCGCAAGGATGGAGTGGGGTGTCGGCTTGCAGGACTTGCGGACGGCGCTCGCGGAACTGCCGCCCGGGCAGGAGTGGCGCGGCGCGCTCGCCCCGGACCTCAGCACACATCTGGGCGAGGAGGGGTCGAGCGTTGCCTACGAAAAGGGGGCGCTGTTCCTGTACCAGCTGGAGCGACTGTACGGTCGCGCGGCGCTCGACTCGTTCCTGCAACGATGGTTCGACGAGCACGCGTTCACGAGCGTGACGACACCGCAGTTCGTGCGCGCGCTGCTGGATGGCTTGATCGCGGCGGACCCGACGCGGATCGATGCCGGATTCCTGCATCGCTGGATCGACGAGCCGGGCTTTCCCGAGGATGCGTTGCTGGTGAGATCCGACGCGTTCGCACGCGTGGACGCACAGCGCGCGCGATGGGAAAGCGGCGAACTGCCGACCGCGGCCCTCGAAACGCAGCGCTGGACCGTGCAGGAGTGGTTGCAGTTCCTCAACGGCGTGTCGCGGCCACAGGCAGTCGAGCGTCTCGCAGAGCTCGATCGACGGTTCGGCCTCACCGAGTCGCCGAATGCGGAGGTCGCGCACGCCTGGTACCGGCTCGCGCTCGCGAGCGGCTATCCCGGGCTCGAGCCGGCGCTCGAGCGCTACCTGACGGGCATCGGTCGCCTGAAACTGATCCGCCCGCTGTACGCGGACCTGATGAAGACGCCGCAAGGCGCCCAGCTGGCACGCCGCGTGTATCAGAAGGCCCGGCCCGGCTATCACGCGATCGCGCAACGGGCGCTGGATCGAGTGGTAAAGTGAGTCGATGAAGCGGCGAAACATTCCCGCGCTCGAACACCTGAAGCGGCGCGTTTCGGCGACGGACGCGGACGTGATCGACGAGCTGTACGGACTCGAGCCGGTCTACGAGCCCGACAGCCCGGAGCGCTCGCGCCTGACGACGGAGTTCGTGTCGATTCTGTGCCCGTACTGCTGGGAGCGATTCGAAACGCTGGTGGACTTGTCCGCAGGCTCGTTCAGCCACGTCGAGGACTGCCAGGTCTGCTGCCAGCCGATCCAGCTCAGCTGCGAGGTGGACGACGAGGGACGGTTGCTCGGCGTCAAGCCGGAGCGGATGGATTGACGGCGACGACGAGGTCTTCGCCGAACGCCCACGCGACGAGGCGGGCCAGCACGTCCGGCGACGTATTCGACCGGGCCACCGCCTCGGCGAACGTCGCGCCGCCGTGCAATTCCCCGAGCACGGCGTAGTCTTCGACATCGAGGCGGTAGACCGCCACGCCATCGTCGCTCGTGCAGACGCACGCGCAACGTTCCGGTCCTGCGGCGAGGTCCACGGGCGCAGCCGTCGCCTCGTTCTGGTTTGCCTGCCAGACAGACCAGATCGGCCAGCGCGACTCGACCCGTCGCAGCGAGGGCTGCAAGCGAAGTCGCGCACCGTCGAGCGCCTCGGGGGGCAACATGCCGAGAATCGCCAGCGCTAAGGCGGGTTCGGTGGCCTCGGCCACGGCTTCCTCGCAGGCCCACTCGAGCCGCGCGAGGTCGGCGAGCCACGCGTACTCGGTGTCGTGGAGCCGCGCGACCAGCCAGCCGGGGAAGGCCTCGCCGACCCAGTGCAGGTCGCCGCTGCGCGAGGGGTGCACGGCGCGGTACTCGTGGGCGAGCTGCCGGAAGAAGTCCTCGCCGACCCGACGTCGCAGCACCGGATAGGTCAGCGCCAGCGCGCCGTGGAAGAACTGGCGGGCGTTATTGGCGTACACGGCGAGCCGGTCCGACACGGCAACGTTCGCCGGACCTGCGAACTCAGCGTGCGAGGAGACGGACTCGACCGATGGGCGCAGCGCGTGCGCCATCGCGCGCTGCACCGTGGCCAGCCCGCGCGCGTCGCGCTCAGGCGGCATGGGCGCGCACCGTGCGCAGCCGCGCGTCGGCGGCATTCGCCTCGGCGACCAGCGTTGCCAGGGCCGGCACGTCGTTGTCCCACTCGATCAGCGTCGGAATCGGCCCGAACCGTCGCAGCGCGCGCTCGTAAAGCGTCCACACCGCGGCGCATACCTCGGAGCCGTGGTCGTCGATGAGCAGTTCCTGCGCGCCGAAGCGCCGTCGTGAGTGACCGGCGAGGTGGATCTCGTGCACTGCGCGGACGGGCAGTGCGTCGAAGAACGCGTCGACGTCGAGACCGAGGTTGGCCGCGTTCACATAGGCGTTGTTGACGTCGAGGAGCAGACCGCAGCCCGACCGCTCGACGAGCGCCGCGAGGAACTCACCCTCGCTCAACGGCGCTCCTGCGAACCCGACGTAGGCACTCAGGTTTTCGACGAGGATCTGTCGACCGAGGAAATCCTGCACTTCGCGGACGCGCGCGGCGAGGTGTTCCACCGCCTCGTCGGTGTGCGGCAATGGCAGCAGGTCGTTGAAGTGCTCCCCGTCGACGTGGGTCCAGCAGGCGTGCTCGCTCACCAGCGATGGTTCGAAGCGGCGCACGGCCTCCCGCACGCGCCGCAAGTGCTCGCGATCGAGCGGGTCGACCGAACCGAGGCCGAGCCCGACGCCGTGCAGGCTCAGGGGGTAGTGCGTCCGCAGTCGTTCGAGCGCACGGACGGCAGGACCGCCGTCGTGGAAGTAGTTCTCCGTGTGCGCCTCGAGCCAGCCGACGTCGGGCCGCTCGTGCTCGATCGCCGCGTGGT
>DASUMQ010000072.1:0-32097 GCA_036277615.1 Steroidobacteraceae bacterium
CTGCAGGTACACGATGGGCAAGTCGTTCTGGCAGCACTGCTGGATGAAGTGCGTCGCCTTGGCCGAGCCCGCCGGGTCGAGCGGACCGTTGTTGGTGATGAACGCGGCCGGCTGGCCGGAGATCGAGGCGTGGGCGCAGACTGTGGCCGCGCCGTAGGTGGCCTGGAATTCGCTGAAGTCCGAGTCGTCGCAGAGCCGCGCGAGCACCTCACGCATGTCGACCGGCTTGCGGCCGTCGACCGGCATGACGCCCAGCAGTTCGTCCATTCCGAAACGCGGCGCACGACCTTCGGGGCGTGGAGGTTCATGGCGCCGCCAGGCGAGGCGCGCGAGGTGGTCGCGCATGGCCCGGATCGCGTCGGCGTCGTCTTCGGCGAGATACTCGGCGAGGCCCGAGACCGACGCGTGCATGAGCGCGCCGCCGAGGTCCTCCTCGGTCGCGATCTCGCCCGTGGCGGCCTTGAGCAGCGGCGGCCCGGCCAGGAACGCGCGGGCCCGGTCGCGCACCATCACGACGTAATCGGAGAGCCCCGGCATGTAGGCACCGCCGGCCGTCGCGCTGCCGTGCACGACGGTGAGCACCGGGATGCCCGCGGCCGAGAGCCGTGCGAGCCGGGCGTAGTGCGAACCGCCGAAGATGAAGTCCTCGACCCGATAGCGCAGCAGGTTGGCGCCGGCCGATTCGACCAGGTGCACGAACGGCAACCGGTTCTCCAGCGCGAGCTGCTGCGCACGCTGGAATTTCTCGAGACCCATCGGCTGCAGCGCACCGGCCTCGATGCCGGAGTCGTCGACCACGACGAGGCAGTGCGCGCCGCTGATCACGCCGATTCCGGCCAGCAGGCCGCCGCCGGGCACGGATCTGTCCGGGTCCGGCACGTCGAGCAGGAAACCCGCGCAGGCCGACAACTCGAGCCACGGAGCGCCTGCGTCGAGCAGCAGCGCGAGGCGTTCGCGCGGCAGCAGTTGCCCGCGCTTCGCGAACCGCGGGCCGGCACGGCTCGACGCAGTCGCCGCACGCTCGCGCAACGCGTCGTGCCGCTCGATCAGCCCGAGCATGTGTGCGCGGTTCTCGAGGAACGAGGCGCTGGTGGGATCGAGCGTGGACCTGAAGACCGGCATGACGGCTCCGCGACGGGCGAGGGCCGATCGTAGATCAAGCGCTTGCTTGAATAAAGAGGCGGCCCTACGATGGGTCGATGGACCCACTCCGGCTCAACCCGGCGCTGCTCACGCCCGAACACGTGGCATTTCGCGACACCGTGCGCCGGTTCGTGGCGCGCGAGCTGGTTCCGCACGTCGCGCGCTGGGACGAAGCAGGCGAGTTTCCACGCGAGCTGTACGCGAAAGCGGCCGACGCGGGGTTGCTCGGGCTGGGGTTTCCCGCGGAATACGGCGGCATCCCCGAGGCTGACGCGTTCCACCGGCTGATCTGCTGCGTGGAACTCGCGCAGTGCGGCGCCGGCGGCGTGCTCGCCTCGCTGATGTCGCACACGATCGCGGCGCCCCCGATCGCCGCGCTCGGCTCGGCCGAACTCAAGCAACGCGTCCTGCCGCGTTTGCTCGCGGGCGAATGGATCGCCGCGCTCGCGATCACGGAGCCGTCGGGTGGATCGGACGTGGCGGCGCTGCGCACGACGGCGCGACGCGAGGGAGACCACTATCTCGTCCGGGGCGAGAAGACGTTCATCACCTCCGGGGTGCGCGCGGACGTCTTCACGGTGGCGGTCCGCACCGAGGCCGAGGCACGCGGCGCACACGGGATCTCGTTGCTGCTGATCGAGCGCGAGCGGCCCGGCTTCACCCGCACGACCCTGCAGAAGATGGGCTGGTGGGCGTCCGACACCGCGCACCTGCGATTCGACGACGTGCGCGTGCCGGTCGAGAACCTGATCGGCGCCGAAGGCGAGGGCTTTCGCGCGGTCATGCAGAACTTCAACGCCGAGCGCTTTTCGCTCGCGGCAAACGCACTCGGATTCGCGTGGGTGTGCTACGCGGAGGCGCTCGACTGGGCACGGGAACGCAGGACCTTCGGGCAGCGCCTGATCGACCACCAGGTCGTTCGTCACCGTTTCGTCGACATGCTCGCGCGCATCGAGGCGACGCGCGCAGTACTCGAGGACGTCGCCTGGCGACTCGACCACGAACCGACGACCGACCCTGCGGTCGTGGCCTCGATCTGCATGGCCAAGAACACCGCGACGCGCACGATGCAGTTCTGTGCCGACGCTGCGGTACAGACCCTCGGCGGCCTCGGGTACGTGCGTGGAACCCGCTCCGAGCGCATCTACCGCGAGGTCAAGGTCAACATGATCGGCGGCGGAGCGGAGGAGATCATGAAGGATCTCGCTGCGCGCCAGCTCGGGTACTGAACCCGATGGCCACGCGAGGCCGGCCGCGCGCGGCGCCCGACGACGAGGACAGCCGGCGGCGGCAGCTGCTGCGCGCCTCCGCGCGGCTGTTCCGCGAGAAGGGCTACGACGGCACGTCGGTCCGCGACATCGCGCAGGCGACCGGCCTGCAGTCGGGCAGCTGGGTCTATCACTTCCCGACCAAGCAGGACATCCTGGTCGCGGTCATGGAGGAAGGTCTCAACGACGCGCTCGCGCGCATCGTGGCGATCGCCCGACGGGACCTGTCACCGCGCCGGAAATTCGAGGCGCTCGTGCGGACTCACCTCGACACGATCCTCGCGCCGGGGCAGGACTTCATCCCCGTCGTGCTCTACGAATGGCGCTCGCTCGAGCCTGCGGCGATTCCGCGCGTGACCGCGCCGCTGCGGCGCTACGAAGCTGTCTGGAAAAAGACGATTGGTGAGCTGCAGCGCGCCGGGGACTGGCCTGGCCGCACCCGCATCGACGCGCTGCTGCTCTTCGGTGCGCTCAACTGGATGGCGCGCTGGTACTCGCCGAACGGAGCTCTCGACGTCGACGAACTGGCGCGTGAAGCGGTGAAGTTCTTCCTGCGGCCAGCGAGGAAAGTGAAGAGCGGTTAGCGGTTAGCGGTTAGTAAAGCCGCGGCTGCGCCGCACGGCGACGCAGTTGGCTGCCTATTATCCGCTATCCGCTATCCGCTAATCACTTCCTCTGTGCCACGTACTCCTCGAGCACGGCCTGTTCGAGCACCTCGGGCGGCAGCAGCCCCTGGCTCACGATGAAGTCGTGATAGCTCAGCTCGTCGAACTTATCGCCGAGCGCCATTTCGGCCCTGATGCGAATCGCCTGCTGGCGTTCGTAGCCGTAAAAATACGACGTGGCCTGGCCGGGCGCGCGGAAGCTGTATCGGTCCGCCTCCTGCTTGGCCATCGGCTCGGAGAGCACGACCTCCTGCTGGAGGAAACGCTGCGCATCCTGCGGCGTGATCTGGCCGAGGTTGATCATCGGATCGAGGAATGCGCGTGCGGCGCGCATCAGACGCATCTGCAACGTCGCGAGCTGTCCGTCGAGCGGCAGGTACGGCTTCATGACCGCCTCGGCGTACAGCCCCCAGCCTTCGACGTTGGCGCTGTTGAACGCGAAGACCGCCCGGGGGATCGACACCCCGGCCTCGATCATGCGCGCGAACTGCAGTTCGTGCCCGGGCCGCGCCTCGTGCACCGTGAGCGCCCACGTGATCGCGTCGTACGTGAAATCATCCATGCGGGCGCCGGGCGTGGCGTTGGGGTTGTCGAGCGGCAGCACGAATTCCGCGTTCTGGCCGGTATTGCCGATCAGCTGCGGCGGGCTGATGTGCGGCGCGGGGATCGACGCCGATTCGGCCTCGCTCGCGAGCCGGATCACCGCCGCGCGCTGCGGCAGCGAGACGACCTTCTCGCGACGGATGATGTCCTCGACGGTCGCGAGTCGCGCCTGGTAGGTCGCGAGCAGCTTGTCGTTGGGAATGGTCTCCCGCTTGAGCGCGCGCAGCACGTCGCGGTAGTCGCTCGACGGCAGCTTGCGTTCGGCCGCCACGAGTCGCGCGATCGCCTGCATCTCGTCGCGTGTCTGCACGAAGCCGACCAGCGCGCGGTCGATCAGTTGCTGCGGCTCGACCTTGACGCCGAAACCGCGCAGGTTGTCGGCGTAGATCGCGGGCGGCAGCCGGTTGTCCTTGCGCGCCCGCGGCAGCATTTCCTTGCGCACCCAGTCGGCGTGCCGGCTCAGCTGGCCTTCGAGCGCCGCGAAGTCCTTTTCCCAGCCCTTGAGGCCGCTCTTCCTGAACGCCTCGCGGACGCCGTCCACGTAGCGGGCCTGGTTCGCGAGCGACTGGTCGATTTCGACCGTCCACGGTCCGGTCAGGCCCGCGGTGGCGAAGCGCTCGCGCATGCGTTGCTGCGCCAGTTCGACGAACGGCTCGTAGCCCGGCTCCCGGCCGGTGTACTTGCGCAAGCGCGCAAGCGCGGCGGGGTAGCGCTTCGCGTCGACGCGCGCGTCGAGCAACCGCTCGAAGCTGCGGAACAAGGTCTCGTTGACGTCGAACCACGGCAGCATGTACTGGCGGTTCAGCCGCGAGGTCGTGACCTGCTCGCGCGCCGCCTGCACCAGGATCCGCAGGTCCTGCTTGACGCGCGGATCGGCCGCAGTCGCGATCCGCGACTCGAGTTCCGTGGCGACCCGCTCGAGGTCGGCCTCGAATCGTTCGTCGTAGCGCGGCTTGAGATCGAAGATTTCCTCGTCGTGGCCTTCGACGCCCAGTGCGGAGGCCTGTTCGGGGGCATAGCGGGCCATGATCTCGAGCAGGGGCTGGGCGTTGGCGTTGCTTTGGGCGAGCCAGTCCTCGGCCGCGAGCGCAGTAACGCTCGCGAGCGTGGCGACGAGCGCCACCAGGGTGCGCAGGGTTGGATGCATCGGGGAAGCGTCCTTCGGTCGGAAAAGGGGGCGAGCGCGATCGTGCGCTCATGCGCCAATCATCGTGCAATCGGCGTTGCCGTGCGCGTCGGCCGGTCGCTCGCTGGCGTCGATCCATCGCGTTGCTGCAACGCAAAACCGAGCTCCGGCTTGCTGCATGGCGAAAATGCAACGCTCGCTTCAGTTGTCAGGTGGTCTGGTGGCTGGCAACCTTGCGCAACGGGGTTCATCGGTAGTGGTATTTCGGATACTCACTACTGTGGTTGTTGCATGCCGGGTCTAGCCTCTCAAAGCTGCCCGTGTCAGATGCGACGACGGCCCGGACCGGCCAAGCCCTGCGCACAAGACGCATTGCCGGCCCCGGGGGAGGACGAAGGGATGCCGCGTACGTGGTCGGGGACCCGTGATGGGTCCCGAGTGACGGAATTGGACTCACAGGCAACTGGGGGATTTGTAATGACGATCGAAACGAAGAATGGCCGCAGCACGGTGCTGGCCGCAGTGATCGGCACGGTGCTCGCGTCCTACGCGGGCGGGGCCGCAGCGCTCGAATTCGACTTCGAGGACGGCGCCAAGCTGAACTGGAACACGACGGTTTCCGTCGGCGCCAGTTTCCGTGCCGAGGAGCCGAGCCGCTGGCTCTACACGCGCGCGGACGGATCGCTGATCGGCCTTTACACCCCCAACCTGATCCCGGGTACGCCCGTGGGCCCGAAGGACGGCCTGGCCGGCAACCATGCGGCCGGTGATGCCAACCTGAACTTCGACAAGGGCGACATGTTCTCGGCGCCCGCCAAGATCATCACGGACCTGGAATACAAGAAGGGCCGTTTCGGCGCGCTGGTGCGCGCCAAGTTCTGGTACGACTACGCGCTCGAGAACAACGAAGTGCGCGTGGGCAGCCAGGCCAACAACTACAACGGCGTACGCCCGGGGCTGGGCCCGGTGCCCGGCTTCCTGCCCTGCACGTTCCCGGGCGCCAACCCGGCGAACTGCCTGCCGGTGTCGCCGGCCGGTCAGAACCTCTGGCCTGAGGCGAAGCTCAGCGACGAGGGCTTCGAGGACGAGCAGAAGTTCACCAACGCGTACCTGCTCGACGCCTACGTCTACGGCTCGTTCGCCGTGCACGATTCCGACGTGCAGGTGCGTCTCGGCAACCAGGTGATCAACTGGGGCGAGAGCATCTTCATCCAGGGCGTGAACCAGATTAACCCGATCGACGTGCCGGCGGCCCGCCGCGCCGGCGCCGAGCTCAAGGAAATCCTGCTGCCGGTGTGGGCTGCCTACGCCAACTGGGGCTTCAACTGGGGTTCGGTCGAGGCGTTCTACCAGCTCGAGTGGAACAACACCTCGGTGGACGCCTGCGGCACGTACTTCTCCGTGACCAGCACGCAGATCGGCGCCGATCCGGGCTCCTGCGAGAGCGTCACGGTGGTCGGCGGCCAGCTCGGCAACCTGGCGCCCGGCACCGCGTTCCCGACCGTGCCGCAGCTCGGCTCGCAGCCGTGGCAGGTCGCGGGCCAGTTCGCCGGCACCTACGTCCCCGGGATCCAGGGCCGCGAGGCCGACGACATGGGGCAGCTCGGCATCTCGTTCCGGATTCCGATCGACGCGCTCGACACCGAGCTCGGTTTGTATGCGATGCAGATCCACAGCCGCCTGCCGGTGGCCGCGAGCATCACGGGGACCAACCCGAACGACCTGCCCGCACCGGTGTTCGCCGCGTTGCAGGCACAGGGTATCGTCGGCAACGACGCCTACGGCCCGTACTGGCGCGTGCCCGGTTCGACGACGCTGCTGCGCAGCCTGATGCCAGGGCCCGAGAAGGGCATCGAGGCGGCGCTCGCGGCGAGCGGCATCAACATCGACCTCGAGTCCGGCAAGAGCTTCTGGGAATACCCCGAAGACTTGCGGATCTTCGGCGTCAGCGCGGCCACCAACTTGTTCGGCTGGTCGACTTCAGCCGAGTTCAGCTACCAGGAGAACATCCCGGTCATGGTCAACGGCAACGACCTGGTCGGTGCCGGCGTGCTCGGCATCGGCCCGTACCGGGACAAGGCGGCCGCGGCGCAGGCGCAGAGCGCGGGCACCTACCTGACCGGCCACAAAACCTTCACCAAGCGGCAGTTGCAGGCGAACTTCGTCAAGACGTTCAGCAACTTCGTGGGCGCCGAGACCCTCGCGCTGGTGGGCGAGGCGGGCGCGCAGTGGAACAACGTGCCCGACTACACCGAGGGGGGCATCCGCTACGGCCGTGGTTTCATGTACGGCACTGGATCGAGCGCCGCCTACGGCCCGGGCGGCAGCCCGGCCGGACAGCCCACGCTGGGGGGCGCCAGCCTCGGCAACCTGTGCTCGCCGACGTTCGTCGGCCTGCCGGTTCCGTTCGCTAACACGCTTTACAACCCGCACCCGATCGGCTGCAAGAACGACGGTTACGTCACCGACTTCGCGTGGGGCTATCGCCTGCGTGTGTCGATGGATTACAACAACGTCATGAATTCGGGTATCACGGTGACGCCGAGCGTGTTCTGGCTGCACGACGTGGAAGGCGTGTCGATGGACCCGGCGTTCAACGAGGACCGCAAGACCCTGGGCCTGGGCCTGCGGTTCAACCTGAACAAGAAGTACCTTGTCGACCTGAACTACGTCGACTACGACGACGAGAACTTCGATCCGCTGTTCGACCGCGACTACTACTCGGCGTCGTTCAGCGTGACGTTCTGATTCCAGGAGAGACACAGATGAAGACGATCAACCGGATCCTCGCCACCGCGGTCGCGGCGGCGGGTCTCGTCGCCGCAGCGATGCCGGCGTACGCGAAACTTTCTGCCGCCGAAGCGGCGCGCCTGGGCGCGGACCTGACGCCGGTCGGAGCCGAAAAGGGCGCCAACAAGGACGGTACGATCCCGGCCTGGAGCGGCGGCCTGTGCGCACCGCCGTCGGGTTGGGCCGCCAGCAAGGGCTACACGGACCCGTTCGCGAGCGACAAGCCCAAGTTCGTCATCACCAAGGCGAACATGGCGCAGTACCGCGAGCAGCTCACGCCCGGCACGATCGCGCTGCTCGAGAAGAACGACGCGTTCAAGATGCCGGTCTACGAGACGCGGCGCACGGCGTGCTATCCGGACGCGGTCTACGAGGAAGTGAAGGCCAAGTCGCCGGCGCTCGACCTGCAGGGATTCGGCATCACGGGCGGCCGCGCGGCCGTGCCGTTCCCGATCCCGAAGAGCGGTCTCGAGGTGATGTGGAACCACCAGCAGCGGTACCTCGGTGGCGGCCTCGACCGCGAGTACCACAGCTTCCCGGTGCGCGCGAACGGCGACTACTACCGCATCGGCGCCCGCGAGTTCCGCATCTTCAACGCGAACCTCGACCAGCAGCAGGACAACCTGCTGCTGGTGTTCCGCTCGGGCTTCACGGCGCCGGCGACGCTCGAGGGCACAGTGTTCCTCGTGCACGAGCCGCTCGACCAGGTGAAGCAGACCCGCTCGGCGTGGATCTACAACGCCGGCCAGCGCCGCGTGCGCCGCGCCCCGGACCTCGCCTACGACAATTTCACCGACGGCACCGAGGGCATGCGCACTTCGGACCAGTTCGACGCCTGGAACGGCGCGCCGGACCGCTACGAGTGGAAGCTGATCGGGAAGAAGGAAATCTACATCCCGTACAACGCATACAAGCTCTCGGACAAGAGCCTCAAGTACAAGGAAAACATCGTCCGCAAGGGCGCGCCGAACCCGGACCTGATGCGCTACGAGCTGCACCGCGTCTGGCAGGTCGAAGCCAACCTGAAGTCGGGCAGCAAGCACATCTACGGCAAGCGCGTGTTCTTCGTCGACGAGGACACCTGGACGGTCGTCTACGAAGACGCGTACGACACGCGCAAGCAGCTCTGGCGCATCGGCGTCCACCCGATGATCCAGTTCTACGACGCGAAAGTGCCGTGGTACCGCGCCAATACCTGGTATGACCTCAACAGCGGCGGCTACTACTTCGCGGGCCTCGACAACGAGAGCAGGACGCCGTGGAAGTTCGGCCAGACTGGCAAGTGGGCAGATTTTCAGCCGGACGCGCTGCGCCGTCTCGGCACCAAGTGACGCAGGCCCCGGCGCGGGGCCGGGCATCGTGATCGTGGCGGCGGCGTCGGTCCCCTGACCGGCGTCGCCGTCCCAGAACAAGACAAGAAGAGGGGCAACGCAGCGGGGGGCCGCGCACGCGCGCGGCGCGGACGACTGCGGAGCAGCCGGCAGGCTGCACGGAGAATCTTCATGACACAGTGGATTCGAGTGGCGTGCGTCGGGTTGGTCGCATGCCTCGCTGGCTTGCCTGCGGCCCGCGGCCAGGAGGAGCCGGCAAGCCCGCCTGCGCGTAACAAGACCGTCGTCGAAATCCGCCCCGACCGCATCATCCTGGTCGACATTACGCGAGCCGGCGACCGGCTCGTCGCGGTCGGCGAGCGCGGCTTCGCGCTGGTCTCCGACGACGCGGGCCAGACCTGGCGGGCGCGCGAGACGCCGGTGACGCGCACGCTGACCGGCGTCGCGTTCCGCGACCCGAAGATGGGTGTCGCGGTCGGCCACGGCGCCGCCGTGGTCCGCACCGAGGACGGCGGCGAAACGTGGACACACGTGCCGCTGCCCGAAGCCGAGCCGGAATCCCTGCTCGGCGTCGTGAGCCTGGGCGGTGACCATTTCGCCGCGTACGGCGCGTTCGGCATGTATTTCGACTCGGTCGACGCCGGGCGCTCGTGGCAGCGGCGCACGGTGATGAACGAGGAGTTCGAATGGCACATCTCGCAGGTGGTCCCGGTCGGTAACTCGCTGGTGCTCGTCGGTGAGTCCGGCACGCTCGCGCGATCCGACGACGGCGGCACCACCTGGACCGCGATCACCTCGCCGTACGTCGGCTCGTATTTCGGTGCCATCGCGGCTGCCGACGGCGCCGTACTCGCCTTCGGCATGCGCGGCAACGTCTACCGTTCGACGGACGTGGGCGCGACGTGGACCGAAGTTCCGCTGGACACGACGGCGTCGTTCAACGGTGGCAAGGTGCTCGGCGACGGGCGTGTCCTGCTGGTCGGCAATTCGGGGTTGCTGGCGATGAGCAGTGACGGCGGACGCACGCTCAACCTGCACTGGGCGCCCGGCGGACGCGGCTTTTCGAGCCTCGCGGAGGCCGACGGCAAGATCATCCTGGCGGGCGAGAGCGGCATCACGACGCTCGACCCGGACTGGCTCGCGCGTCGTTGACGGGCGAGCAAGGAGCGCACATGGCGAATGACACCACCCACCGCCCCGGCGACGGCAACGGCGACGGCAACGGCAACGGCAACGGCGACGGCACGGAGATCCGGCGGCAGCAGTTCTCGGCCGACTGGGTCGGCAAGATCTCGTACTGGATCTTCCACCACCGGAAGCCGCTGCTGATCCTGTTCATCCTGATCACGATCCTGCTCGGGGCGATGGCGAGCCAGCTGCGCGTGCAGGCGGCATTCACCAAGATGATCCCGCTCAAGCACGAGTACATGCAGACGTTCCTGCACTACCAGTCGGACTTCGGCGGCGCGAACAAGGTGCTCGTCGCGCTCAAGAACACCGACGGCGAGATCTACGAAAAGGAGTTCATGGAGAAGCTCCGCAAGGTCACCGAGGAGGTCTTCTACATCAAGGGCGTGGACCGCAGTTCGGTCGCCTCGCTGTTCACGCCGAACGTCCGCTACAACGAGGTCGTGGAGGACGGGTTCCGCGGCGGCAACATCGTCTCAGCCGACTTCGCGGGCACGCCCGAGCAGCTGCAGCTGGTGCGCGAGAACCTGCGCAAGTCCGACTGGATCGGCCGACTCGTCTCGAACGACCACACCTCGGCCATGGTCGTCGCCACGCTCATGGAGAACGACCCCGAGACCGGCGAGCGCCTGGACCTGCAGGTCGTGGCCGGGGAGCTCGAGAAGATCCGTGCGAAGTACGAGCAGGGCGACACGACGGTCCACGTGATCGGCTTCGCCAAGGCGGTCGGCGACATCGCACGCGGCGCGGCCGGCGTGCTGCTGTTCTTCGGCGTCGCGTTCGTGATCACCTCGGTGCTGCTGTACTGGTACTCGGGCTCGCTGATGATCACGGCGCTCGCGCTGATCTGCGCGATCGTCCCGGTGATCTGGCTGCTCGGGCTGCTGCCGGTCTTCGGCCTCGGGCTCGACCCGATGTCGATCCTCGTGCCATTCCTGATCTTCTCGATCGCGGTGTCGCACGCGGTGCAGATGACCAATGCCTGGAAGCTCGAGACGCTGCACGGTGCCGACGGCATCACGGCGTCGACGCACTCGTTCCAGAAGCTCTTCATTCCCGGCGCGATGGCGCTGCTCGCCAACGCGCTCGGTTTCATGGTCATCGCCTTCGTCGAGATCGAGATCGTGCGCGAACTCGCATACACGGCGACGATCGGCGTCACGGTGATGATCATCACCAACAAGATGCTGCTGCCGATCCTGCTCTCGTACTACAAGTTCACGCCGGAACAGGCGTCGAAGCTCGCGGGCAAGGAGACGGCGGGCGACTGGCTCTGGGAACGCATCGGCCCGCTCGCGACCAAGCGCATCGCGTGGGTGCCGATCCTGTTCGGCGTGGCGCTGCTGGCGTTCGGCATCTCGCAGGCACGGCAACTGCACATCGGCGACCTCGGCAAGGGCGTGCCGGAGCTGCGGCCGGATTCCCGCTACAACCAGGACGTCGAGATGATCACGAGCCACTTCGCGATCGGCGTCGACCTGCTGCAGGTCATCGCCGAGGCGAAGCCGGAGAGCGACGAGGATTCGCCCTGCGTCGACCGCGACGTGATGGACAGGATCGAGGATTTCGAGTTCCAGATGCGGCAGGTCGACGGCGTCGCGACGGTGCGCAGCCTCTCCGGCTTCGTCAAGACGATCACGCAGTCGTTCGCGGAGACCTATTCGAAATGGCGCATGCTGCCCGAGAGCCGCGCACAGATCGCACAGGGCGTCGGCTACGCCACGCGCCTCGGCAACGAGTTCATGAACTCGCGCTGCACGGCGATGCCGATCAGCATCTACACGACCGACCACCAGGCGCAGACGATCGAGCACATCGTCGAGAAGGTGAAGGCGTTCAAGGCGGGCGGTGGCGACACCGAGCGCATGACCTTCCGGCTCGCGAGCGGCAACGTCGGCGTCATGGCGGCGACGAACGAGGCCGTCGAGGCCGCCGACAAGTGGGTCAACCTCGCGCTGTTCGCGTCCGTGATGCTGCTGTGCCTGATCACGTTCCGGTCGTTCCCGATCACGCTCTGCATCATCCTGCCGCTCGCCCTCGTGACGGTGCTCTGCAACGGGCTGATGGCGATGCTCGGCATCGGCGTCAAGGTGAACACCTTGCCGGTCGTCGCGCTCGGTGTCGGCGTGGGCGTCGACTACGGCATCTACCTGTTCGAGCGCATGAAGCACGAGATGGAGGACAACGGCCTCGTGCTGAAGGACGCGTTCGTCGAGGCGCTCAAGCAGCGCGGCACGGCCTCGATCTTCACGGCGGCGACCATGACCATTTCGGTCGCGACCTGGATCTTCTCGGCGCTCAAGTTCCAGGCGGACATGGGCATCCTGCTCGCCTTCATGTTCCTGGTGAATGCGTTCGGCGCGATCCTGCTGCTGCCGGCGCTCGCCGCCTACCTGGTGGGGGATCGCAGGAAGAGGACGGTCGCGGCGACCGTGAAGGCCTGAGGGAAGGACCAGGGGATAGGGGCATGCCCTATCCCCTTGTTCAAGTGACCGGAATCTCGATCGGCCCCTGCCCCGCCCGGTCCCGGCGATCGCGGATCAGCTGGTCGAGACGTTCGATGAACCTGCGCTCGCTGACGCTGACGAGCTCGCCGCCGAGCCCCATCAGGTCGCCTTCGCGCGCGGCGCGTGCCACGCGGTTCGCGAGCGAGAGCACGAACTCGCCGTAATGCATGAGGTCTTCCGGCGTGCCGTGCGTGCCGAGCGCCTCGAGTGCGTGCCGCGTCGTCTCGAGCGCCTTCTCCTGCAGGCTCTGGGGCGTACGGTGATGGTCCTCCAGCGTGTAGTACCAGCGCCGGATGTCGTCCTGCGCCCCCATGATGTGCACGCTGACCGCGATCTCGCTCACGAGCGGATGCGTGCTGTTTCCGGCATCGACGATGCCCTGCAGGCCCGCCGCGCGTTCGAGCATCTCGTCGAATGGGCTGCCGCCCGACGCGGACACGGCGATGACGACGTGGTGCGGCGTATTGCGCACGGCCTGCCACTGGATGGGCGTGAGTTTGTCTCGCGTCAGCATGGTTTTCCCTCGCTCCGGCGCGAGGCGAGTGCCGCGCCGGCTTCCCCTGGTTTTCGAGCCGTCGATGATACAGCCGCCGGGGCGGAGAATGTACATGACCGATGAACGTGCATGACCGATCGGCTGGCACAGCCGCTTGAGCTGCCCTGCGGCGCCAGGCTGCATAACCGGCTCGCCAAGGCGGCGATGACCGAGGGCGTGGCCGACGCGTGGCTGCGTGCCACGCCACGCCACGAACGACTGTACCGCGCCTGGAGCGAAGGCGGGGCAGGCCTGCTGATTACGGGCAACGTGCAGGTCGATCGTTTCGACCTCGAGCGCCCCGCCAACGTCGCCATTGACCGGTCGGAGCCGCGCACGTTCGACGCCGAGGCCCGCGCGCGGCTCGCTGCGTGGGCCCGCGCCGGTACGTCGGCAGGCAATCACTTCTGGGTGCAACTCGCGCACGCCGGCCGGCAGTCGCCCAGGTACGTGACCGGACGCCCGGTCGCGCCCTCGGCGGTGCAGCTGGACCTGCTGGGCAACTATGCGACCCCCCGCGCGCTGACCGAGGACGAAATCCTCGACCTGATCGAGCGCTTTGCGCACGCGGCCAGCGTGGTGCGCGAAACCGGATTCACGGGCGTGCAGGTGCATGGCGCGCACGGTTACCTGGTCAGTTCGTTCCTGTCGCCCGTCACCAACCGCCGCACGGACGCCTGGGGCGGATCGCTCGAGAACCGCGCGCGCTTCCTGCTCGAGTGCGTCCGTGCCGTGCGGCGCACGGTCGGCGCCGAGTTCCCGGTGGCCGTAAAGCTCAATTCCGACGATTTCCGCAAGGGCGGGTTCTCGCACGAGGATTGCCTGCAGGTCGTGCAGTGGTTGAACTCCGAGTCGATCGACCTGCTGGAGGTCTCCGGCGGCACGTACGAGCAGCCACGCCTGATCGGCTTCGAGGGACGCGCGAAGGACGCCGTGCCGGTGCGGGCGAGCACGCGGGTGCGCGAGGCGTACTTCCTGGACTATGCGACCTCGATTCGGCGGGTCGCCACCATGCCACTCATGGTCACCGGCGGGTTCCGCAGTCGCACGGGGATGGAGGCGGCGCTCGGCGCCGACGGTACGGGCGATTGTGATGCGATCGGCCTGGCACGACCGCTCTGCCGGCAGCCGGACTTCCCCCGCCGCCTGCTCACGCGGGAGACCGAGCGCATCGACGACCTCGACGCGCAACTGCGGGTGCGCGAGCGTGGCTGGCTGTCGCCGCGCAGCCGCTGGTTGCCTGCCAGGGCGCTCAACGCGTTCGCGGCGCAGTCCTGGTACTACTGCCAGTTGTTCCGGCTCGCCGACGGTCGGCCCGTCGACCGCGACTGCCGGCCGCTCGTGGCGCTCAGCGAGTACCTGGCGAGCGAACTCCGGGCAGCCCGCGCGACCCGCCGAATCTATCCCCGTGGAAGCGGATAGCGGTGCCCAGCGCGTCAGAGTGCGCTGATCCTGCGGTCCGCAGGGGGCTGACACCGTCGCTGTGAGGCCGTTTCCCGAAGGGGCGTCCGGTCCCGGCCGTCAGGGCAGGCCGGTACTGACACGACGACGCACGGTATTGACCGTCCCGGTGCCTTTCCGCTGCCGCCCGGGGCGGTGCATCATTCTCCGGTCTCCCGCCGGCCAGACCCAGGTGCACGAATGAACATCCGCAAGCCGTTGCTCGCCGTCGCATCGTCGCTGATCGTCGCCGCCTGTGCGACGAGCCCCACCGGGCGCAAGCAGTTGATGCTGGTGTCCGAGCAGCAGGCGATCAGCGCCTCGCGCCAGGCGTACGCGCAGGAAATGGGCAAGTACAAGCAGGAAGGCAAGCTGGTGACTGACCCGCGGCTGCTGAACCGCGTCGAAGTGATCACCGAGCGGCTCGTGGGCCAGGCCGTCAGGATGCGCCCCGAGAGCGCCCAGTGGCAGTGGAGCGTGCAGGTCATCGACGACCCGAAGACCGTCAACGCCTGGTGCATGGCGGGCGGCCGCATGGCGATCTACACCGGGCTGATCCAGAAGATCGACCCGACCGACGATGAACTCGCGCAGGTCATGGGGCACGAGATCGCGCACGCACTCGCGAACCACACGGCCGAGCGCATGTCGATGGCGCTCGCGAGCAATGCGGGGATACTCGCCGCCGGCGTGCTGACCGACAACCCGGGCCAGTCGATGGCGGTCGCGGCGGCGGCGGCGCAGCTCGCGATACAGCTGCCGAACAGCCGCACGTCCGAGAACGAGGCTGACCAGATCGGCATCGAGCTCGCGGCCAAGGCGGGTTACGACCCGCGCGCCGCGATCACGCTCTGGCAGAAGATGGGCAAGGTCGGCGGCGGTGCACCGCCCGAGTTCCTGAGCACGCATCCCAGCGATGCCACGCGCCAGGAACGCCTCGGCAAGCTGGCACCAAAGATGCTGCCGCTGTACCAGTCCGGGGGGACACGAGCGACGCATCCGGTGCGCATGGGGCCGGCGGCCGTCTGAACCCCGATGCCCGACGGTGACGCCACCGTGAAGGCAGGCCCGCAGCCTCCCGTCGCGGCGATCCGACCCCACGAGGTTGCCTCGCCCCACGGCTCGCGGATCGACGATTACTACTGGCTGCGCGACGACACGCGCACCTCGCCGGACGTGCTCGCCTACCTCAGGGCCGAGAACGAGTACCGCGACGCCGTGACGGCCGCGCTGCGACCGCTGGAGGACGAGCTCTACCGCGAAATCGTCGGGCGCATCCTGCAGGACGACTCGAGCGTCCCGTACCGCGACCACGGCTGGTATTACTACCGCAGGTTCGAGACGGGCGACGAGTACCCGATCTTCGCGCGCCGCCCGGGCAGCCTCGAGTCGCCGGAGCAGGTGCTGATCGACCTGCGCGAGCAGGCGAGGGGACTCGAGTACTACGACATCGGCGCGCTCGAGGTCAGCGAGGACAACCGGCTGCTCGCGTACACCGAGGACACCGTCGGCCGGCGCCAGCACACGCTGCGGTTCAAGTCGCTCGAGACCGGCCGGCTGCTGCCCGACGCGATCCCGAACGTCGACGAGGCGATGGCCTGGGCGGCCGACAACCGCCGCGTGCTGTACGTCGAGAAGGACCCGGTCACGTTGCTCGGCCTGCGCGTGCGCGTGCACGTGCTCGGCACCGACCCGTCGCAGGATGCGCTGGTGTACGAGGAGCCCGACGAGTCGTTCTACACCTCGGTCGAGCTTTCGAAGGACCGGCGATACATCCTGCTGCACTCGAGCAGCACGATCACGTCCGAGCTGCGGTATGCGCGCGCCGACGATCCGGAGTTGCGGTTCCGCGTGCTGGTGCCGCGCGAACGCGGCCACGAATACACGGCGGACCACGTCGACGGACGCTGGATCATCCGCACCAACTGGCAGGCCCGCAATTTCCGGATCATGGAAGTCCCGGTCGACGCCCCACCGGGGCGCGAGCACTGGCGCGAGGTCGTGCCGCACCGCGACGACGTCTTCATCGCCGGCGTCGACGTGTTCCGGGAGTTCCTCGCACTCGAGGAGCGCGCGGACGGGCTGCGCAAGGTCCGCATCCGGCCCTGGCACGGCGGTCGGGAGTTCTACCTGGATTCGGACGAGCCGGCGTACCGCATGGCGCTCGGCGCGAACGAGGAGATGGACACCGAGGTCGTGCGTTACACGTACACGTCGCTCACGACGCCGTACACGACCTACGACTACAACCTGCGCACGGGCGAGCGGACCCTGCTCAAGCGGGAGCCGGTGCTCGGCGACTTCGATCCGACGCGCTATGGAACCGAGTACCTCTGGGTGCCGGCGCGCGACGGCGAGCGGATCCCGGTCGCGCTGGTCTACCGCAAGGACCGCTTCCGGCGCGACAATTCGGCGCCGTTGCTGCAGTCCGGCTACGGCGCCTACGGCATCTCGTCCGACCCGGTGTTCTCCTCGTCGACGCTGTCCCTGCTCGACCGCGGGTTCGTCCACGCGGTCGCGCAGGTGCGTGGCGGCCAGGAGCGGGGCCGTCGCTGGTACGAGGCCGGCCGCCAGCTCGAGAAGCGACATACGTTCGAAGACTTCATCGACGTCACGCGCCACCTCGTCGCGGCGGGCTACGGCGACCCGAAGCGTGTGTTCGCGCGCGGCGGCAGCGCCGGCGGGCTGCTCGTGGCTGCGGTCGCGAACATGGCGCCCGAGCTCTACCGCGGGATCGTGGCGCACGTGCCGTTCGTGGACGTGGTCACGACGATGCTCGACGACACCATCCCGCTCACGACCAACGAGTACGACGAGTGGGGTAACCCGGACGACAAGGCGTTCTACGACTGCATGCTGTCGTACTCGCCGTACGACAACGTCACCGCGCAGGATTATCCGGCGCTGTTCGTGACGACCGGGCTCTGGGACAGCCAGGTGCAGTACTTCGAGCCGGCCAAGTGGGTCGCGAAGCTGCGCCGGCTCAAGACCGATCGCCGGCTGCTGGTCATGCGGACCAACATGGAAGCGGGCCACGGCGGGAAGTCCGGGCGCTTCGAGCACCTGCGGGAACTCGCCGAGGAATACGCGTTCGTGATCAGCGAGTCGCTCACTCCAGGCGCTTGACCCTCATGGCGCCGTGGTTCGGCTTGGCCAGGATGTAGGATCCCATTGCGGCCCGCTTGATGGTCACGACGTCGCCCGCCTTCAGACGCACGCGGGTCGTGGCCTCCGCCTGCACCCAGACCTGGCCGTTGTGCAGCGTGACGACCTGGCGATTCGCCGTGTTGCGCCCGACCGCGGCGACGGTCCCGTCGATGCTGTCGGCCAGGTCGACGCCTTCGCGTTCACGACGGGCCTGCTCGCTCAGCCCGAACTCGTCGCTCGCCGCCGCGCTCGGGGCCGGCTCTGCCGCTTGCGCAGCAGCGGCCGACGAACCCCGACCCAGCGCACGGTCGTAACACGCGACACGCTCAGCGTCGTCGGCGATCGGCATGCAACCGCGCACGTCGCCGAGCGCATCCGCCGTCGACGCCTGCGCCGCGAGCAGCACGAGGCAGGACCCGAGCGCCGTCCTCAGGAGGCTTTTCATGATCCGGTATTATGCGACAACGCTCCTGCCCGGATCGCAATCACCCCATGTCGCAGGCGACGGCGAGTCCCGCCCACATCGCTCCGTTGCGTCTCGACGCGCGACTGCAACCGCAGGCGATCGCCGCCGTGTTCAAGCGGTTCGGCCGCGTGCACGTGCCCGGCATCCTCACGGCCGAGACGGCGGTGGCCGTGCATCGGGCGCTGACGGGGCCCGTGCCCTGGACGCTGCATTACAACGAGTGCGACGCAGTCTACGACGTGCCGGTGTGGCAAGTGGACGCACTCTCCGAGCCCGAGCGCCTGGCCTTGCGCGCGCCGATCTGGGCGCGGGCCACGACCGGGTTCCAGTACTGCTTCGAGAACTTTCCCCTGTCGGACTATTTCGAGCGCGGCGAACACCGCGACCACCCGCTCATGCTGGCATACGAGCTGATGCGCTCCGACGCGATGGTGGCGTTCGCCCGCCGCATCACGGGTTGCGACGAGATATCGGTCGTGGACGCGCAGGCCACGCGTTACCGCGCAGGGGACTTCCTGACCGCGCACGATGACCGTGACGAGTCCAAGGGACGGGTCGCGGCCTACGTGCTCAACCTGACGCCGCGATGGAGCAGCGACTGGGGCGGCCTGCTGCAATTCCTCGATGCGGACGGGCACGTGGCCGAGGCTTACACGCCGGCGTTCAATGCGCTGAACGTGTTTCGCGTGCCGCAACCGCACAGCGTGAGCTTCGTGACCCCCTTCGCCGGGCAGCCGCGGCTCAGCATCACGGGCTGGTTCCGGCGTCGATGAGCCGGGCCCCCTCCCGCGGTGGCGGGAGGGGGCGCGGACTCGCTATCGGCTGCTGGCCGACGGGGCAGCCGGCGTGGCCGCCTGCGCGGCCGGCACCGGGAACCCACGCTTGCGCATCAGCGCGCCGATGCCCGGGTCGCGACCGCGAAACGCACGATAGGCGTCGGCCGGATCGATCGTATTGCCGAGCGACAGCAGCAACTTGAGCTTCTTGCCGACGTCCTTGTCCCAGGCGCCACCGGCTTGCGTGAACGCTTCCCAGGCGTCCGCGGTGATCGTGTCCGACCACAGGTAGCTGTAGTAGCCGGCCGAATAGCCGTCGCCGGAGAACACGTGGTTGAACTGCGGCGTGCGGTGACGCATCACGATCTCGGACGGCATCTCGAGCGCCGCGAGCGTCTCGCGCTCGAACTTGTCCGCGTCGATCGTCCGGGCGCCGGCAAGGTGCAGCTTCATGTCGACGAGCGCGCTCGAGAGGTACTCGACCGTGTCGAAGCCCTGGTTGAACTTGTCCGCGGCCTCGATCTTCGCGACGAGTTCGCGCGGGATCGGCTTGCCGGTCTCCACGTGCAGCGCGTACTTGTTGAGGATCTCGGGCGTCTTGAGCCAGTGCTCGAGCAGCTGCGAGGGAAACTCGACGTAGTCCCGCGGCACCGCGGTGCCCGCGAGCGACGGGTAGTTCACGTTCGAGCTCAAGCCGTGCAGCGCGTGGCCGAACTCGTGGAACAGCGTCTCGGCGTCCTTCCAGCTGATCAGCACGGGCTCGCCCGGCTTGCCCTTCACGAAGTTCGAGTTGTTCGAGACGATCGTCTTGATGTCGCCGTCGAAGCGCTCCTGCGTGCGGTACGCGTTCATCCACGCGCCCGAGCGCTTGCCCTTGCGCGCGTACGGGTCGAAGTACCACAACCCGACCAGGTTGCCCTGCGCGTCGTTGACTTCCCAGACGCGCACGTCGGGGTGGTAGACCGGCACCTTGGCCGGGTCGACCGGCTTGAAGCCGAAGCCGAACAGCTCCTTCGCCATGTGGAACATGCCCTCGCGCAGGTTCTCGAGCTGCATGTAGGGCGTGACCTCGGCCTCGTCGAGGTCGTACTTCGCCTTGCGAACCTTCTCGGCGTAGTAACGGTAATCCCACGGCTCGATCTTGATGCCGGCCTTCTCGGCGTCGGCGATCTTCTGCATGTCGGCGACTTCCTCGCGGACGCGCGCGACCGCGGGCGGCCACACCGCCTGCATCAGCTCCATCGCGCGCTCCGGCGTCTTCGCCATCGAGTTCTCGAGCCGCCAGTGCGCGTGGGTCGGGAAGCCGAGCAGCTTCGAGCGTTCGGCCCGCAGCTGCAGGATGCGTGTGATCGTGGAGTTGTTGTCGGTCGGGCCGCCGTTGTCGCCGCGCATGACGAACATGCGCCAGACCTTCTCGCGCAGCGCGCGGTTCTCGGAGTACGTCAGGAACGGCTCGACGCTCGAGCGCGTGTTGGCCACGGCCCAGCGGCCCTTCTGGCCGCGGGCTTCCGCCACCTGCGCGAGGCCGTCGCGCAGCGCGGGCGACAGGCCGGCCAGCTCGGCCTCCTGCTCGATCATCACGACCTGCTCGTTTTCGTCCTTGAGCACGTTCTGGCCGAACTGCGTGAACAGCGTGGCGAGCTCCTGGTTGATCTCGGACAGGCGCTTTTTCGCGGTCGCATCGAGTCTGGCTCCCGCGCGCACGAAGTTCGTGTAGTAGAGCCAGGCGAGGCGCTGCTGCTCGGGCGTCAGCCCGGCGGTTTCGCGCGTGTCGTACACCCGGGCGATGCGTTCGAACAGCTTGGCGTTCTGGGTGATCTGGTCGCTGAACGCGGCGAGTTTCGGCGACATCTCGCGCTCGACCGCTTGCACGGCATCGTCGTTCAGCGTCGAGCTGTAGACGCCGTAGACCGTCGACACCCGATCGAGTGTCCGGCCCGAGCGCTCCAACGCCGCGATCGTGTTGGCGAAGGTCGGCGCCGCCGGATCGTTCGCGATGCGGTCGATCTCGGCGAGTTGCTCCGCCATGCCCGCCTCGAGCGCGGGTTTTAGGTGATCGACCTGGACCCGCTCGAACGGCGGCACGCCACCGTACGGACCGGTCCACGGGGCGAGCAACGGATTGGCGTCAGGGGCGGTCTGGCTCATGTCGGCGGCTTCCGCGACGGGCAGGGCGAGCAGCGCAAATGCGCCCGCCGTGGCGAGCAGTGGCTTCATGGGTGGGGTTGTCCTTCGAGGGGTGCGTGCGCGGGGGCACGGAGACCGCCTAGCCTAGCGCACCGAGGCGACGCGCCCCAACCGCTCGTCGCGTGCAACCGTCAGTCCGTCGACTCCTGTGCTGGAGCCGGGACGAGGCGGGGGGCAAACGCGAATCGCGCCCGCAGCGCGGGGTGCTGGAACAAGGCAGCGGCGATTGCCGTGAATACCGCGACGCCGCCCAGGATGAACACCAGCCGCAGGTAAGGTTCGTCGTGCCGTAGCCGCAGCTGGGCAAGGGTGTACGCGGTGAGCACCCATTCGACGGCGCCGGCGGCCAGCACGAGCTGCACGGTCCGGCCCGCCCAGCGGCGTGGGATGAACAGCAGGGCGACCAACGCGATGCAGCACGCGGCCACCAGGCCCGCCCCGGCATGGAAGAAGTGCGCAGCGAGCAGCAGCAGCGCGAGCGCGGGGACGACCAGCAGCCCTCCGAAGCGCACGGTTCAGGCCCGGTCCCACATAAGATCCGACTGGCGGGCGATCGCCGTCTGGACCATGTCCAGCAACGGAACCGCGCGGTGCCGCAGGCTGACCGGACGTTCGCGCGGCTCGTCGTCTTCCCGGCGCTCCGGATCCGGTGGTGGCGGCGGCGGCGACAATTCGTCGCCGTGCAGGGCGAGACCGCGCCGGAGGCTGTCGAGGAACCCCGGCAGTTCCGCGGCCAGCACGGCGCTCGGCACGGTGCCCGAATGCCCGCCCAGCCTGAGCAGGGCCACGGCGGACTCGCCCAGCATGACGAGCTGCGCGTGTCGCGTCGAAAACTTCACCAGCATCGCTAGAGGAACCTCTCGATATACGGAAACTGCCGCGCGAGCTTGACCCAGGCGCGCCACCAGAGCGACGCATCCGGTTCGCTGTGGGCCTCGACCGGCGCGCCTTGTTTTTCCCCGAGCCAGCGCAGCTCACGGCTGCCGCGCCGCATCATAACGCGCCAGCTGCGATCCGGTGCCAGGTCGCGCTCCATGCGCGCGGCCAGCTCCGCGGCGAGCGACTCCGATTCGAGCAGGACTGCCATCTCCGTGTTGAGCCGCGAGGACCGTGGATCGAGGTTGAAGCTGCCGATCCACGCGACCCGGCGATCCACGACCAGCGTCTTCGCGTGCAGCGCGTTGCAGCGCGAGGCCCTGTGGTGACGCTTCGGCCGGTTGCCGAAGCGCTGGTATTCGTGCAGCTCCACGCCCGCGCGCAGCAGCGCGCGCCGATACCGCGTGTAACCCGCGTGCACCGTCGGTACGTCGTTCGAAGCGAGAGAGTTGGTCAGGATCCGCACGCGCACGCCGCGTCGCCGCATGCGGATCAGGTCGCCCGAGCCGTGGCGACCCGGCACGAAATAGGCCGTGGCGGCCAGCACCTCCTCGCGCGCGTGCTCCCAGGTTTCCCGCAGCGCGTCGAGCATGATCTGCGGCGCGTCGCGCCGGCGGCGCGCGCAGGCCTTGCGCGGATCGTCGGCGAGCAGCGTCGTGCGCGCCCAGTGCACGGTGTGGTCGCCGCGCTCGAGCGTGTCGCGCAGCCCGTCGTGCTGTGTCCGGTAGAGGTCGTGCAGCCGCGTGAACCTGGCCGCGCGCACGTAGCGCTCGATGCGTTCGCGCGCCATGCGTGAGTCGCGTTTGCCGAGCACGGTCTGCAGCGGCACGGCCAGGTCGCTCGACCAGTAGCGGTCGAAACACTGCTCGGCGTCGCGCGCGACGGGGCCGAGCAACAGCGCGTCGATGTCGGTGAAGTTCGACGCCTCGTGCGCCTCGAAATAATGGCCACCGATGTTGCGACCGCCGACGATGGTCGCGACGCCGTCCACCACGAACAGCTTGTTGTGCATCCGGTGGTTGAGCCGGCGGAACTCGAACGGTATCTGCAGCGGCCGGGTCCAGCGCGGCCGCAGGCGGAAGGGATTGAAGACACGGACTTCGGCGTTCGGCAGCGAGTCGAGCAGCAGCGGCATGCACTCGTCGGTGCGCAGGCCGTTGTCGTCGATCAGCAGGCGAACCTTGACGCCGCGCTCGGCCGCCGCGCGCAGCCGGTCCATCAGCACGATCCCGGCCTCGTCGTCGTCGTAGATATAGGTCTGGACGTCGATCCTGTCGCAGGCTTCGTCGGCGAGCACCGCGCGCATCAGCAACGCCAGTGGACCCGTGTCGAGCAGCACGCACGCCGATTGACCGGGTCGTGCCGCGAACTCCTGCGGGTCGATGGCTCGCGCGAGCGATCCGCGAGCGTCGCCGTCGTCCTGCAGTCCCTGCACCGAAGCGTCCATGTGCAAAATCGTAGCGGTTGGCGGGCACCGCGACGACCGCAACGGGCAGTGGGTGGAGGCTGACAGACAGTGAGTGGCCAGTGGTCAGTGGCTAGTGGCTAGTGGCTAGTAGGAAAGAATGCGCCGTGTTTCTTACTAGCCACTGGCCACTCGCCACTAGTCACGTTCTTCTCCGGCGCTCGCGCCGCCGATTTCCTCGATCCGGTTCGCGAACGTCGTCACGTCGATCGGCTTTTCGATGAACGCGCGGCAGCCGACCTCGATCGCCCGGACGCGGTCGGCGGCGAGAGCGTGCGCGCTCACGGCGATGACCGGCGTGGGATCGGCCTGATCGAGTCGCGCGAGGCCGGGGACGAAATCGCAGCCGTCGCCGTCGGGCAGCCGCAAGTCGAGCAGGATCAGGTCGAAGCGGGACGTGCCTGCGAGCGCAACCCCCTCCGCACCGGTGGGTGCCACGACGACCTCGTGACCGCGGCGCTCCAGCAGGAATCGAGCCAGGTACGCATTCGATTCGTTGTCCTCGATCATCAGGATCCGCACTGGCTGCTCACTCCCCCGCGGCGACGCACCGGGCGGGGGGAGCCCCGTCGGCGCGGTTGTTGCACGAATTCTATCGTTCGCGCATTCGGCACGTCTGCCGAAGCGTGCGTGCTAACCCAAGCGGGACCAGCCGCGCGGAGTCGACGTGCGCTGCCCGCGTCGCGCCGACGCCGCGTAGAATCCGGCGGACCATGACTGAAGCCGAAGCGAACGGAGCCCTGATCCTCGTCGTCGACGACGACGACCGGTCACGCGAGCTCATGCGGATCGTGTTGCGCCATGCCGGGTACCGCGTGGTCGCTGCGCCGGGTCCACAGGCCGCGATCGCCATGCTTGCCACCGAGCGGCCGGCGGCTGCAGTGGTCGACCTGCTGATGCCCGACATGAATGGCCTCGAGTTCTGCCGCTGGGTGCGGGAGCAGCGGGAGCTTGCATCCATGGGGTTCGTGCTGCTGACCGGCATGGACACGCAGGAGACGCGCAACGACGCACGGGATGCCGGCGCCGACGCCGTCGTCACCAAGCCGTTCGACCGGCTCCGCCTGCTCGAGCAACTCGGGGCATTGCTCGACCCTGCGCCCGTGTCAACCTTCCCCGAGGAACGCAAGGCCCGATGAACCTGTTCCGGGCACGTTCTCGAGCGTCGCGACCTGAGCGACGCCTCGTCCAGGCGCAGTTGCATTGCGCCCACTGCGGACTGTCGCGCGCGCGCTGCGCGTTGTAGATTTTCGACATGGAATCCGCGGCACCCGCCCGAGTCCTCGTCGTCGACGACGAAGTTCGCGCCCTGCGGCTGATGTCGCGCGTGCTGGGCAGCAGCGCGATCGCCTGCAAGACCGCCGAATCGGCGGCGGAGGCGCTCAACCTGCTCAAGGTCATGCCCGAGATCGACGTCGTCGTCAGCGACATCTACATGCCGACGACCGACGGCATCGAGTTCCTCGGCACGGTGCGCCGTGATTTCGCCGACCGGCCGTGGCTGCAGCTGCTGCTCGTGACCGGGCAGGCGTCCCTCGAGACGGCCGTGGCGGCCATGCGGCTCGAGGCGAGCGACTACCTGTTCAAGCCGATCGAACCGAAGACCCTGCGTGAGGCCGTCCAGCACGCGCTGACGCGTGCCGAGAGCATCCGCAAGGTGCGCGCGACGACGGGAGACTCCCCCGGGGCGCGCGAGCTGCAGCAGATCGCCGACACGGCGAAGGCCCTCGCAGAGGACATGCGCCGCACGATCGAGAGCGATTCGTCCGGCCGGCGCGAAGGTCCGGTGGGGCAGGGCGCCCCGACGCGACCCGAGGACACGAGCTTGCGCACGCTCAAGCTGCTGCAGAAGCTGCAGGAGGCGCGCTCGAGCATCTTCGGCGAGGCCGTCATGCCCGAGCCCGCCTGGGAGATGCTGGCCGAGCTGATGCGCGCCCGGCTCGCCGGGCAGCACCTGTCGGTCACGAGCCTCGCCCTGTCGTCGAAGAGTCCCATGACGACGGCGTTGCGCCGGATCGAGGACCTGATCCAGGGCGGCCTCGCCGCCCGGATGCCCGATCCGGCCGACCGCCGGCGCACCTACGTCGAGCTCACGCCGGAAGGCATGGCACGGATGCAGCTGTTCCTGGAAGGGTTTGCGCGCACGGCCCTGGTTTCGACTTGAGGATACGCCCGCATGCCCCATGGCATTTCCGCTGCCGAAGTCCCCGAAGTGCGCAAGCTGCTGCACGACGTCAACGACGAATTGTCGATCGCCGTGCTGCAGCTCGAGATGATGCTCGAGTCCGGGTCGATCGAGGCGCAGTCGCGCGAATCGCTCGAGGAGTCGCTGGACGCTTGCCGGCGGGCGGCCGACAGCCTGAAGCAGGTCTGGATCATCCTCGGCCCACGGCACCAGCCATGAACACCCGCCACGCCGTCGCGATCGTCGCGGCGCTGGCCGCGGCTGCCGTGCATGCCCAGTCGGCACCGGCCCCGGTGGCGGCGCCGACGAAGCCGCGCACGACCAGCGAAGTGCTCGCCGCGACGACCGCGGCGGACTGGCGGCCGCTCGACCCGGAGCACACGCTGTACCTGCAGGTGCCGGCCGGTCGCGTCGTGATTGAGCTGGCGCCGGCGTTCGCGCCGCTGCACGCAGCGAACCTGCGCACGCTGGTGCGACAGAAGTATTTCGACGGCCTGGCGATCATCCGCTCGCAGGACAATTTCGTCGTGCAATGGGGCGATCCCGCGGATAGGCCGCGGCCGCTCGGCAACGCCCAGGCCAAGGTCCCGCCCGAGTTCACCGTCCGGCTGGGTCCCGCCATCCCGTTCGAACCGATCCCCGACCGCGACGGCTATGCGCCCGAGGTCGGTTTCAGCCAGGGGTTCCCGGCCGCGCGCGACACGACGCGTGGCGAGGCGTGGCTCACGCACTGCTACGGCATGGTGGGTGCCGGTCGCGGCAACGAGCCCGACAGCGGCAACGGCACCGAACTGTACGTCGTCACGGGTCACGCGCCCCGCCAGCTCGACCGGAACATCGCGCTGGTCGGCCGCGTCGTGCAGGGCATGGAACTGCTGTCGACGCTGCCGCGAGGATCGGGTCCGCTCGGGTTCTACGAAAAGCCCGCACAGCACGTGCCCCTGACGAGCATCCGACTCGCGGCCGACCTGCCGGCAGCCGAGCGCGTGCCGCTCGAGGTCCTGCGCACCGACACCGCCAGTTTCCGCGCCCTCGTCGAGGCGAGGCGCAACCGCCGGGACGACTGGTATCTCGTCCCGGCGGGCTACGTCGACATCTGCAACATACCGATCGTCGCACGCACGCCGCCCTGAGCGACGAGGCGCCGCGCGAGGCAGAACATCAGATCGGGGGAATGACCATGGACCGTTTCTGGCTCAAGCACTATCCGCCGGGCGTCCCGCACGACGTGGACGTTTCGCAGTACTCATCGCTCGTCCAGCTGCTGGACGAGGGCTTCCGCAAGCACGCGACGCGGAACGCGTACGCGTACATGGACAGGTTCTTCACCTTCGCCGACGTGGACCGGTACTCCGCGGCCTTCGGCTCCTGGCTGCAGTCGCGCGGGCTCGTCCGCGGCGCGCGCGTCGCGCTGATGATGCCCAACGTCGTGCAGTACCCGATCGCGGTCGCCGGCGTGCTGCGCGCGGGTTTCGTCGTCGTCAACGTGAATCCGCTGTACACGCCGCGCGAACTCGAGCACCAGCTCAAGGATTCGGGCGCCGAAGTGATCGTGATCCTCGAGAACTTCGCCGCGACGCTGCAGCAGGTCATCGCGAAGTCCGCGGTGAAGCACGTCGTCGTCGCCTCGCTCGGGGACATGCTCGGCTTCCCCAAGGGCGCGATCGTCAATTACACGGTGCGCAAGCTGCGCAAGATGGTGCCCGCGTACTCGCTGCCCGGCCACGTCCGCTTCACCGACGCGATCGACGCCGGCGCGCGCCGCAGGCTCGAGCCCGTGCAGGTCGGGCCGCAGGACGTCGCGTTCCTGCAATACACCGGCGGCACGACGGGCGTCTCCAAGGGCGCGACGCTCACCCACCGCAACCTGGTCGCGAACGTGCTGCAGATGGAAGCCTGGATCGTGCCGGCGCTGCACGACACGTCGCGCGGACCGGTCCCCGAGCAGTTCGTCTACATCTGCGCGCTGCCGCTGTACCACGTGTTCGCGCTCGTCGTGAACTGCCTGTTCGGCATGCGGATCGGCGCGCTCAACGTGCTGATCACGAATCCGCGCGACATCGACGGGTTCGTCAAGGACCTGGCGAAATACAAGTTCAACGTGATCCCGGGCGTCAACACGCTCTACAACGCGCTCTGCGAGAACGCGGAGTTCCGCAAGCTCGACTTCTCGAGCCTGCGCGTCGCGAACGGCGGCGGCATGGCGGTGCAGAAGGCCGTCTCCGACAAGTGGCGGGCGCTCACAGGGTTGCCGATCATCGAAGGCTACGGCTTGTCCGAGACTTCGCCCGTCGCGACCTGCAACCCGATTTCCAACACCGAGTACAACGGGACGATCGGGTTGCCGTTCCCGAACACGGAGATCCTGATCCTCGACGACGCCGGCCAGCCGGTGCCGCTCGGCCAGCCGGGCGAGATCGCGATCCGCGGACCGCAGGTCATGGCCGGCTACTGGAACCGGCCGGACGAGACGGCGAAGGTGATGACGCCCGACGGTTTCTTCAAGTCCGGCGACGTCGGCGTGATGGACGAGCGCGGCTACATCCGCATCGTCGATCGCAAGAAGGACATGATCCTCGTCTCGGGCTTCAACGTGTATCCGAACGAGATCGAGTCGGTGATCGCGACGCACCCCGGCGTGATCGAGTGCGCCGCGGTCGGCGTGCCGGACGAGCGGTCGGGCGAGGCGGTCAAGGTGTTCGTCGTGCGCAAGGATCCGACGCTCACGGCCGAGCAGCTGATGGAGTTCTGCAAGCAGAACTTCACGGCGTACAAGAAGCCGAAGTACATCGAGTTCCGCAACGAGCTGCCCAAGACCAACGTCGGCAAGATCCTGCGGCGCGAACTGCGCGATGCACCGGCGCAGGCGCAGGAGGCGAAGACGGCGTGAAGGAAGCGGATAGCGGATAGCGGATAGCGGATAGGTAGGAAGGGCCGACAGCGCCGTCGGCCCTCTTTTTCCTACTAACCGCTAACCGCTAGTCACTAGTCACGTCCTCGCGGTCACCGGCCGCTGAACTTCGGCGGCCTCTTCTCCACGAACGACCGCATGGCCTCGCCGAGGTCCTCGGAGTGCAGGAACGCGGCGTTCCAGAGCGCGACGTAGTCGAGGTTCGCGTCCACGTCGCGGCGCGAGGCGAACCCGAGCACCTGCTTCGCGCCCTGCACCGCCAGCGGCGAGTTCGCGGCGATCGCGTTCGCGATGTCCATCGCGCGCGCGAGCAACGCATCGCGGTCCGGCAGCACGGCGTTCACGAGCCCGACCTCGAGCGCGCGCCGCGCGTCGTAATCGGCGCCAGTGAAGATCCACTCGCGCGCATGACCGTCGCCGATCACTCGCGGCAGGCGCTGCAGCGAGCCCACGTCGGCCACCATCGCAACCCGCGTCTCGCGCACCGAGAACACCGCGTCGGCAGCAGCGAGACGGATGTCACAGGCCGTGACGAGATCGATGCCGGCGCCGAGGCACGCGCCGTGCACGGCGGCGATCACCGGTTTGTTGGTGTCGGCGAAACAGGACGCCGTGCGCTGGTACGCGCGGATGTCGTCGTACAACTGCCGCCGCGTGGCGACCGGTGAGCCCTCGATGCCCGACAGCGAGCCGCCCGAGCCGAGGGCCGGCGCGTGATCGACGAGGTCGATTCCGGCACAGAAGGCCTTGCCCTTGCCCGTGAGCACGATCGCGCGCACGTCGGGGTCGCGGTCGAGGGTCGCCACGGCCTCGGGGATCGAGTGCCAGAGCGCGCGATGCAGTGCATTGAGCTTGTCCTCGCGATCGAGGCACAGCGTCGCCACGCCCCCCGCGCGTTCGATGGCAAGGTGTGCGAAGGGTTCGGACATCCGGGTGGATCCTCGATGGGTAGTGCTGCGGGTCAGCCGCGCCGCGTGCGACCGGTGCGGCGCGCGAGCCCCACCACGCCGCGCACGAGCGCGTCGGCGGCCCCGGGGCTCAATGCGGCGATCTTTTCGATCAGCGCGCCCCCCGGCGGCACGGCCACCTCGGCGAGCCTCAGGCGCACCGCGGCGAAAATTGCCCAGACGACCCACGCGGGCGGCATCGTCAGTTTCTTCGGCCAGAAGCCGGAAGTGACCGGGTCGGCGGCCGCGGTCGTCGCCATCGGCGTGTCGATCACGCCGGGCAGCACGAGCGAGACGCCGATGTTGCCGCCGGCGAGCTCGGTGCGAAGCGCCTCGGTCATGCCCACCAGCGCGAACTTGGTCGCCGAGTAGCCGCCCAGCGGCGAATACCCGCGCCGGCCCGCGAGGCTCGCGACGTTGACGATGTGGCCGCCGTCCGCCTGGTGCCGCATCTGGTTCACGGCGGCCTGCATCACGTGCAGCGCCCCGAACAGGTTCACGTCGAGCATGCGCTGCAGGTCGGCCGGGTCGATGCGCGCGACCGGCGCCGGAATCAGCACGCCCGCATTGTTGACGACGATGTCGATGCGCTTGAAGCGCGCAACCGCCTTGCGGAAGCAGGCTCGCACGGATTCCGCGTCGGTCACGTCGGTGGCGACGCTGAGCGTCCTCGCGCCGTGCTGCTCCCGCGCGAGTTTCGCGACCTTGGCGAGTTCGCCAGCGCGACGCGCGACGAGCACGACGCTCGCCCCGGCGCGCGCGAAGCCAAGCGCGGTCTCGCGGCCGATGCCGCTCGAGGCGCCCGTGACGAGCGCGACCTTGCCGTCGAACCGGATCGAGGGAAGCTGCATCGGCCTAGCCTAGCGCGTCTCCCCCCTGCGTCCTAGGCGGGGCAACGCGTACCGTCAGGCCGCCACGGCCGAGGCGCCTGCGCTGCGCAACTCGGCGAGCAACTCACCCTGCCGCTTGTTCGCGGCTTCCAGTTGCCGGAGCTTGACGTGGCCGAACCCCCGCACCTGTTCCGGCAGGGACGCCAGCTGCACGGCGACGGCGTGGTTGGCCGGGTCCAGTCGCGCGATCAGTTCCTCGACGAGCCGCTCGTAGTCGGCGATCAGCTGACGCTCGAGCCTGCGGTCCGGCAGCCACCCGAACGGATCGAGCGCCGTGCCGCGAAGGCGCTTCATCCGCGCGAGCAGCCGGAACAGGTGCAGCACCCACGGGCCGAACTCGCGCTTCCGCGCGACGCCGGTACGCGGATCGGGACGCGACACGAGGGGCGGGGCAAGGTGGAAGCGCAGTCGGTAATCGCCTTCGAACGTCCGCTCGAGTCGTTCGAGGAACGCAGGCGAGCTCTGCAACCGTCCGACCTCGTACTCGTCCTTGTACGCGAGCACCTTGAAGTAGTTGCGCGCCACCGACTCCGCGAGTCCCGTGAGGCCGCGCGCGCGATCGCGCTCCACGTCCCGGACGCGATGCACGAGGCGCGCGTAGCGGTCCGCGTAGGCACGATCCTGGTACTCCGTCAGGTACTCGACTCGACGCTGCGTGATCGCGTCGAAGCTCTGCGCGAGCGGAATGCGCGCCGTGACTGCGGCGGGCCCGGCGGCCGACTCACGCAGTCGTTCCACTGCAGCGGCGTCGTGCGCGGCCAGTCGCCCCAGCGCGAGCGCGCGCTTGTTGAACTCCACCGCCTGGCCGTTGAGTTCGAGCGCACGCTCGATCGCCGCGAGCGACAGCGGCAGTCCGCCGGCCTGCAGTGCGTATCCGACCAGCAGGAAATTGGCCCCGATCGTGTTACCGAGCAGCTCGAGCGCGAGTGTCGTCGCGTCGAGCGAGTGCAGGCGCTGCGACGCCACGGCGCTGCGGATCGGCCGCAGTTCCGCATCGAGGTCGAGCCGGAGGTTCGGATCGAGCTGGAACTGCGCCGTCGGCTGCAGCCAGGCGTTGACCACGGCCCGACTGCGCTCGCGGTCGAGCGTGAACACCGAATCCTTTTCGGCAGCCGTCACGAGGTCGCACCCGAGCAGCAGGTCGGCCTCGGCGAGCCCGACTCGCGCGCCGATCACCTCTCCCGCCGCGCTGGGGCCGCTCCGTGCGGGTAAGGGCTCCGAGATCCGCAGGTGACTCCAGACCGCGCCGTTCTTCTGCGCGAGACCGGTCATGTCGATCACGCTCGCGCGCTTGCCTTCGAGGTGCGCGGCCATGGCGAGCACTGAGCCCACGGTCACCACGCCCGTACCGCCGATGCCGGCGACCAGGACGTTCCAGCTGCGTGACGGCACCAGCTCCGGCGGGGGAGGGGGTGGCAGGTTCGCGAAGGCCGCGAGGTCGAGCTGCGCGACCTTCGGCCGGCGCAGCTGCCCCCCATGCACCGTCACGAAGGACGGACAGAAACCCTTCACGCAACTGTAGTCCTTGTTGCAGCTCGACTGGTCGATCTCGCGCTTGCGACCGAACTCCGTCTCCTTCGGCAGTATGGACACGCAGTTCGCCTGCACGGAGCAGTCGCCGCAACCTTCGCAGACTGCGTCGTTGATCACG
>DASUMQ010000073.1:0-4609 GCA_036277615.1 Steroidobacteraceae bacterium
AAGTTGCCGCTGCTGTCCACGGCGACGTCCGGCTTGGTCGGAACCTCCGGCCAGCGGCCCGGCGGGCTCACGGTCAGTACGCCGGTGAGTGCGGACCCGTTCGCAGCAAAGCGGCGCGCAACGATCGCTTCGCCGTCCGGCCGATAACGTTGATGCCAGGTCACGACGAAGCGGCCATCGGGCGCCATCGCAACCGCTGCCGCATCGTCGGCGGTCGTGCCCTGCAGGCTGACCCGGAATTCGTCACCGAGCGGCGCGCCGTTGGCGGCGAACCGCCGCGCCCAGACGCCCTCCATGCCTTCGTAGCCCCCGTACTTCGACCAGACGACCACGAAATTACCCTGCGCATCCGCGGCCACGACCGGTGCGATATCGCTCGCGGCGCACGCCTGGCAGACGGGGAAGGGGTATCGATCGATGCGGTCACCGGGGCGAGCCGAGAGATCGGTGGACGTCAGCGCGACCGCCGCGATCAGGAGGGCCTGGAAGATAAGTTTCATGTGGGCTCCCGCAGGTGGACGGAAGCCTCCGCCGTACCGGCGAGGGAGGGCATAGGACGGAAAAGCGACGCGCGGTGCGCCGCGTCCTACCCACGTCGCCTTCAGTCGCGCGGCGGCTTTTTCATCAGCGACGCCAGGTCCGCGAACGGCGTGTGTGTCGCACCGGGCGCATCCGAGTCCTTCCCGGCGGCGAGACCGCCGTGCTGCTCGAGTTGCCGCTGGTGTTCGTTGTCGTGGCAGTACAGGCACAGCAACTCCCAGTTGCTGCCGTCGGGCGGGTTGTGGTCGTGGTCGTGGTTCTTGTGGTGGACCGTCAGCTCGTGCACGTTCGTGTGGTCGAACTCGCGCGCGCAGCGGCCGCAGATCCACGGGTACAGCTTGAGCGCCTGGCCGCGATAACTCCTGTCGCGGTCATCTTTGGCGCGTCGCGCGTCGGCGACGACGCGGTCGAGGCGCTCCTGGTTCGGCTCGACTCGCTTGCGGGTGACCATGGGCTGATTCTACGACGGGCCCTCCGCGCGGGGCAGTTGGCCCTGTCCCGCAATCTCCAAGAAATCTCCAGACACCCTTCAAGCAACGACGGGGGCGCGCACCTACCTTGCACGCGTCGAATCCCGAAGCACCCGTTGTTCAGCAAGGAGACCGACCGTGAACCCAAGGACCGACGTCATGCACCTCCCGGCCGGCATCCCCCGGGCCATCGTCATGCTCACGCTGGCGCTTGCGGCGGCCGGCGCGGTCAAGGCGGACGCGGTCGCCGACCTGAATGCGTTCGCTGCTCGCGCGGCCACGCCGGCCGTCGCGGTGGGTCAGACGTCTGCGGTCGATGGGGGCAGCAAGGATGCCCCGAGTAGCTGACGATCCCGCGGCGCACACACCGTCCAAGGCTCGCGTCGTGAGCCTGCCACGCAGGACACTGGTGCAGTCAACGCTGCGCCCCCTGCAGCCAGGGCTGGCACACTACCGCGCCAGGACGCGCCATGAAGCAGACCCCCGACGCCCTCGTTCGCGCACCGACCGACCTCAGCAACTACCTGAGCTGCCGGCACCTCTTCGCGCTCGACCTGCGCGCGGCGCGCGGTGAGCTCACCAAGCCGGTCCGCTCAGATGCTTTCATCGAGGACCTGCGCGAGCGCGGCCTTGCGCACGAGCGTGCGTATCTCGAGCGGCTGCGGTCACGGGGACTCAGCGTCGCCGGTGCCGAGACCCCCCTGACCGTCGCGACGACCGTCGCCGCCATGCGCGAGGGCGTGGACGCGATCTACCAGGGCGCGCTCGCGCACGGCGCCTGGTCCGGTCGCGCCGATTTCCTGCTGAGGGTGGACGCGCCGAGCAATCTCGGCGCGTGGTCCTACGAAGCCTGCGACGCCAAGCTCGCCCGCGAAACGAAGGCCGGCACGATCCTGCAGCTCTGTGTGTACTCGTACCTGCTGGAACGGATCCAGGCCGCACGGCCCGTCCACATGCACGTGGTCACGCCGGGTAACGACTTCACGCCCGAAACCTATCGGATCGACGACTACGGCGCCTACTTCCGGCTGCTCGAGCGCGACATCGACGACTTCCTCGCGAAACCAGATGCGACCTACCCGGAGATGGTGCAGCACTGCGACTATTGCTCGTGGTGGACTCGGTGCGAGCAGCGGCGTCGCGACGACGACCACCTCTGCTACGTTGCGGGCATCTCGAGCACGCAGATCAAGTCGCTGCGCGAGCGAGGCATCGACAAGCTCGCGACGCTCGCCGTGCTCGATGACGTCCCCGAACCTTCACGCGGGTCGCGCGAGGCGCTGATTCGCGTGCGCGCGCAGGCCAGAGCGCAACTGCGCGGCCGCGAGAACCGCGCGCCGTACCACGAGCTCAAGGAACCCTTCGACACGCAGCACGGCCTCGCGCTGCTGCCCGAGCCCACGCCCGACGACATCTTTCTCGACTTCGAGGGCGACCACTTCGTCGAGCACGGCGTGCAGGAATACCTGCTCGGCTACGTGACGCGCGGCGCCGATGGCCGGCCCGTCTACGCGGCGCTGTGGGCGACGACACTCGCGGAGGAGCGCGCAGCGTTCGAGCGCTTCGTGGACCTCGCGACGCAGACTCGCGCACGCAACCCGGGTGCGCACGTGTACCACTTCGCGCCCTACGAGCCCACCGCGCTCAAGCGGCTGATGGGCCGCCACGCCACGCGCGAGAGCGAGCTCGACGCGCTGCTGCGCGGCCGCGCGTTCGTCGACCTGCACGCGGTCGTCAAGCGCGCGTTGATCGCGAGCGTCGAGCGCTACTCGATCAAGGACCTGGAGCCGTTCTTCGACTACGCCCGAGGTCAGGACCTGCGCGAGGCGTCGATGAGCCGGCGCATCGTCGAGATTGCGATCGAGGCCGGTGATCGCGGTGAGCTGCTCGACCGGCACCGCGGCATCGTCGAGAGCTACAACCGGGAAGATTGCGAATCCGCGCTCAAGCTGCGCGACTGGCTCGAGCGGCTCCGCAACGAAGCCCTCGCGCTCGGCCACGACCTGCCGCGGCCCGCGCTCGGCAGCGGCGAGGCGTCGGAGGAGATCAGCGACCTCGATCGCGAGCTCAAGCGCTTGCGTGACGGGCTGCTCGAGGGCGTCCCGATCGAACCGGCCGAGCGCTCGCCCGATCAGCAGGCGCGCTTCGTGCTGGCGCACATGATGGAGTTCCACCGCCGCGAGGACAAAGCGGCGTGGTGGGAATACTTCCGGCTGCGCGACCTCGAGGAGCACGAGCTCGCCGACGAGCGGCGCGCGCTCGCAGGACTCGAGTTCAAGACAGCGATCGAGGTGAAGGGGGCAAGGACGCCCCTGCACCGGTACACGTTTCCGCCGCAGGAGCTCGACGCGCGGAAAGGTGACGACGTCAAGGACACGCAGGGTGAGAAGGTCGGCACGGCTGAGGCGTTCAACCTTGCCGATCGCACGATCGACATCAAGAAGATGAGGAAGACGGCGGACCGTCACCCACACGCCGTGTTCTTCCACAAACGCGTGGACTCCGACACGTTGCGCGAGTCGCTCATGCGGCTCGGCGAGGCCGTGATAGCGAACGGGTTCGAGACGGGCGACCCGTGGCGTGCCGCGATCGAGCTGCTGTTGCGGCGGCCGCCGTCGCAAGTCGACACGGAAGGGGAGGGTCTGCAGCGGGCAGGCGAGACCACGGTCGAAGCTGCGTGCCGCATCGCGCGCGCACTCGACGGCAACGTGCTCGCGATCCAAGGTCCGCCGGGCACCGGCAAGACGTACACCGGTGCGCACGTCATCTGCGCGCTCGTTCGCGCGGGACTCAAGGTCGGCGTGACCGCGGTCAGCCACAAGGTCATCGTGAACCTGCTCGAGGGGGCCGCGAAGCTGGCCCGCGAGCGCGGGGAACACCTGCGCATCGTCCACCGCAACGACGAGACGTACGACGGCGAGTGGGGCATCGAGCGCACCGACGACTACGAGGCGATCCGCGCGCGACTCGCGGACGGCAGCGTCGACGTGGTCGGCGGAACGGCGTGGTGCTGGGCGCGCCCCGACTTCGCTCAGAGCATCGACGTGCTGATCGTCGACGAGGCCGGGCAGATGTCGCTCGCGAACGTGCTGGCGACGGCGCAGGCCGCACGCAGCCTCGTGCTGCTCGGCGACCCGCAGCAGCTCGAGCAGCCATTGCAGAGCAGTCACCCAGAGGGCAGCGAGGTCTCGGCGCTCTACCACGTGCTGAACGGCCAGCCGACCATTCCGGCGGACAAGGGCCTGTTTCTCGCCGAGACCTGGCGACTGCATCCGGACATCGCGAAGTTCACGTCCGAGGTCTACTACGAGGGCAGGGTCGAGTCTCGGCCGGGGCTCGAGCGGCAGGCGATCCTCGCGGACGGAGACGCAAGCGACGCTTCGTTCGCCGGATGCGTTGGTTCGGGGCTGCGTCATCTACCCGTGTCGCACACCGGAAATCGCGCGCGGTCCGCCGAGGAGGTCGCGACCATCCGCAGGTTGGTCGGTCACCTGCTGGGATGCAGTTACCGGGACAAGAACGGTGTCGTGCGACCGCTCGAGGCCAGCGACATCCTGATCGTCGCGCCCTACAACGCCCAGGTCTCCGCGTTGATCGAG
>DASUMQ010000074.1:0-8279 GCA_036277615.1 Steroidobacteraceae bacterium
CATGCGTTGGGTCCACGGCGGCGCGAACAGGTAGCGGCGGGCCGAGACGATCTCGAAGCCGAGCAGGCTGAGCCAGTCACGCGTGCGACGCTCGCTCATCATGCGCGCCGCGTGCGGTGGAAAATTGCCTCGTGCGACGAAATGCCGCGCGCCCCACGGTCCCCAGGGACTGAAGGCACAGATGATCACGTTGCCGTCGGCGACCAGCACACGGTCGACCTCCCGCAGCAGCAGGTGAGGACGGTCGGCGTGCTCGAGCGTGTGCGGCAGCAACGCGGCTTCGACGGAACCGGTCGCGATGGGCAGCGCGTCGAATTGCGCCCGGATCGAGCGCGGCCCGTTCGCATCGGGCGCGATCAAGGTGCGGTGCTGCGTTCGCGCGCCTGAACATAATGCGGCGCTGTCGCCCCAACGGCCGAGCTGCAGCAGTTCGAACCCCACGACGTCCGCCAGCTCCTCCTGCAGCAATCGGGTTTCGCGATCGAGCACGGCCGCACCCAGGGGCGTGTCGAGCCAGTGGTCGGCAGCGGCGATCAGGTCCATGGCGCAAGGATAACGGCAAGTCCCTGTCCCGCGTTGAAAAAACGTGCGTCCGCTTATGGAATTTTCGGTCGCGACCCGCTCTAATACCGCCGCCCGGACGCATTGGCCCGCGAACGACGAGGAGTGTCCTAGCGAATGCTGCAGGTGAGCCCGGTGCGGGCGTTCTCGGACAACTACATCTGGTTGATCCACGCTCCGGCAGACCGGGGCGCGGCCGTCGTAGTAGATCCGGGCGACGACCGTCCCGTGGAGCAGGCCTTGCAACAGGCGGGATTGAAACTGCGCGCGATCCTCGTCACGCACCACCACGCCGATCACGTCGGCGGGGTGTCGGCGCTGGCGGCGAGACACGGGGCCACGGTCTATGGACCGGCCCGGGAAACCATGCCCTGCGCGGTGCAGGCGCTCGACGACGGAGGCACGGCAGACCTTGGACACCTCGGGCTCGAATTCACCGTGATGGCCATTCCCGGACATACGCTCGGCCACATTGCCTACGTGGGTCACGGTGCCCTGTTCTGCGGCGACACGCTGTTCAGCGCCGGCTGCGGCCGCCTGTTCGAAGGCACGGCGGCACAAATGCTCGATTCCCTCGACCGTATCGCAGATTTGCCCGACGCAACACGGGTGTACTGCGGACATGAATACACGCTCTCGAACCTCAGGTTCGCCAGCGCCGTCGAGCCCGACAACCCCGACGTCCGCGAGGCGCTGGCCGAAACCGGCCGCAAGCGCGAGCGCGACGAAGTCACGCTGCCGTCCACGCTCGGACGGGAGCGTCGCATCAACCCCTTCCTGCGATCGCGCACGAGTTCTGTCCGCACCGCGGCCGAGCGACACGCCGGCCGCCGGCTGGCGACGGACACCGAAGTGTTCGCGGCCGTGCGTTCGTGGAAGGACGGCTTTCGCTGACGAGGCGAAATGAACATCACCAGAATAATCCAGCAGAAGAAACTCCACCTCGCCGGGCCCGCCCTGCTCGCGGCCGTCGCGCTCGCGGGTTGTGCCACGACCGATTCGACATATTCGAGCCTGCCGCCGACGCCGCAGTACCCCGACGACCGGCCCGAACTCGATCGTAAGACCGTGACGATTCCGGGCCCCGCGCTGGAGTCGTCGCGTCCGGTCGCGCACCTGCCGCCCGAGCAGTACACCGACCTGCTGGATCGGATCCGGGACGGCTATCGGCTGCCCGACGTGCAGCACTTCGCGGTGGATCGTGAGATCGATCACTACCGCAGCCGGGCGGACTTCCTCGATCGCACCTTCAAGCGCGGCGCCCGATACCTCTACTACATCGTCGACGAGATCGAGAAACGCAACCTGCCGCTCGAGCTCGCGCTGCTGCCGGTCGTCGAGAGTGCGTTCAACCCGGTGGCCTATTCACGCAGTCGCGCGTCCGGCCTCTGGCAGTTCATTCCGTCTTCGGGCAGGCACTACGGACTCGAGCAGAACTGGTGGATCGACGAGCGTCGCGACGTGATCGAGGCCACCGCGGCCGCGCTCACGTACCTGCAGTACCTGCACGATTACTTCGAGGGCGACTGGTTCCTGGCCATCGCCGCCTACAACGGCGGCGAAGGCACGGTGAGTTCGGCGGTCCGTCGCAACCGGGCACGCGGCCTGCCCACGGACTTCTGGAGCCTGGATCTCAAAGCCGAGACTCGCGACTACGTGCCGAAGCTGCTCGCCATCAGCCGTATCGTGCGCGACCCGGACGCTTATGGACTGCAGTTCGCGGCCATCGCCAACCAGCCGTACTTCGAGGTCGTCGATCCGGGGCGGCAGGTTCACCTCGGCGACGCCGCGGACCTCGCCGGCATCACGCGCGACGACATGTTCGCGTTGAACCCCGGCTACAACCGCATGTCCACGCCGCCGAAAGGCCCGCACCGCCTGCTGCTGCCGATCCCGAATGCCGAGCAGTTCCGCCAGGCGATGCTGAACCAGACACTGCTGGAAGAGCAGGGCCAGGCGCTGGTCGCGGCGGTCGAGCCGCCGCCGCAGGTGCGTCATCGCGTCACTCGGGGCGACACGCTGAGCTCGATCGCGCGCGACTTCGGCGTGCCGATCGAGTCACTGCGCGCCGCCAACGACATCCGCGGCTCGGTGATCCATCCGGGCCAGTCGCTGGTGATCCCGCAGGCGGCCGAAGGGGCCTCGGCGGTGCTCGCCGCGCTCGCCGCCCCGCGCGAGGACATCGCCGCGCAGTTGCCCGAGCGGCAGAGGAATTCCTCCTACTCGTCGCCGAAACCGCGTGTGCATGTCGTCCGGTCGGGCGACACGCTCTGGGGTGTTGCGCGCAGGTACGGCGTGACGGTGCCGACGCTCGCGTCGGCCAACGGCCTCTCGAGCCAGGCTGGGCTCGTGCCCGGTGCGCGGCTCGAGATTCCCGGCAGCGGGACGCGCTCGAGCGGTGACCGGATGACGTACAAGGTCCGTCGCGGCGACACGCTGTCGGAGATCGCGGACCGCTACAATGTCACGGTCCGCCAGCTCATGACCTGGAACCGGTTGCGCCAGTCTTCGGCGCTGCGCACGGGTCAGCGACTGGTCCTGTACGTCGAGCCGGGCCGCACCTCCGGAGGCTGATCACGTGGGATTCCTCGCAGGCAAGCGGGCCCTGATCGTGGGGCTCGCCTCGGAGCGTTCGATCGCCCACGGCATCGCCACGGCGATGCACCGCGAAGGCGCCGAGCTGGCGTTCACGTACCAGAACGACCGCCTCAAGGATCGCGTCGTCGAGATGTCGCGGGCGTTCGACTCCAGGGCGACCGTCCAGATGGACGTCGCTTCGGACGCCGAGATCGAGACGGCCTTCGCTGCCGTACGCGAGGCCTGGGATCACCTCGACATCATCGTGCACTCCGTGGCCTTCGCCCCGCGCGAGGAACTGGCGGGCACGTTCGTCGAGAGCACGAGCCGCGACGGGTTCCGGATCGCGCACGAGATCTCGAGTTATAGCCTGACGGCGCTCGCGAAGGCCGGTCGACCACTGATGCAGGGGCGCGCGGGCGCGATCATCACGCTCTCGTATCTCGGCGCCGTGCGCTCGATCCCGAGCTACAACGTAATGGGTCTCGCCAAGGCGAGCCTGGAGGCGAACGTGCGCTTCCTGGCCGCCGACCTCGGCCCGCAGAACATCCGCGTCAACGCCATTTCGGCCGGGCCGATCAAGACGCTCGCCGCCGCGGGCGTGAGCGGGTTCCGCAAGATGCTGACGCAGGTCGCGGCCGCGACCCCGCTGCGGCGGAACGTGACCACGGAAGAAGTCGGCAACACCGCCGCGTTCCTGTGCTCCGACCTGGCCTCGGGCATCACCGGCGAGGTGGTGTACGTGGATGCCGGGTACAGCCACGTGGGGATGAGCTTCCCGGAATAGCGGATAGCGGATAGTACGAGGCGCCGAACCCGCTGGTTCGGCGCCTCTTTTCTATTTGATTGTTCCTCGCCGAAATCCGCATGGCATTCATTCGCATGCCAAGTCACATTGACCGCATGAGCGGTACACGCTGTGACAGTCACAAGGATCTGGTCGTCTGGCAGAAGGCGCTGGCCCTTGCTGTGGAGATCTACTTCCTGGCCGAGCGGTTCCCGCGCGCCGAGAGGTTCGGTCTGGTCACGCAAATGCGTCGTGCCGCAGTGTCCGTACCGTCGAATATTGCAGAAGGATCCGCGCGTCGGACGACCCGGGATTTCGCCGCCTTTCTTCACGTGGCGCGTGGATCTTTGGCGGAACTGGAGACGCAGGTGCTACTAGCAGGCCAGATCGGTTACCTCGGCGAAATGCAGCTGCGGAGCACCCTGCCGAAACTGGACGAAGTAGGGCGGCTACTCACGGCCGTCATCGCGGGGTTACGGCGGCGGGACGCCGCGTCCTTCTAACCGCTATCCGCTATCCGCTTCCCTACTCCGTCGCGAACAGTTTCTCGTTGCGCTTGACCTTCGACGTGCGCTTGAGCTCGTCCATGTAGGCGCTGAACTCCACCGCGGCACGTAGTTGCGCCGTCTGCTGCGCGCGCAGCGGCAGTTCCGCCTGCGCGGCTGCGTCCAGCGTGCCGGGACGGACGTTCGAAACGACGAACACGGCCTGGTCGCCCGAGGCGAGCGTGGCCGTTCCTGCAGTGACTTTTCCGTCGCCTGCCGGCCGCGCGGCCTGGAACACAGCCTTGACCAGCTCCGGCGCGACCGGCGCCGCCGTCTCACTGACCGGCCCCTGTCGCGTGATGCTCTGCGTCTCGGTCGCGGTCGTGTTCGCTGACACCGCAACGGCGGCGAAAGCTTCGCCGGCCGTGACGCGCCGAGCGAGTGCGGCGGCGGCCTCCGCAGCGGCTTTGCGCGCGCCTTCTACCCGCAGCTGCGCCGTGATCTGCTCGCGCACCTCTTCGAGCGGACGCTGCTTGGACGGCTTGTGGTCGCTCACGCGCAGCACGACGACGCTCTCCTCGCCCAGCTGGACCGGCGGGCTGTTCTGCCGCTCCCGCAGCACCTCGTCGCTGAACGCCGCCTCGATGAGCTTGCGATCGTTGCCGAGCGCACCGCCTCCCGCCTGCCGCGAGAATTCCTCGACGGTCTGCAGCGGCAACGCGAGCTTCTTCGCCACGGTCTCGAGTTCGCTCAAGGCGGCGAACGACTCGTCGGCGAGCTGCTGCGACTTTTCGTAGAACTCGTTCTGGGCCTGCTCGCGACGGTATTCAGGTTCGAGCTCGGCACGCACTTCCTCGAAGCTGCGCACGTGTGGCGTTTCGATGCCGTCAAGGCGGATGACGTGGTACCCGAATTGGGTGCGCACGGGACCGACGATGTCGCCCTGCTTCTGCAGGCCGAACAGCGCATCCGAGAATTCCTTGACGTAGGCTTCGCGCGTCGCCCAGCCCAGGTCCCCGCCCGACGCCTTGGAGCCGACGTCGTCCGAATTTTCGCGCGCGAGCGCCGCGAAGTCCGCGCCGGACCTGGCCCGGGTCGCTAGGGCCTCGGCCTCCTTCTTCGCGGCCGCGTCGTCGTTGCCCGACTCGACCAGGATGTGACTCGCCTTGCGTCGCTCCGGCGTCTCGTTGCGGGCGGCGGTGTCCTCGTAGTACTTGCGCAGGCCCTCCTCCGTGACCTGGACGTTCGCGGCGATGGCGGCGAGATCCAGCCGCAGGTACTGCAGCGACACGGTCTCCGGCGTCATGAACTGCGCCTTGTTCTTGTCGTAGTACGCGGCTACCGCGTCCGGTGTCACCTCGACCTGCGTCGCGTAAGCCGCCGCGGGAACCACTGCGTACGCAACGTCGCGGACTTCGCCCTCCAGCGCGATTCGGCGCTGCAGTTCGCCGGGCGTCACGAACGAGGACACAGCGACGGCGTTGCGCAGCTGGTTCGACTCGAGATCGCGGCGGAAGTCGCGTTCGAATTCGGCCTCGCTGCGGCCCTGCTGGCGCAGCAGTGCGGCGTACCGGTCGCGGGAGAACTGGCCGTCGACCTGCAGCGCGGGAATCTGGCGCAGCGTCTCTGCCAGCTCACGATCGCTCACGCGGTATCCGCTGTCGTGGGCGCGCTGCACGAGCAACTCGCGGTCGATGAACTGGTCCAGCAGCCGTCGCTGTTCGGTCCGGACGAGTTCCGCCGGCAGCTCGTCGCGGATCTGCTGCTGCAGCTCGGACTGGCGGTCCTGCCAGGCCTGCAGCACGAGGCGTGCGGACACGTCCTCGCCGTTCACGCTGGCCGCTTCGGTGGTTACCGACGACTCGAACTGGATGCCCCAGAAAATGAAAACGACGGCGATCGCCCCGAGGAACACCGCGGCGACCCAGCCCGAGATCTTGTCGCGAATTTTCTGCAGCATCGTTCTAGCGGATAGTGATTAGCGGGTAGCGGATAGTAAGAGGCGACCCTTCGGCTCGCCAGATGTTGTTTTCCCAGAAAGACAAAAGCCCGCGCGAGCGGGCTTTCGGATGTCCAGAAGTGGCGGAGTGGACGGGACTCGAACCCGCGACCCCCGGCGTGACAGGCCGGTATTCTAACCAACTGAACTACCACTCCGCGTTTTCTGGTGGGTGCTGAGGGGTTCGAACCCCCGACCTACGCCTTGTAAGGGCGTCGCTCTCCCAGCTGAGCTAAGCACCCGCGCCTCTCTGGGAGCCCGCTAGTTTACAGCGTCCTTGAGCCCCTTGCCAGCCTTGAAGCCGGGCACCTTGCTGGCCGGAATCTCGATCGCCTCGCCCGTCCGCGGATTGCGCCCCGTGCGCGCCGCGCGGCTCTTGGTGGCGAAGGTCCCGAAGCCGGACAGCGTCACGGCGTCTCCCTTCTGCATCGCCTCGGTGATTGAGCCGAGCACCGCTTCCACGGCACGTGCGGCATCGGACTTCGCGAGCGACGTCCGCTCGGCGACTGCATCGATCAGGTCGTTCTTGTTCATGAGGGGTCCTCGTCTGGTCCTGTCGTCAGTGGGCGTGCACCTGCTTGCCCGGGCGCTTGGCGGGACGCTTGGCGACGGCACGCTTGCCGTCGTCCGCTGCCTTTTCCTCGCCGGGCGCCGCGTGCGGCTGCGGCATGTCCTTGAGCGCGAGCTGCAGGACCTCGTCGATCCACTTGACCGGCTTGATCTCGAGCTTGCCCTTGATGTTGTCCGGGATCTCGGCGAGGTCCTTCACGTTCTCGTCCGGGATCAGCACCGTCGAGATGCCGCCGCGGTGCGCCGCAAGCAGCTTTTCCTTGAGCCCGCCGATCGGCAGCACCTGTCCGCGCAGCGTGATCTCGCCGGTCATCGCGACGTCCGCGCGGACCGGAATCTTCGTGAGCGCGGACACCAGCGCGGTGCACATCCCGATCCCGGCGCTCGGCCCGTCCTTCGGCGTCGCGCCTTCGGGCACGTGAATGTGCACGTCGGACTTCTGGTAGAAATCGCTTTCGAGGCCGAGCACGACGGCCCGGCTGCGTACGACCGTCATCGCGGCCTGGATCGACTCCTGCATCACCTCACCGAGCTGGCCGGTGTGCGTGAGCTTGCCCTTGCCCGGGATCACCGCGGCTTCGATCGTCAACAGTTCGCCACCGACCTCGGTCCAGGCGAGGCCCGTCACCTGCCCGACCTGGTCGTTCTCTTCGGCGCGCCCGTATCGATGGCGACGCACGCCGAGGAACTTGGTCAGGTTCTTCGGGGTGACGCTGATCGCCTTGCGGTCGGTCTCGAGCAGCAACTCCTTGACCGACTTGCGGCAGATCTTCGAGATCTCGCGCTCGAGACTGCGCACACCCGCCTCGCGCGTGTAGTGGCGGATCACGTCGATGATCGCCGGGTCCGAAACCTTGAGCTCGCCTTCCTTGAGGCCGTTCTGCTTCACCTGCTTGGGCAGCAGGTAACGCCGCGCGATGTTGGCTTTCTCGTCCTCGGTGTACCCGGGGAGGCGGATGACCTCCATGCGGTCGAGCAGCGGCGGCGGGATGTTCAGGCTGTTCGCGGTGCAGACGAACATCACGTCGGACAGGTCGAAATCGACCTCGAGGTAATGGTCGTTGAACGTCGCGTTCTGCTCGGGGTCGAGCACCTCGAGTAGCGCGGCCGACGGGTCGCCGCGGAAGTCCATCGCCATCTTGTCGACTTCGTCGAGCAGGAACAGCGGATTGCGCACGCCCGTACGGACCATGTTCTGCACGATCTTGCCGGGCATCGAGCCGATGTAAGTGCGGCGGTGACCGCGGATTTCGGCCTCGTCACGCACCCCGCCCAGCGACATGCGCACGAACTTGCGGTT
>DASUMQ010000075.1:0-4824 GCA_036277615.1 Steroidobacteraceae bacterium
TTGGTCCTCAGGGAGTTCGGGCCGCCGCAGTATCACATCCTCCTGCACCGCATGCGGTTGCCGACCAGAACGGAAAACGGCCGGGAGGCGGTAGCCACCCGGCCGTGATCTTCATCGTCTCCAGGGACGATCAGCAGACGCCAACGGTCAGCACGGACTCGGCACCTGTGTGCGTTGCGATGGCGGCACACCCGTACCGAATGCGCTGCTACCGAAGTCCGCGCTGGCGCTACTTCCCGTCGCCGTCGGTGTCGCCCGGCGCCATTCGCTCGACCGAATCGCGCGCACGGTTGTACGCATCGCGGGTCGCATGCCTGGCCTCGTCCCAGGAGAGGCGCGAGTCGCCGCGCCGGGTATCCCAGTCACGACGCAGGTCGGGCTCGGCCTGATCGAAGGATTGACCGTTATAGTCCGGGTAACGCTCGTAGCCCAGCTTGTAGGCCGGTCCGAAGTCGTCGTACTTCGAATCGGACGGCACGTACGACTGCGAGGAATAATTCGCCCGCCAATGCTCGTCTTCGGCCTTGGGATTGATCCTGTTCGCGATGGCCTTGCCGCCCAATGCGCCCGCCACGGCGCCTACGGCCGCACCGATCGCCGCACCGGCCGGGCCACCGAGGCCACCGGCCGCCGCACCCGCCAGCGCGCCGCCGGCGGCCGTCCCGAGCGCGCCACCTGCGAAAGCACCACCCGCCACGCCCGCGGCATCCTTCTTGACCTCACGGTCGTTGTCATACTTGCTCATTAGCTCTCTCCTGACTTGGAACTCGACCGCGATACGGGCCGGGGGGAGCGTTATAGGCTCTGCGCTGGAGACGTGATGTAGGTGGCGACGTGCATCGTCCAGCTGGGTTCGCCGTCGCTGCAGGGCGGGAGATTTACTCCGGCAACCTGCGCGGTGTGCTCTCGCCCTCGGCGTTGACGCGAACGGCCGCGAGCTCGCGAGGCCGCCTGACGCGCGCGAGAGGAGTCGTGCACACGCTTCGTGCGCTGTCGCACGCACGCGACCGGAACGGACCTACTCTTTCAGTGACGTCTGTCGCTCAGAAGACCTCGGACGCCGCGGGCCCCGAGCGTCCGTCGGGACTTCTGCGGCCTCGACGAGGGTCGCGATGTTGTCTGGATCGGCAGGCTTCACGATGTGATGGTCGAATCCAGCCGCAGCCGCGCGCGCGACGTCGTCCGGCTGGCTGTAACCCGTCAACGCGATCAACGTCGTGCGTGTCGACGCGCTGCGACCCCGCAGCACCCGCGCCAGCTGATAGCCATCCAGTCCCGGCAGCCCAATGTCGAGGATGGCGACGTCCATCGGATGTCGCTCCACGATCCGCAGCGCCTCGTCGCCGTCACGAGCGGTGCGAACTTCGTGGTCCCGGAGGCGCAACAACATCGCCAACGACTCAGACGCGTCCGCATCGTCATCGACGATCAGCACGCGCCGTTTGGCCGGCACATGCCGGTCATCGGTATCCGGTGCGTCGATCGGCGCGCTAATGACGGCAGGCAGTGCAGGCAGGCGCACGACGAACTGGCTCCCTTGTCCGAGGCCGGCGCTCGTGGCTTCCACGGTCCCATGATGAAGTTCGACGAGTCGTCGCACGAGCGTCAGGCCGAGCCCCAGCCCGCCCTTTGCCCGGTCGAGGGTCCGGTCCGCCTGGGCGAACATGTCGAATATCCGCGGGAGCATGTCTGCGGCAATGCCCGCGCCGTTGTCGCTGATGCGTATGAGCGCATCCTCCTCGCATCGCTCGAAGTCCACGCAGATCGCGCCCCCGGTCTCCGTGTACTTGGAGGCGTTATTGAGAAGGTTGGTCAGGATCTGCGTGAGCCTCAGCAAGTCGCCTTCGACGACCAGGGGGACGGTCCCGACATTGGTGGTCAGACGCTGGCGTCTGGATTCGATCTGCGGCCCGCAGACTTCGAGCGCGCGCTCCAAGGCCACCGACAGGTCGATGGGTGCGATGTTCAGTTTGACCTTGCCTCGGGCGATGCGCGTAACGTCGAGCAGGTCGTCGAGCAACCTCGTGAGGGAGTCGACTTGCCGGGACATCACGCCGACCGCCCACGAAGTCTGCGGTCCCGCGGGATCGCTTCTGGACATCAGGACGACTGCATTGCGCATCGAGGCGAGCGGATTCCTGAGTTCGTGCGCCAGCGTCGCGAGGTACTCGTCCTTACGTTGGTCGGCTGTCAATAACGCGCCTTCGGTTCGCTTGCGATCTTCGACGTCGACCGCCAGCGCAACGTAGCCGGCGAACTCGCCTGTATCGAGGAAGTGCGGGACGCTCATCGACCGCACCCACCGATACGACCCGTCTGCGTGTCGCCAGCGGTAGTCGACGTCGAACCTCGCCCGCTGCGCGAGTGCGGCGTTGAACGCGGCGAGGTAGCCTGGTCGATCCTCCGGGCTCATGAGATCGAGCCACCCCAGGTCCAGCAGCGTGGTGCGGGCCCGTCCCGAAAAGTCGGCGCACGCCTGGTTGGCGAACTCCGTGCTGCCGTAGACGTCCTCGACCCGCAGCAGCGCGGGGACGAGGTCTGCCAGGCGCCGGAAGTACATCTCCTTCTCGGCCTGCATGCGCTCCGTGATGTCCCGCTCCGTGGACAGCAGGGCGTATACCTCGCCGCGGTCATCGCGCAGCACGGAAACGGTCACGGAGGCCGTGACGGTGACGCCGTCGTGTCGCACGCGGCGCGCATCGTCCGGGCCGATGTGCCCCTCGGCTCGCGCATCCGCGATCTGGCGTCGCAGCTCTTCCCGGGCGTTCTCCGGCACGAGGGCGAACATGCTGCGGCCAACGATGTCTTCGCGCCGGTACCCGTACGTGCGCGCCGCGGCGTGGTTCCACTCGAGCACGACGCCTTCCAGGTCGTACACGATCACCGCGTCGTTCGAATCCTGCAGGACGGCGACGAGTTCACGAAGCCGGCGCGATGCATTGCGCAGCGGCGTGACGTCCAGATACGTGGTGACGACACCTTCCACCGTCCCGTCGGCCTTGCGATAAGGCAGCAGGCGACGCAGGTATGTCTTGCCGTCCTCGTGCGTCACTTCCGCGTCCACCGGGCCGCCGGCTTCATCCAGAAGCAGGAGATCGCGTGCGAAGTTCGGATCGGTGACCCGACTGGAAATGTCGCTGAGCAGCCGTCCTTCGTCGCCCGCCTGCAGCCTGAAGACCTCACCCGCCGACGGCGTGAATCGGCGTATCCGTCGTTCGCGATCGAGCACGACGGTGGCCACCCGTGAACTGCTGACGAGGTTGGCGAGGTCGTCGTTGGATCGGGCCAGTTCCAGGATCTTTTCCTCGAGCTGGGCGTTGACCGTGGCGAGTTCCTCGTTCAGCGACTGGAGCTCCTCCTTGGAACTCTCGAGCTCTTCGTTCGACGATTGCAGCTCCTCGTTGAGCGAGAGCGACTCCTCGTGGGCGATCCGCAGGTCGTCGTTGCTGCGCTCGGCCTCCTCCAGCGCGATCGAAAGCTCACGTCGCGCCTCGTCGTATTCCTGCTCCAGGTTTCGCGGTGGGTCCGCGACGGCTGACCGGGCAGACACGGCCGGTGCGGGCGCCAGGGTGAACAGCACCATCGCCATCCGGCGGTTGCCGTCCTCGGTGACCGGTTCGACCTGGACGCGCACACGCTTCAGGCCGCTGTCGCCATCGAGCATGACAGTCTTGTCGGTACGGCGATGTTCGCGCACCGCTTCCCGAATTGCGCGGCGCACCTGGACGCGCAGTCCCGGTCGCACGATGGAGGGGAGTTCCAGCGAGGCGGTTCCGGTGTGCCAGAGGAAAGGCTCGGTACTGCCCTGAAAGTGCAGGGCGCGCCCGTCGCGGTCGAGCAGGACAGCCGCGGTCGCCTCCCGGCCATGCAGCCAGTGACGCAGGATCTCGTCGGGCGGCCGTGCACGGTCTGTGCCCCTCGGCACGTGCGTGGGCGCGGATCCCACGTGGTCTCCTGCTCCGTGGCCGAAGTCCGACGGCAGGAGCGCCCGACCCTCGCTCCGGCGATACAGTCGCATCGTCGCGGAGGCCGGCTCGAACAGTGCCGTCTTCGCGGAGACCGATTCCGCCCTCCCCAGCAGCAGGAACCCGTGCGCCTTGAGCGCAAAATGAAAGAACTGGAAAACGCGCTGTTGGAGCTCAGGCTGGAAATAGATCAGCACGTTTCGGCACACCACCAGGTCGAGCCTGGAGTACGGCGTATCGCGAACCAGGTTATGCGGCGCAAACACGATGGCGTCGCGCAGCGACCTCCGTGCAACGTAGCGCTCCCCCTTGCGATCGAAGAAGCGGGCGAGCCGCAAGGGCGAAACGTTGGACATGCTGCTGGCCGGGTAGGACCCCGAGCGTGCCGTGACCAACGCGTCGAGATCGATATCGGTGGCGAACACCTGCACCCGTCCTGCATCCTCTCGCTCTGGAAACTGCTCGAGCAGCAGCATGGCGATCGAGTAGCTCTCCTCCCCGGTGGCGCACCCCGGCGTCCAGACCCGTAAGGGGTCCGTGCTTCCGGCGTGCTCCGCGACGAGCGCTGGCACCACGGTCCGCTCAAGTTCCTGCCACGCCTCCGGGTCGCGGAAAAAATCGGTGACACCGATCAGGAACTCGTTCTTCAGCGCTTCCGCCTCTTCCTCGGAGTCCTTCAACAGGCCGAGGTAGTCACGCACGCGATCGATCTTGTTCAGACCCATGCGGCGCCGCAGGCGGCGTCGCAGCATGGAGGGGCGGTACCAGCTGAAGTCGTGGCCAGTGCGCGCGTGAATCATGCGCAGCACCACATCCAGTGAAGTGTCGGTCGGCGTCGCCGTCCCCTCGGGGGGCGGGA
>DASUMQ010000076.1:0-4334 GCA_036277615.1 Steroidobacteraceae bacterium
GTAACCGGGGCAGTCGAGCGCGGCCCAATGGAACTCGACCGCGACCTTGCCGTCGCCGCCGTCGAGATCGTCGGCCGGCAGCCACGGCGCCGCGACGATGCCGGAATCGAGCATGCCCGGGAAGATGCGCAGCCCGTCGCCACGCCGCCGGTGCGGGCCGCAGACGAAGCAGTCGGGGAACGTGTGCGTCTTGAACCCGGCGTAATGCTGCGACGCCCAGACGGCCTGGACGTACGGCGGTGCGGCGGGCACCTCGAGCTGCAGCTGCGACGTCACGGCCGAGGCGACCGGCCGGTCACCGTCGCGCAGGACGTATCCGCCGCCCTGCTCGCCCGCCTCGACCGCGAGTGGTCGGTCGAGCGGTGGGGGCGCGAGCAACCGCACGCGCAGGGCCTCGCCCGCCGCGACCGCAAAGGCGCCGCAGACGTAGCCGCCGTTGCCCGAGTCGGGCGGGCCGTTGTAGCGGCGCGCGATCGTCAGCGTCGTCGGGCCGTTGCCGCCGGTCGTGGTGGGGGTCGTCGTCGTCATGGGTCGTCGTCTCGTGCCGTCGTCCCGGCCGGATCGTCCGCGCAGCGCCAGCAGCTGTCGAACTGGCCCTCGACGAGCTCGCCGCAACGCTCGCAGCGCCAGTCCGGGCCGCGCGGCAGCTCCGCCCGGCGGGTGGCGTCGATCAGGCCCCGCGCGCGGAGCGCGTCGCCGTTGCGGACGACCCAGAGCTCGGGCCAGCACTCGATGAACGGGATCTCGCCGATCGCCCCGGCGAGGCCTTCGTTGCGCACGAAACAGCGAATCCCGGCCCCTTCGAGCACATTGCGCAGGTGCGCAACCTCGAACAGCGACTCGGCGGTGTGAACCTTGCGCACGCTGCGTCCTGGTGCTGGTTGAGCCTTGCCCGCGGCCGGGTCCTTTCCGCCGCGCAAAGCGTCCGGCTAGCATGGCGGCATGGCCGCCCCCTCCGCCGCTACCTTACTGTCCCGTCGCTTCCCAGCAAAGCGCGCGTTCATCACCGGCGCCGCGAGCGGCCTCGGGCTCGCCATGGCGGAGCTGCTGGCCCGTGAGGGCTGGTGGCTCGGGCTGCTCGACCTGGCCGCGCCGGACCTCGATCACGCGGTGACGCGTCTGCGGCAATCCGGGGCACGCGTCGTGACGGGGTTCCACGGGGACGTGGCGTCGCCCTCGCTCGTGGCCGAGGCGGTCGGAGCCTTCGCGGGCGCCCACGGCGGCCTCGACCTGCTGGTCAACAACGCCGGCGTGGCCGTCGCCGGCGCCGTCGAATCGACGCCGGTCGAGGACTGGCGCTGGATTGTCGACATCAACCTGCTCGGCGTGGTCTGGGGCTGCCGGGCCGCGCTGCCGTTGCTCAAGCGTCAGGGCGCCGGCTTGGTGCTCAACGTGGCGAGCTCTGCCGGGTTTGCCGCGGCGCCGCAGATGGCCGCCTACAACGTGACCAAGGCGGGCGTGATCGCCCTGAGCGAGACGCTCGTATCCGAGCTGGCCGGGAGCGGGTTGCAGGTCTCGGTCGCGATGCCGGGGTTCTTCCGCACGCACCTGCTCGACCACATGCGTGCGCCCGCCGAGGAGAACCGTCTCGCGCACCAGCTGATGGATCATTCGGGCCACGATCCGGACGAGGCCGCCACGGCCCTGCTCGCCGCCGCCGCACGGGGCGAGACCTACATCGTCTGGCCGCGCGAATACCGGCTGGCCTGGCGCCTCAAACGCTGGTTCCCGCGCTGGTTCCTCAGGCGAGTGCAGGCTTTCCGCGACGCACAGGTGCGGCAGGCGGGTCGATCGCCAGGATGAAGCGCGTGTAGATCTCGGGCAGTCGGTCGAGCACGACCTCCTTGCCGAGCATGTCGCCCTGGACGATTGCCGCGCGCAACACCGAGAGCGACAGCGCCTCCATCGCCTCGGTCGCGATCGGCGCGTAACTCAGGTGCCACGGCTCGACGCCCGCGCCGCCGCGGTCCGACCCGTAGGGTCGAAAGAAGCCGAAACGTCCCATGTGGCGGTCGAGCCAGGCCGTCAGCCGCGCGAACACGCCGTCCCGCGCATACTCGGAGGGCAGCAGCTGCACCTGGTACCCCGCGGGCATGGCCGCAGCGTCGACGACGTCGACGTCGGTGCCCCAGTGGTGCCGGCTGCCGCCGGGGATCGCCGACCACGCAAGGATCGCGTCGACGAGTTGCGGGCCGGACAACCGGGCGTGGTCCAGCGGACGACCGTCCCGCGCGTAGAGCGGCCGTTCACCGCGCCACTTGCGGTTCCAGAGCGTGAGCTGGCGGTCGTAGTCGCGGTAACTCGAGATTGCCTGCAGGTCGATGCCGTCGCGCCAAGCAGCGTCGCGCAGCCCTAAAAACGAGGTCACGACCTCGAAATGCAGCGCGCACGGCGGCTCGTCGATTTGAATGATGTGCGACCGCGCGCGGCCGGTCAGTTCCAGGGGGTTCATCCGGCCGATGTCTCTAAAAGCAGGTGTCGGGATAGTTTGCATTGCAGCATCGCAACGAACCGCAGTGCGCAGGGGCTGTCCAGGGGACTATGATGCCGCGCAGGTCGATGCCGCGCACACAATAGAAATCGAATCCGCCGGCGGGCACGGGGTTCTTGTCACACAAGCACGCTCGCGACCCACGGGCACACCGAGCAGCAGTTTCACCAACACTACACGCGCATGATCGGCAGGGGGCTCAAGCTGCGTTACGTGCTCGCGGTGGTCGCGACCGGCGTCGTGTTGACGGCGGCGATCGCGACCAATGCCGCGCTGTCCGCGCGAGAGGAAGCGACACACCTGCGCGCAATCCTCGACGAAGTCTCCGTGCTCGGGGGACCGTCGAGCGACGGCCGCGTCGCCGAACTTCGCGCCCAGGTCGATCACCTGATCCACGCCCACGACGGCCGGCAACTCGCGCTCGTCGTCACCGCCGGCCTGCTGCTGACCGCGCTCGCGGCGGGCGTCACTGCTGCGCTGCTGACCCGGATCGACCGCGCGCTGACGACGCTGATGAACAATGCCCAGCTGATCGGCCGAGGTCGCTACACGGAGCCCGTGCCCGTCAGTGGCGTGCCCGAGGTGGCCTCGCTCGAACGCTCGCTGGAACAGATGCGACAGGCACTCGCGAGCACGACGATTTCGCGCGACTACCTCGACGACGTGCTGAACGGCATGAGCGATGCGGTGCTCGTGACGTCGCCCGAAGGGCGCATCCGCACCGCCAATGACGCGGCGTCACGGTTGTTCGGCGTGGATGACCTGCCCGGCACGATGTTCGCCGACATCGTGGCAGCCGAGCACCGGCCGACGTTCGAGCTCGCGAAACTCGCCGCCGAGCCCGGCGAGACCGTGATCCGGACCGGGAGGGGGCAGACCATCCCGGTGTCCATCAACATTTCGCCGCTCGGGCACGGCGAGGCCGCGCCGAGCCGCGGCAGCATCGTCGTGCTGCGCGACATCACCGACCGCAAGCGCGCCGAGCGTCGCATCCGCTACCTCGCCCGGTTCGACACGCTGACCAAGATGCCGAACCGGATGCAGTTCCAGCACATGCTGCACCAGGCGATCACGCGCAGCACGCGCCAGGGCCGGGGACTGGTGCTGCTCTACGTCGACATCGACAACTTCAAGGAGATCAACGACACGTTCGGCCACGAAACCGGCGATCGCGTGCTCGAGACACTGAGCGAGCGCCTCTCGCGCGCGCTGCCGCGCGAGGCGGTCGTGGGCCGGCTCGCGGGCGACGAATTCGCCGTCTTCGCGGAGGGCATCGAGGGCGAGCAGGCGCGTCACGACCAGTCCGCGGACCTCGCGCGGCTCGTGCTCACGGAGATTGCGAAGCCGCTGCACCTGCCGGACAAGGAAGTCGACGTCACGGCGAGCATCGGCGTCGCGTTCGTGCCCGAGCACGCCGACAACGTGATCGACCTGATCCGCAACGCCGACGCCGCGATGTACCACGCCAAGCGGCAAGGCCGGAACTGCCACGTGTTCTACGTGCCCGAGATGAACGCGGCCGCGGTGGAACGGCTGCTACTCAAGAGCAAGCTCCGGCGCGCGCTCGAGCGCGACGAATTCGTCGTGCGCTACCAGCCGAAAGTCGACCTCGCGAGCGGCGAGGTGGTCGGCGCCGAGGCGTTGCTGCGCTGGCGATTGCCGGGCCACGGCGAGATTGCGCCGTCGCAGTTCATCCCGCTCGCCGAGGAGTCGCGACTGATCCTCGACATCGGCGCCTGGGTGCTGAACCAGGTCTGCTCCGACTACGCCATCTGGAAGCAGCAGGTGAGCGACCCGGGACGGATCGCGATCAACCTTTCGCTCAAGGAACTGAGCCAGGCGA
>DASUMQ010000077.1:0-3318 GCA_036277615.1 Steroidobacteraceae bacterium
ACGCATCGCCGATGCGGCGCTCGCGCTGTTCAATGCCGCGGGCACGCACGCGGTCTCGACGCGGCACGTCGCGGCACGCCTCGGCATCAGCCCGGGCAACCTGTATTACCACTTCGGCAACAAGGAGGAGATCGTCCTCCACCTCTACGAGCGCCTGGAGTCGCGGCTCGAGGGGATATTGGCGCCGACGCCCGGTGGCGCGCGTACGTTCGACGACGTGCTCGCGTACCTCGACGCGATCTTCGCGCACCTCTGGGAGTTCCGCTTTTTCTACCGGGACCTCAACGCCCTGTTGCGCGAGGTGCCGGGGCTCGAAGACCGCTATCGCGGCCTCGCCGGCCGCGTCACGAGTCAGGCGCGGGCGATCTTTTCCGGAATGGTCGCGCAGGGGTGGATGGACGCCTCGGACGAGCAGTTGGACCTGCTCTCGACCAATGCGTGGATCGTGCTGACGCAGTGGTTCACCCACCGGCAGGTCGTGGACCGGCGGCGTACGATCCGGTCCTCGGACATCCGCGAAGGCATCCGTCACCTCGTCGCGCTGTTCAGCCCCCTGTTGCGGGCACCGCAGCGTCGGCGCGTCCGGCGCCTGCTCGACGGGAACGCCTGAACCGAAGGTCGCTGCGCCGGTCACGTATCGTTCCCGATGCACCGGATTTCGCTGAGACGGACAATACGAACGCCCCTCGAGGAGTCGTGCCCCACATGCCCAGCTTCCGCGCCCGATTGACCAACGCACTGCTTCGCCTCACGGTGAAGCGGCTGTGGCGACCAGGACTGCCGATCCAGGAGGTGCGGACGCACGCGGCGCGTTCGGATGTGCGGCTGGCCGGGCGCCCGCCACGCTGTCCTGTCGAGGTCACCGAGGTTGCCGGCCTGCGCGCCCAGTGGTTCGGGGCGCCCGAACTCGCCGAGCGCAACGGCACGCTGCTGTACCTGCACGGCGGCGCCTGGTGCATGCACCTGCCCAAGCTGTACGCCGCATTTTCAGCGGCGCTGTCGAACGCGACGGGGCTGCGCGTGCTGATGGTGGAATACCGGCTCGCGCCCGAGCACCCGTTTCCGGCCGGCGTCGACGACTGCTTCGCGACCTACCGCGCGCTGGTGGACGGTCCGCACGGTGCACCCGTCGCGATCGCGGGTGACTCGGCCGGTGGCAGCCTGTCGCTCGTCACGATGATGCAGGCACGCGACGCGGGCTTGCCGCTGCCGGCCTGTGCGGTGCTGCTGTCGCCGTCGACCGACCTGACGACCAGCGGTCCGTCGATGCGCTACAACGCCGCGGCAGACCCGATGTTCAGCGATGCTTCGATGGACCTCTTGCCCGACATTTACTGCCCCGGACTGGACCGCAGCCACCCGCTGCTGTCGCCGCTGTTCGGCAACTGGGCGGGCTTGCCGCCGCTGTATTTCCTCGCCGGTTCCACCGAGATGCTGCTCGACGACTCCGTGCGTGCGCACGACCGCGCGCTGCAGGCGGGCACCCCGTCGCGCATCGACGTCTGGTGGCAGCTGCCGCACGTCTTCCCGGTGATGCGCACGCTGCCCGAGGCGCGGGCCGCATTGCGGTCGATCGCGGCCTTCATCGCGCAACAACGGGCGTCCCCGCGTCCGCTGCCGGCGCCATCGACGGACCCGTTCGGTGCGACGCTCGCGCATGCGGCCACCGTCGTCGTCGAAGCGGCCGAGCGTCCGTCGCCGTAGCAAACTAATCCGCTAGCCCGCCCGCACGATGCCGTGATGGAGCGAACGCGTGCGACCCGAAACGCGTCGCGCCTCGGCGCGACGCCACGCGCGCTCGTGGAAATGGAACGCCACGGTATTGACCAGCGGCTCGATCAAGCCGACGCCCGTCGCGACCGCGATCGAGCCGGTCAGCAGGTAAGCCACGCTGAATGCGACGCCGAAGTGCAGCAGCGCGAAGGTGAACGTCTTCAAGAGTGCCTGGTTCATGTACGTCCCTCGCCGTCCGGGAGAAACGTGCCGGGCGGCATGGCCGGAGCATGCGGGATCTGCTTGAGATAGTTCCAATCGATAGATTCAACGGTGTCGATAGACGGCTCGGAGAGGCCGCCTCGCGCTCACGGGACTGCGACTGCGAGGTCGGTACCGACGCCAGGTTCTCGTGCCCTGACCCAATCGGCGAGGGCCGTCCGAATCGATTTCAGCCATTCGTCCCGGTCGCCGGACAGCGGCTGGCGAAAGATTCGCGCGGTCGGGTACCAGGGTGAGCCCTCCGTAGCGACCGGCCAGCACCAGTCGGACACGCGACCCAGCATTACCCAGACCGGTTTCCCAAGCGCGCCCGCGAGATGCACCCCGGTCGAATCCACGCCGATGACCAGGTCCATCTGTGCGATCGCCAGCGCCAGTTCGGCCGGGTCCGCATCGGATGCGAGGGATTCGAGCGCGTGCAGGTTCTTCGGCCTGTGCATCGCGGCGTCGGGCCCGATGCCGATGGTCAGGTCGTACCAACGGACGCCCTGGATGTTCAGCAGGGCGTCGAGCACCTCGCCCGCACCAGAACGGTCGGGACCCGCGGTCGGCGGGTTGGTGGTGCCCGCATTCGCGCGAACCAACCCGACCTTGATCGTGCCCGGCTCGGGCGGCAACGCGCCGCGTGCACTGCGCCGACGCAGCACTGAGACGTCGATGCCGGCATCGCAGGGCGGCACGCTGTCGGCCGTTGTGCCAAACAGCCATGGCAGGCTTTCGAGCGACACCTGCGTGTCGAATTCGGCGACGTTCACGTCGCCCGGCTTGCGGATTTCTCCGACGCCCGGAACGGTCGCCAGGATCGACGCGTACGCCTCCGGACACTGCACGATCAGCCTGCGGACTTGCGCCGCGACCTGCGGGAGGTAGCGCGCGAGCAGGACCAGGCGACGTCCATCGGCACGACCGGCGTGCACGAGCAGTGTCTTGTCGGGCGCGGGTTTACCGTCCCACTCCGGATGTGGACTGCGGAGTGGCGTGTGCTGGCCGGTTTTCAGGTGCCACTGGTATTCCTCGAAGCCACGACGGTAATCGCCGAGTTGCAGCAGCAGCACGCCGAGACCCGCATGCGCGAGCGCATCGTCCGGCTGCCGCGTGAGTGCCGCCTCGAAGGCGCTCCTGGCCTCGTCGTACTCGCCCACGCGTTGCAAGAGGCTGCCGAGGCTCACGTGGACCTCGCTGCGGTCCGGTTCCTTCTCGCGTGCCGCGCGCAGGTATTGCAGCGCCTCGGCGTACTCACCGGCTTCCGCCAGCGCAACGCCGAGGCTGTAGCGTGCGTCGGGAAAATCCGGTTGCCGCACCAGGCATTGCCGCAGGGCTGCC
>DASUMQ010000078.1:0-6772 GCA_036277615.1 Steroidobacteraceae bacterium
CGCCTTGGCGACGTTCAACGTCATCCGCCGCTCCTGGCCGACCGGGTGTGCGGTCTGCAGCAACCCCATGTCCATGATGTCGCCGGCGACGCGCGCCCACAGCCAGTGCGGGGCACGCCCCTTGCTCGAGAGGATGGCGGCGCCCGAGATCAGCTCGCGCAGTCCAAACGCCTGCACGGCGCCCTTTTCACCCTGCAGCCCGAGCTTGCTGGAGATGCGTCCCGGCGCGACCAGTTCCGCGAATCCGAGCCCGATGCTGAACCAGCCGAGGCCGCGGGCCAGTTGCCGTGCGTTCATGAAGCAGCTCCTTCGATGTGCCTGAATATTGCCGCACATTCTCGTGCCACCCGGCCCGTGGAGGGAGTCGGCGAAGGGCGCGGTGGCGGCTCTCTTTCTCCGATACGCCCTGGAACGGCGCTGCCCGCCTCGCTTGCTTATCTGGCTGATGTCGCCGTCAACGCGGCTGCGGTGCGGCGACGAATCGCACGAGGCGACTGACGTCCGCCGCGGTCGGCCGCAACGCGTCGAAGATGTCCGCGTCGCGCGACTCGGGCGGGTACGGATTCGCGGCCTGTGTCCAGGCGATCGCGACGAAGCGGCCTCCGGAAGCCACCTCGACGCCCGCCGCGACGACGCTACTCCGGCGGCTCCACTGTGCAATCCAGTCGGCGCGCTCGAGCACGGTCACCTGCAACAGCGAGGTTTCCGGTTGCGTGGGGTCGTCCGGCACGTACTCGACCGACAGCCAGCGCACGGCGTCCAACTGTCGGGCCCGGGCCCGGGGCCCGGTTTCGGTGACGACTTTCAGCCGTCGAGCCGGCCAGTCGCTCGGCCAGTCGAAGGCAAACCGGCTGGTCGGATCGCGGAAGTCGCACTCGCCGATCGCCGCGCGCTCACAAGTGAGCTCGCCACTCGGCGGCAGCGGGGTCGTCGCGCCAACGAGCGACGGCGCGAGCAGCACCGCGGCTGCCGCTGCAATCGTTCTCGTCGTCGTCTCCCGGCTTCGCAACAGGGAAGCCATTTGAGGAACCTCCCTAAAGCCTCCCGTTCCGGATGCGCGGTTGCCGCCGCGATCACTACGGCAGCGAACGTCCGTCGAACTTCTTCACGGGGATCGAATCGAGGTCGATGTCCTCGAGACAGCGGATGTTGATCGCCGCCATCCGGTTGCCTTTCGGATCCGTGCCTTCGCCATACGGGTGCATCCCGCACGTCGGGCAGAACCGGTGCTTGATCACGTGCTTGTGGAACGTGTACGTGCTCGCCGCGTCCTCGGGCGTCAGCAGCCGCAGCTTGTCGCGCGGCACGAACCAGAGCAGCGAGCCCTTGCGCTGGCAGATCGAGCAGTTGCAGGACATCGCGCTGTCGACGTCGCCCTCGACCTCGAACGCCACCTTGCCGCAGTGACAGCTGCCCTTGTGCTTCGTCGCCATGGTTCGATCTCCGTTCAGTCCTGCGACGGTGCCGACCCGGCCGGCGTCGGGGTGTCCAGCGTCTGGATCAACGCCATGATGTTGCCCTCGGAATCCTTGAACCAGGCCGCACGCGCGCCGCCCTCGGTCGAGATCCCGTTGGCATCGACGTTCTGCATCCCCTCGTAGCGCTCGAACTCGACGCCGCGACGCTTGAGTTCTGCGACTTCACGCTCGATGTCCTCGACGTCCCAGAACGCCTGGCTCGCCCGCGAGGTGCCCGCGTTCGGTGTCGTGTAGAGGAAGCAGGCCGTGCCCTTGCCGAATTCGTAGACCACGCCGCCCGCGACTTCCATGCTCGCCTTGAGCCCGACCTTGCCTTCATAGAAACGTCGTGCGCGGTCGAGATCCTTCGCGGGGATGTACGAGTACATCGGGGCGTGCTGCAGCATGGGGCGACCTCCGTGCCTGTCTCGACGTCGCAGCGTAGCCGCGTCGAGGGCGGCGGTCAGCCGGTGCAGTCCGACAGGACCCTGACCCGCCCTCTCCCGCCCGCACGGGAGCGGGCGAGAAGCCGCGCGAACGATCAGGTCAGCACGCCGCGGCGCGCGAGATGACGTGCGTACAGGTAGAGCCCGAGCGCCACCAGGAAAATGACGGCCGAGAACGCGGCCGCGCCGCCGCCCATCTTCTCCATGCCGTCGGTGAGCACGAAGTTGTGTATCGTCGTGATCACCATCGCCACGAACGAAACGAGGAACACGTGCGCGGCAAGGCGCCTGCGCAGCAACAGCAGCACCGACCCGAGCACCCCGCCCCACACCGCGATCGCCCAGAGGGCCACGAGCCAGGCCGGGAAGCTGTAGAAGTATTCGAGCTGCTCGGGCGTGAACTGCCCCATGTACGCAGCGTTCCTGGTCTGCGTCATCACGTAGTCGAGCGCGCCCATCCCGTTCCAGAGCAGCGCGACGATACCGACCACCCACAGTTTCCAGTCCGCGCGTACGGGCGTCACCGCCCGGGCTTCCGTAGACATGTGTTTTCCTCCCGCCGTCGTGTTGTATTGGTCTGAAAAAGAAGAATGGCGCGCTCAGGCAGCGCCGGTGCCCGAAGAAGACCCGGAGTACGACGTCGCATCGCTCTCGTTGGCGGCGGTCGTGAAGGACACGCCACTGCACGCGGCGAGTTCGCGAATGGCCTGCACGAGCCGCTGCACCTCGATCGGCTTCGGCAGGTGCTCGTTGAACCCGGCCGCGAGCGCCCGGGCGCGATCCTCGCTGCGCGCGTGCGCCGTGAGCGAAATCGCGGGCGTCGCGCCCCCCGCCGCCGTCGGCAACCCGCGCACGCGCCGGATCAGGCTGTAACCGTCCTCGTCCGGCATGCCGAGGTCGGACACCAGCACGTGTGGCCGATGCTCGGCCAGGACGTCGGCAATGTTCGTACCGGAAGCGAGACACACGACGCCGGCCCCGGCCTGCTCGAGCAGCCGCGCGACGGCGGAGCGTACGTCGGCTTCGTCGTCGACGACCACCACGCGCACACCCGCCAGTTCGGTGATCTGCATCGCCTGGATCGCGGCACTTCGCGGCGTCGTGCCCGCAGTCGCGTCGGCGCTGGCGGCCATCGGCAGTCGGACCGTCACCCGGGCGCCCTGCCCGACGCCCGAGCTTTCCGCCTGCACGCTGCCGCCGTGCAGGCGCACCAGGTTGTCGACGATCGCCAGGCCCAGTCCGAGCCCGCCGTGGCGGCGCGCCGTCGAACTGTCGGCCTGCCGAAACGGGGTGAAGACGTGCGGCAGGAACTCGGGATCGATGCCCTCGCCGGTGTCGGCGACGACGAGTTCCGCGGTGTCCTCGTCCGCTCGCACGGTCACCGTGACGCGGCCGCCGGCCGGCGTGAACTTGATCGCATTGACCAGCAGGTTGTTGACGACCTGCTCCATGCGATCGGCGTCGATCATGACCATGACGGGCGGCGCGCGTCGCTCGTATTCCAGCGTCACGCCCTTCGCGTTGGCCCGCGGTCGCGCGGCCTGCACGGCGGACCACACCGGCTGGTCGAACGACTGCGGCTCGAGGTCCAGCTGCAGCGTGCCCGTGCGCATGCGGGTGACGTCGAGCAGTTCGTCGACCAGTCGCGTCTGTGCACGCGCATTGCGCTCGATCACGTCGAGTCCGCGCGCGAGTTCAGCCGGCGCGCCGCGACCGTGCTGCAGCACCGCGCACCAGCCGAGGATCGCGGAGAGGGGGCTGCGCAGCTCGTGCGACAGCGTCGCGAGGAACTCGTCCTTGGCGCGGCTCGCCTGCTCCGCCTCCACGCGCGCGGCGCGCTCGCTGGCGAGCAACGCGTCGCGCTCGGACTCGACCATCCGGCGCTGCAGCACCTCGCGACCGAACAGGAACATCGCCGCGAACATGAACGTCGAGCCCCAGATCGCGATCAGCGGGTTGAAGAACGACGGTGGCGAATAACCCGTGACCACGAACAGCCGCCAGGCGAGCATCGACAGCATGGCGCCGAGCAGGCACAGCCATGCGCCGGTGGCGCCCTGTCGACGACTGAGCAACGTGACGCCGTAGATCACGGCGATCAGCTGCATCCCGGCGGCGACGATCAGGAGGACGCGATCCACGGTGGCTCGTCCCTGCGGCGCCTGACGGCAGGCGCGGTTTCGCCGCAGTGTGTCGCCCCGCTGCGCTCCGCGCCAGCGATTTTTGTCGATTAGCGGTTGACCCGGGCGGCTGCCAGCGGCGCGGCAGCTTGGGTTCTTCGATCCCGCGCTATTGCCGGGACCCGGGCGCGATCGGGCGACCCGGACGACGCGCCCGGGCCGCCGTGCAGACGCTGGACCGCTATTTCTCGGCGCCGCTCGGCACCGCCCACTCGCCGGTCTTGGCGTCGAGCTTGTGACACGCCGTGCAGTCGCCCTTGAAGGTCGTCGCGAAGGCGTTCTTCGCGCCAGTCAGGTGCACGAGGTGCATCAGCCGCGTGAACGACGGCGCCTTCTTCGAATCCGGCGCGTGGCAGTCCAGGCAGGCGGCCGGAATGTCCTCGAGCGAATCGCTCGCGGCCGGGTGCTTACCCTTCACCGGGACGCCGGCCGGCATGCTCGCCTTGGTCTGGGCGAGGAGTTCCGGGTCCACCTTGCCCGCGGTCCACGCCTTGAGTGCCGTGCTCAGGCGGTGGTCCTTGCCGGTCGCCTTGTCGACCACGTGGCAACTGACGCAGGCACTCGGGAACGCATCCGCGGCGCGTGCGACCATCGTCGGCGCGACGGCCAGCGACGCGAGACTGAACGAGGCAAGCAGGACGGCTCGAACGGTCATGAGCGTGATCTCCACAGGACGGTTGCTGGATACAACGCGACCGCGCGCCGCCGGTGCATACGCAGATATCGCTACCGTCGCCGGAACGTGACGCAGGGCTCGTTCGTGGATTCTAGGCGTGCAGCACGTCGGCCCAGTCCGGGTGTCGCTCGAACTGCGACTTGGCGAACGGGCACAGCGGCAGGATCTTGAAGGCTTCGCGTCGCGCATCCTCGACCGCACGACGCACCAGCACCGCGCCCGCGCCGCGGCCCCGCAGTGCGTCCGGGACCGCCGTGTGATCGATGATGATGAAGGTCGGCGAGGCGCGCGAATAAGTCATTTCGGCTTCGTGACCGTCGACGACGGCGACCCAACGGCCACCGCTGGTGCCACGTTCTTCGCGCCACACGGCCGATGCCTGCAGGCCCGATGCGCGATCCTCGGCAGACTCACTCATCGGTGAATCGTATCAACGAGGGGAATGACCGGCGACCATGCCGGCTCGGAGCGGGCGTGTTACTGCTCGCTCGGGTGAAAGTAACCGTCCTGTTGAAAGTAACGGTCCACGCGGGTCGACCGAGCCTTGGGCTGCCAGCGTGCCGCCAGGATCAGGTAACCGAATACCGCCAGTGGATAGACCAGGAGGATCCATTCGTTCATGGGGCGATCGTGCGCCAAACGGTCCGGCCCCGCCCAGAGGAATTGCCACCAAACAGGGTCGGTCTTGACCCTCGCGGCGTAGGGCTTTTGGCTCATCGGGCAGTAGGCTGTCAGACGACCCGGTCCGGAGCGGGCCGTTTTGACCACCAAGCGCCCCGCGCTGTCAGCGAAACGACCGAAGCGCGCAGTAATTACTCGGTCGCGGACGCCGGCGCTGGCCCCGACCGCGGATGCTCCCGGATCGCCCGGATCGGCCGCACTTCGATGCAGCCGACCCGTGCCGGGGGGATCCTGGCGGCGATCTGGATGGCCTCGTTGAGGTCGCGTGCCTCGACCAGGTAGAACCCGGCGAGCTGCTCCTTGGTCTCGGCGAAGGGCCCGTCCGAGACCGACAGCTTGCCGTGGCGCACTCGGACGGTGGCGGCCGTCGCCACCGGCTCGAGCGCCTCGGACGCCACGCAGCGGCCGCTGTCGCGGAGCGAGCGGTCGTACTCGAGGCATTCGTGATCGTCCATGCGCTCGATCTGCGCCTCCTCGCCGTACACGAGACACAGGTACTTGTTCATGGCAATCGTCCCCCGTCGTCGCCGCGCGGCGCCTCAGCGCCCATCGTAGGCGCGGCGGATCACGTCGAGGTCGAGTTTCACCATCTGCATCACCGCCCCGAACGTGCGCTTGACCTTCGCGGGGTCCGGGTCGGACAGCATCTCGATGACTTCGGTGGGGACGACCTGCCAGGACAGCCCGAACCGGTCCTTGAGCCAGCCGCAGGCCTGCGTCGTGCCGCCGCCTTCGAGCAGCCGGTCCCAGTAGCGGTCGACTTCGCGCTGGCCGTCGCAGTTGACCACGAGCGAGATCGCCTCGGTGAACTTGAACCGCGGTCCGCCGTTCAGCGCGGTGAACGGTTGTCCGTCCAGCTCGAAACCGACGACCATCACCGAACCGGCTGGGCCCGGTCCCCCCTCGGGGAAACGCGAGACCTCCGTGATCCGTGAGTTCGGGAAAATGCTCACGTAGAAATTCGCGGCCTCCTCCCCCTGCGTGTCGAACCACAGCATGGGCGTGATGCGTGTCGTGATCGTGCGCTTGCCGTTCAACTTCGCCATCGATTTGCTCTCCTGTGTGAGTCGGCGAGGTCAGGTCGCGTGCGGGGTGCCGAGCGAGGCGGTGGATTCGTCGGTCGCGACCCGGGGTGCACGTCCTTCGACCAAGGACTTGAGGTTGACGAGGCCGGCGGCGAAGTCGGCGCCGATCATCTCGTCCATGTCGAAGACGAGGCTCATCACCTTGCCGAGGTACGGTTGGCGCCCGTTCAAGGCCCAGGTGACCTCGGTTGCACCAGTGCCCGTCGGCTCGAGCACGTACTCGACCACGTTGTCGCCCTTGATCGGC
>DASUMQ010000079.1:0-4944 GCA_036277615.1 Steroidobacteraceae bacterium
GCGTTCACGGGACCCGACGGCGGCAACACGAGCTTCTTCATCGGCGACTCCAGCTACGACGATGACGACGGCGACGGCCGCAACAGCCCAACCAGTACGTTCGTGACACCGCTCGACCAGGCGAGCGACGAGTATCCGAACTTCTTCGGCACGTCCGCGTCGGCACCGCACGTTGCGGCCGTCGCGGCGCTGATGTTGCAGAAGAAGCCGTCGCTGATGCCGTCGGAAGTACGCCAAGTTCTGCAGGACACGGCGCGTGGCCCGATCACCCATCGCTTCACGTCGGCGCGTCCGATCGAGCGTCACCCGATCACCCCAATCGACGGCTACAACTTCGATGCCGGCACGGGTCTCGTCGACGCCGCCGCGGCGCTCGAGGCCGTCGACTGAGAACGCCAGGCGCTCATCGGTAGCACCCTGCGGAGCCCGGTCGATTGACCGGGCTCTTTTTTTTCGCGGAGCTAGGCGAGCTCCGCGAGCCAGTCCCGCGGGCGCAGGTAATCGCGGTAGAGCGCGTCTTCGGGCGTGCCGGGCTCGGGTCGGTAGTCGTATTCCCAGCGCACCAGGGGCGGCAGCGACATCAGGATCGATTCCGTGCGCCCGCCGGTCTGCAGCCCGAACAGCGTGCCGCGGTCGTAGACGAGATTGAACTCGACGTAGCGGCCGCGCCGGTACAGCTGAAAGTTCCGCTCGCGGTCGCCGTACGGCGTGTCCTTGCGCTTCGCGACGATGGGCAGGTAGGCCGCCGTGTAGTGATCGCCGACGCTGCGCATGAAGGCGAACGACCGCTCGAAGCCCCATTCGTCGAGGTCGTCGAAGAACAATCCGCCGGCGCCGCGGGTTTCGCCGCGGTGCTTGAGATAGAAGTAGCGATCGCACCAGTCCTTGAACCGCGCGTAGACGTCCGGGCCGAACGGGTCGCACGCCGCCTTCGCGGTACGGTGCCAGTGCAGCACGTCCTCCGCGCACGGATAGTAGGGCGTCAGGTCGAAGCCACCGCCGAACCACCACGCGGCCGGCACCCCGTCCTTCATTGCGGCGAAGAAGCGGACGTTCGCGTGCGAGGTCGGCACGTACGGGTTGCGCGGGTGGATCACCAGCGATACGCCGGTGGCCTCGAAGCTCGCCCCGGCGAGGGCAGGGCGCTGAGCCGTGGCGGAGGCGGGAAGCTGCCCGCCCATCACGTGCGAGAAATTGATGCCGGCCTGCTCGAACACCCGCCCTTCGCGCAGCACGCGCGACTCGCCACCGCCGCCTTCTGCGCGCTTCCAGGTGTCGCGGCGGAACTGTGCGCCCCCGTCCGCGGCTTCGAGCGCGCTCGTGATCCGGTCGTGCAGGTCCTTCAGGTAAGCGAGCACGTCCGGGACGGACGGGGCGGCTTGGGTGGACATTGCGGGTGCGACCTCTGCGCGAAAAGCCGCGAACTCAGCCCGCTTTCTTCCTGGGCGTCGACTTTTTCTTCGCCGCGACCTTCTTCCTCGGTGCGGCCCTCGGCTTCGCCGCGGGCGTCGTCTTCGTGTCGTCCGTGGACACGGCGGCGACTGGGCTGGTCTTGGCGGTCTTCGCGGCCGCGCGACGGCCCCAGCCCTTGCGTTCGGGCGCGGCGGCCAGCAGGGCCCGGCACTCCTCGAGCGTCAGGGTCTTCGGGTCGCGGTCCTTCGGGATCTTGCCGTTCTTCTTGCCGTCGGTGATGTAGGGCCCGTACCGCCCGTTCAGCACCTGGATGCCCGTGCCGTCGCCGAAGTCGCGGATGATCCTGTTCGCCTCGATCGAGATCTTCTCCCGGATGAGGTCGTGGGCGCGCTCGAGCGTGACCGTGTACGGGTCGTCCTCGACCTTGAGCGACGCGTACTTCTTCGGTCCGAACTGCACGTAGGGACCGAAGCGTCCGATCGCGACCTTGATCGGCGATCCGTCTTCCCAGACCCCAAGCGTGCGCGGCAGCTGGAACAGGTCGAGCGCATCCGCGAGCGTGAGGTCATCCATGCGCTGGTGCGGGCGCAGGCTCGCGAACTTCGGCTTCTCGTCGTCCTCGCGCGTGCCGATCTGCGCGAACGCGCCGAAGCGCCCGTAGCGGACGCTCACGGGGCGCCCGGTCACCGGGTCGATGCCGAGCGGGCGTTCCATCGCGACGTCGGAACGCGTGACGTTTTCGTCGACGTCGTCGATCTGCTTCTTGAGCTCGGCCCAGAAGCGTTCGAGCATCGGCAGCCAGTCTTCCTCGCCGCGCGAAATGTTGTCGAGCTCGTCTTCCATCGACGCCGTGAAGCCGTAGTCGACGTAGTGTTCGAAATTGGCGGTCAGGAAGCGATTGACGATCTTGCCGAGGTCGGTCGGCACGAACCGCTTGCTGACGAGCTCGCAGTACTTCTTGTAGAGCAGTGTCTGGATGATGCTCGCGTAGGTCGAGGGCCGGCCGATGCCGTGCTCCTCGAGCGCCTTGACGAGGCTCGCTTCGGAATAGCGCGGCGGCGGCTCGGTGAAATGCTGCGCGGTATCGATGGCCAGGAGCTGCACGCGGTCACCGGTCTCGAGCGGTGGCAGGATGCGATTCTCCTCGTCGTCGGGATTCAGCGAGACGTCGTCGAAACTCTCGCGGTAGACCGCGAGAAACCCCGGCGAGAGCAGCGTCGAGCCGTTCGCGCGGAACGTGTTGTCGTGGCCGGCGGCCAGATCGACGGCCACAGTGTCGAACACGGCGGCCTCCATCTGGCTCGCGACCGCGCGACGCCAGATCAGCGTGTAGAGCCGATGTTCGTCCGCGTCGATCTTGCCCGCGAGCATCTCGGGCGTGCGTGCGGCCTCGGTCGGTCGCACCGCCTCGTGGGCTTCCTGCGCGTTCTTCGACTTCGTGCGGTACATGCGCGGGGCGTCCGGCACGGAATCCCGACCGTAAAGTCGCGCGATGACGTCGCGGATCTCGCGCACGGCTTCGACCGCAAGGCTCACCGAGTCGGTGCGCATGTACGTGATGAGGCCGACCGGGCCTTCGCCGAAATCGACGCCCTCGTAGAGCCGTTGCGCGATGCGCATCGTGCGCTGCGCACCGAAGCCCAGCTTGCGCGCGGCTTCCTGCTGCAGGGTCGAGGTCGTGAACGGCGCGGCGGGGTTGCGCTTGCGCTGCTTCTTCTCGACGTTGGTGACGACCAGGGCGCCATCCGCGGCCCGTTCGAGCTGTTGCTTCGCCTTCGCCGCCGCGGCCGCGTTCGTGACCGTGAACTGCTCGACCTTCGTGCCGGAGAGTTGCGTGAGCTTCGCGGTGAACTGCGCGGTGCCTTTCTGCGCCTGCGCGTCGATGGTCCAGTACTCGCGCGGCTTGAACGCGAGGATCTCCTCCTCGCGCTCGCAGATCATGCGCAACGCCGGGCTCTGCACCCGCCCGGCCGACGCGCCGGAGAGGCCGGCCTTCTTCCAGAGCAGTGGCGAAACCTTGAAACCGACGAGGTAATCGAGCGCGCGGCGGGCGAGGTAAGCCTTCACGAGCTCGTCCGCGATCTCGCGCGGGTTGTCGATGGCTTCCTGCACCGCGTGCTTCGTGATCTCGTAGAACACGCTGCGGTGCACGCTCTTGCCGTCGAGCGCGCCGGAGTCCCGCAGCAACTGGAAGAGGTGCCAGGAAATGGCTTCCCCTTCGCGGTCCGGGTCGGTCGACAGGTACAGCGCGTCGACCTTCTTGACGGCGCGCGCGATCGCATCGACGTGCTTGCGGTTCTTGTCGATCAGCTCCCAGCGCATCTCGAAATTACGCGTCGGGTCGACGGCGCCTTCCTTGGGAACCAGGTCGCGCACGTGGCCATAGGAGGCCATCACCTCGAAGTCCTTGCCCAGGTACTTCTTGATGGTCTTGGCCTTGGCCGGCGACTCGACGATGACGAGATTCTTGGTCATGTCCTCAAAAACGAACATGCCGCGGCGGTCCGCGGCAGGCAGCATCACAAGGGGATAGGGGATAGGGGGTAGTCGGACACTCCGAGCGCAACGCGCTCTCTTCACTATCCCCTATCCCCTAACCCCTATTCACTCATTCAGTGAATCGCTCCGCTGCGATCCTCGAACACCAGGTCCTCCATCCGCGAGAACGCCGTCTCCTGCCCGGGCTGGCTGAACAGCACCATCAGCACCACCCACTTGAGCTTGTCGATGTCGATCTCGTCGCCTTCGAGCGCCATCAGGCGGTCGATCACGAGTTCGCGCTGCATGGGCGACAGGATGCCGACCTGCTCGAGGTGCACCAGGTAGCCACGGCAGTCCGTGTCGAGGCGGGCCTGTTCCAGCGCGGCGAACACCCGGATCGCACGCGAAGTCGGCGAAGGGGGCAGCCGGGCCGGATGGTCCGCCGCGAGGTCCTCGAGCCAGCACAGCGCTCGCTCGACCTCCGTCCCCGGGAACCCTGCTTTTTCCAGCTCCAGCTTCAGCGTTTCGCGGTCGGGTTCGAAGCCATCGTCCGTGTCGGCGTCGAAATAGTTCTCGAACAGATAAATGAGAATGTCGAGGACGCCTTCCTTCATTTCACCTTCCCGGCAACCGGCGGCTGTATCGGCCGCCCGCTTGCTGTTGTATCCGCCCGTCCAGCTCGAGGATGAGCAGCATCGAGGCGACGGCGCCGGTATCCAGTCGCGTACGCGCGACGATCGCGTCGAGGCTGGCCGGTTCGAAGCCGAGCGCATCTAACAGGATTTCATAGTCCTTGTCCAACGACGGGGCAGGCGACGACGCGTCGTGCTCGGCCCGTGCTGCTCGAAACCCACCTATATCCCCGCAGATCCCGGCAAGTTCCTCGAAGATGTCGTCGACCGTCTCGACGAGCCGCGCGCCCTGGCGCAGCAGACGGTGACAACCGCGAGCCACGGCGTTGTGAATCGAGCCCGGAACGGCGAACACCTCGCGCCCCTGCTCGGCGGCGAGTCGCGCCGTGATCAGCGACCCGCTCTGCTCGGCTGCCTC
>DASUMQ010000080.1:0-3408 GCA_036277615.1 Steroidobacteraceae bacterium
CGAGGGCGTCGACGTGACGCGGATCACCCGCGAACTCACGCCGAAGAGCCCGTACGCGCTGAACCTGATGCGCATCACTGTCGACGGCAAGCCGATCGACGACCCGAACCGCAGCTCGTCCGACGTGCAGCGTTGCACCGACGTCGCGCTCGAGGATGCGAAGATCCAGTTCAAGTTCGACAACCTCGAATCGCGCCCGCGGCTCGCGGTCGCGGCGCACCCGAACGCCGTGGCGATCACCGACCTGGGCGACGGCCCGGTCGCCGACTCCGTGCGCTTCAGGATGTACTCGAACTACGCGGCTTTCATCGAGCGCGCGGAGGTGCGCGTGTTTGCGCGCGGACAGTCGTTGCGTTCGGAGCCGCTCGTCGTTGCCGCGGTCGACGCCGCGGGGCTCGCGGAATGGCAGCCGACGGTCGAGCAGTTCGCGGTGCCTTCGCATGAACTGCAGTTCGTGCTGCGTGCATACGACGCGAAGGGCAACTTCGACGAGACCGAGGCGCAGCCGCTGTGGATCAACCACGAGCCCGGCGGCGCGCCCGCCGTGGCGCGCGACCCGGAGCAGGTCGCCGGTGGCGGCGACGGCATCGAGGTCGAGGAGCCAGTCGAGGCCGCGGGCGTCGCGGCGCCGACGCCGCCTGCGGCCCGCGAACTGCTCGCCACCTATGGCGAGAGCAGCCTGGCCTTGCACAACATCCGGCTCGGCAGCGGCACGGTCAAAGTCCAGGGCAGCGGCGTGCCCGCAAACCACTCCGTGTGGGTGGCGGGCCGGGAGGTGCCGGTGGACGGCCACGGCAACTTCGTCGCGGAGGAAATCCTGCCGGATGGCGCGCACACGGTCGAAGTGGCCGTGCTCGACGACGCGGGCAACGGGTCGCTGTACCTGCGCGACCTCGAGTTCAAGGACACCGACTGGTTCTACATGGGCATGGCGGACTTGACGCTCGCCGAGACCCGCACCAACGGTCCTGCCGAGGCGCTGCAGGGCAAGAACGCCCCGAGCGACTTCGACTCGCCCGCGAACGGCCGGCTCGCGTTCTACCTGAACGGCAAGCTCCGGGACGACTGGAAGATCACGGCGAGTGCGGACACGCGCGAGGCGCCGATCGAGGACCTGTTCAGCAACTTCCTCGACAAGTCCCCGGACTCACTGTTCCGGCGCATTGACCCGGACAACCATTACCCGACGTTCGGCGACGACGGTGTGGTCGAGGAAATGGCCCCGACCCTCGGCAAGTTCTATGTCAAGGCGAGCAACGGCCAGAATTACGGGATGTGGGGCAACTTCAAGGTCGGCTACGTCGGCAACGAGCTCGCGCACGTCGACCGCGGCCTGTACGGCGCCAACGCGCACTATGCGTCGGACGACACGACCGGCTTCGGCGAGCGACGCGTGGCGCTCGACGGCTTTGCGGCCGAGCCGGGCACGCTGGCCAGCTTCGAGGAATTCCGCGGCACCGGCGGCTCGCTCTACTACCTGCATCACCAGGACGTGCTGGGAGGCTCCGAGCGGGTGCGCATCGAACTGCGCGACAAGATCTCGGGGATCGTCAACGGCGTGGTCAATCTCCGGCCCGGCATGGATTACGACATCGACTACCTGCAGGGTCGCGTGCTGCTCACCGATCCGCTGTCGTCGACCGCGAGCGACAACCTGCTCGTGCGCAGCAGCGGCGTGAGCGGCGACGAGGCATACCTGGTCGTGCGCTACGAGTACACACCGGGCTTCGACGAGCTCGACGCCGTCGCAGTCGGTGGCCAGGGTCACTACTGGTTCAACGACCACGTGAAGCTCGGCCTGACGGCCAGCACCAGCGACGAGGGCGACACCGACAGCAGCCTCAACGCGGCGGACCTGACCCTGCGGATGACGTCGGACTCGTGGCTCAAGCTGCAGGCGGGCAAGAGCGAAGGGCTGGTCTCAGGCGCGATGCAGTCCGGCGACGGCGGCTACGAGTTCGTGGGCCAGGACCCGGGCTCGTTCGTCGACGCCGATGCCGGCGCTTATCGCGCCGACGTGAACGTGGGCTTCGGCGACTTCTTCGCCGGGCGACGCGAACGACTGAATCTCTACGCGCAGAGCCTCGACGCGGGCTATTCCGCCCCGGGCCAGTCGACCCTCAAGGACACGCAGTTCTTCGGCGGCAGCTTCACGATGCCTGTGACGGAGCACCTGAGCGTGGCGGCGAAGGGCGACAGCATGTCGCAGGACCGCGGCCTGGAAACCTCGGCCCTCGAACTCGACGTGGGCTACCAGGTCACGGACCTCTGGAAGGTGAGCACCGGTCTCCGCAACGACCTGCGCAAGGACCGATCGCCCGTCGTGCCGCTCACGCAGGAGCTGGGCGAGCGAACTGACGCGGTGGTGGAGGTCACGTACGACCCGAGTACCGTGTGGCGCGCCTACGGCTTCGTCCAGGAGACCCTGGCCTCCTCGGGCGACCGTGAGGACAACGGGCGGGTCGGTGCGGGCGGGTCCTATCGCATCACCGAGCGCTTCAAGGTCGACGGCGAGCTCTCGGCCGGCGACCTCGGCCCGGGTGCGCGCGTCGGCAGCAATTTCCTGTACTCCGAACGCACCAACCTGTACCTGAACTACTCGCTCGAGAACGAGCGCACCGACAACGGCCTGCAGGCACGCCGCGGCAACCTCGTCTCGGGCGTGAAGTCGCGGCTCTCGGACAGCGCCAGCGTGTACGTGGAGGAGCGCTACCAGGACACCGAGTCGCTGACCGGCTTGACGCACGCCACGGGCGTCAACCTTTCGGCGAACGAGCGGTGGACGCTGAGCGCCAACGCGGACGTGGGCACGCTCACGGACTCGCTCACGGGCGCCGAGACCGACCGCAAGGCCGGCGGTGTCCGCGTCGGCTACGGCCTGGAGAAGGTGCAGCTGTCGAGCGCGGTGGAGTATCGGCTCGACGACACCGAGCAACCCGATGCGACGACCAGCGAACGGACCACCTGGCTGTTCCGGAACACGTTCAAGTACCAGCTCACGCCGGACTGGCGCATCGTCGGCAAGTTCAACCACTCGACGAGCGAGAGCTCGGACGGCAACTTCTACGACGGCGGTTACACCGAGGCCGTGCTCGGCTACGCCTATCGCCCTGTCGACAACGACCGGCTGAACGCGCTGGCGAAGTACACGTACTTCCACAACGTGCCGACCACGGACCAGGTGCTGCAGGCGAACACACCGGCCGAGTTCGTGCAGAAGAGCCACGTCGCGGCGCTGGACCTCACCTACGAGTTGACCCCGAACTGGTCGATCGGCGGCAAGTACGCCTCCCGCCTCGGACAGGTGAGCCTCGACCGTGACGACCCGCAGTTCTTCGACAATTCGGCGCACCTGCTCGTCCTGCGCGTCGACTGGCGGTTCCTGGGCGACTGGGAAGCGGTGACCGA
>DASUMQ010000081.1:0-2962 GCA_036277615.1 Steroidobacteraceae bacterium
TCTTCGCGTGGATCGACGCTCACCACCCCGAGTACGCCGAGACCCTCGACTTCGAAGCGGAGAACCTCGACGAGGCGCGCCGCATGGGCGAGCTGTTCGCGCGCGCCGGAGCCGAGTGGGCGGAGTACCTCGACGCCGAAGGCTGCACCTTCGACGAAGGCTGCTGACCCGTCGACCGGCGGCAGGTGCGTGCCGTCGAGGGGTGGATCAGGATGCCGGAAAGAGACCCCACGCGAGGCCGTCGTTGAGGCTGTTGACGAGCCCGGCCTGGCTGCACGATGACAACGCCTTCTCGCGCAACGACGTGAGCACGAACACCTCGCGTGTCGACGGCAGCCGCGAATCCACACTCGGTCCGCTGAGGCTGCGCGCTTCGAAGTGCGCGTGACCGTGCGGCTCGCGCACGAAGATCGCGGACAGCCCGAGCCCGAGCGCGGCGTAGGTGATCCCCAAGAAGAAGGGCTCGGGCCGCAGGCCCGCGTTCTGGGCGATCACGCCGGTGACCAGCGCGGTGACGGCCACCGCGACACAGTCGGCCGCTTCGTTGAAGCCCATGGCGAGCCCGCGCCGCTCGGGACGATCCGAGAGCGTCCCCGCCCGGAAGTTCGTCGCGGCCTTGACCGTACCGAAGGCGACGATGAACGTCAGCGTGGCGGTGAACGCGGTCAGGTGGAACGTGCGCATCGCGAGCAGCGGCAGCACCGTGCGTTCCTGGCCGATCATCCCGCCGACCAGCGCGTTCACCGCCACCAGGAGCGAGAACTGCGCGACGTTCTCCCGCAGCCCCAGACGATGGGGTCGCGCCGGCGTCGTGGCGATCCCGGGCACGTCGCCATTCTCGTCTCTGGTTCCCTCCTCGTCGAATAGTCACTTGATTACTTGACAATGCCGGGGACCGAGCCGAGGATGGCGGACGATGAGCGGGCGCGAAGCCAAGGACGCGTTGTTCGATGCGTTCGCCGAGGTGGCCAAGGCACTCGCGAGCGGCCGGCGCGCCGAGATCGTCGACGTGCTCGCGCAGGGTGAACGGGCTGTCGATGCGATCGCGCTCGAGATCGGCCAGAGCACGGCCAACACGTCGCATCACCTGCAAGCGCTCCTGCGCGCGGACCTGGTGTCCGCACGCCGCGAGGGGACTCGCGTGTACTACGGGCTCGCGAGCGATCGAGTGGGCGAGCTGTGGCGAGCGGTGCGCGACGTCGCCATCGAGCACATCGCCGGGATCGAGCACCTTGCCACCGCCTACGTCGGCGATCGCGACGATGTCGAGGGCATCACACGCGACCAGCTCTCAGCGCGACTCGGGCGCCGCGATGTCGTCGTGATCGATGTGCGTCCGGCCGCGGAGTTCGCCGCCGGTCACATCGCCGGCGCGCGCTCGGTGCCGCCCGACGAAGTGCGCCGGCAGCTGCGGGCATTGCCGAAAGGCAAGGAGATCGTGGCGTACTGCCGTGGCCCGTTCTGCGTCTTCGCCGACGATGCGGTGCGCGAGCTGCGCCGTCGCGGTGTTCGCGCACGTCGACTCGAGGACGGGTTCCCGGAGTGGCGAGCAGCCGGCCTGCCGATGGCGGTCGGGGAAGGAGGCTGATCGATGACGAAGGATCTGTTGATCGACGTCGATGCGCTACGCGAGCAAGTGCGCGAGAAGTACCGCGAGGTCGCCGTCGCGCCCGATGCGGAGTACCACTTCCACACGGGTCGACCGCTCGCCCACCGGCTCGGCTACGACACCGCGATCCTCGATGCACTGCCCAATCGCGCGGTCGAGTCGTTCGCCGGCGTCGGCAATCCGTTCTCGATGCGAACGATCTGCGCCGGTGAACGCGTGGTCGATGTCGGATCCGGCGCCGGCTTTGATTCGTTCGTGGCGGCTGCATTGGTCGGATCGAACGGCAGCGTCGTCGGCGTCGACATGACCCCGGAGATGCTCGCCAAGTCGCGAGCGACGGCGGTTGCTCTCGGCTTCTCGCACGCGGAGTTCCGTGAAGGCCTCGCAGAAGCGTTGCCCGTCGACGACGGCTACGCCGACGTGGCGATCTCCAACGGCGTGATCAACCTGTGCGCCGACAAGCAAGCGGTCTTCGCCGAGATCCGCCGCGTGCTGCGCCCGGGTGGCGTCCTGCAATTCGCCGACATCGCCAACGGTCGGCCGGTGCCGCCCGAGGCGTTGCGCGACATCGACCTCTGGACCGGCTGAATCGCCGGCGGGCTGCCCCGTGCGGGCTGGCAGATGATGCTCGAGGAGACCGGCTTCGTCGACGTGCAGATCGGGCCACCGGTCGACACGTTCGGAGGAGCGAGCGGCCAGGACAAAGCACGCGCCTATGACGTGTACGGCTACGCGTTCGTCGCCCGAAAGCCGGACTGACTCCTCGTCTCCATCGTCGTCGGTGCGCGGATGATCCACACCGCGCCGTCGAGACGGATCCCGTCCCAGGCCTCGAAGCACTCTCGATTCGCGCCGTCGGTCACTGGACGCTGGTCTCGACGAACTCGCGGAGCGCGTCGTTCACACCCGACTCGTCGGCGACGCGCAGGCTCCGTCCGAGCGTGTGGACGGTCATGCGGCCGACGCCGTGGGCGAGCAGCCCACGACCGCGGGTGGCGAACGCGATCAGATCATCCGTGTCGGCCCCCACCGGACGCTCGCTCAGAACGCCCAGTACCGATCGGGCGATCGCGCCGCATCCTGCTGGACGACGCGAGTCGGCGCGACGGCGAACACCCCTACGCGACGCTCAGCAGCGCGGCAGAAGTGCTCGTGCGAGAGCACCCGGCCTGAACGGGGGAAGCGAACGGGTTTCGCGCGCTGGCGCACGGTCGTAGGCTGAGGCACACCTGAACCGCGCTCGCGGCGTCCGTCGACGGCGTCGCGCACGACACGGGGAGCGGCCATGACGCAGATCCGAGCGGCACTGGTGCAGGCCTCGTGGACCGGCGACAAAGAGTCGATGATCAAGGC
>DASUMQ010000082.1:0-21703 GCA_036277615.1 Steroidobacteraceae bacterium
GATGCTCGAGGAGATCGGCACCGTCGACAACATCCAGAAGTTCCTCGGCCGCGTCAAGGACAAGGACGGCAACACGCGCCTGATGGGCTTCGGCCACCGCGTGTACAAGAACTTCGATCCGCGCGCCAAGATCATCCGGGAGATGTGCCACAAGGTGCTCGCGCGGCTCGGGCAGACCGACAATCCGCTGTTCGAGCTGGCGCTGCGACTCGAGGAGATCGCGCTCAAGGACGAATACTTCATCGCGCGCAAGCTCTACCCGAACGTCGACTTCTACTCGGGCGTCATCTACAGCGCGCTCGGGGTCCCGCGCTCGATGTTCACCGTGATGTTCGCGATCGCGCGGACCGCGGGCTGGGTCGCGCACTGGCTCGAGATGATCGGCGACCCGGCGATGAAGATCGGCCGGCCGCGGCAGCTCTACACGGGACCGAAGCAGCGCGATTACGTGGAAGTGGACAAGCGCAGCTGAGCATAGCGTGGTTAGCGGTTAGCGGTTAGTAGAACCACAACGGTGCCGCGGGCCGACAAAGTCGGCTCCCACTAACCGCTATCCGCTAACCGCTTCCCAGCAACGTTTCCACTTCCACCATCGTCGCCCGCCGCATCGGCTTGCCGTCGACCGGACTGCACGGCGACTGGCGGATGCCGTCGAGCGGGAACACGACGGCATCGACGGTCTGGCGACCTGCGACGAAGCGGAACGCTGGATAACTGACCGGGCGGTCGCGCTCGAAACGCACGCGGCGCTCGAGCGCCTCGTGCGGCACTCCCCGCTCCTCGAGCCGGATCGACACCGCCTCGGGCGTATCCGAAAACAAGTGCAGGTTGATCTCAGAGTGGGCCGAGGCTGTCCCGGTGAGGACAGGCCCGACGAGTCGCGGGTCGAAGTCGGCCAGCAACCGCATCGCCTGCAGCGCCGCGCGGCGCAGGTCGGCGATCTCGGCCTCGTGGCGCCCGCCCGAGAACAGCCGCCGGCGCGCGAACAGTGCCGCTTCGATCTCCGTGTTTCGCGGCAAAATCGAGGCGTCGACCACGCCGAGGCGCTCGGCGGCCTTGCGCTTGGCGAGCAGGAAGTCGTCGATGCCCTGCTCGGACATCACGCGAGCGGCCTCGTCGGCTACCGCCTGTCGCAGCATTTCGGCACGCGGGTTCGGTCGTTGTCGGCTCATGGTCGTCTCCGTCCGCGTGTCCGCTACGGCCATTGGATCGTCGGGTGAGACGATCGTTCGCTGCCGGCCCGAGGTGCGCTAGAACAACGTGTCGTCGGCCGTGGACGGTTCCACCGTCTCGGCGTCGACGCCTGCGTCACTGTAGTCGATCGTGCCCGGTTGCGGAGCATAGTGCTCCAGGAACGTTTCGAACAATGCGCCCGGGGCGTTCGCGCGCGTCGGCGCACCGGTTTCACGCGAGACCCACATGCGAACGACGCCCGGCGGCTCGGGCTGACGATGCTCTGGCCGGTCGCGCAACGCTTCCTCCATGAAGTAAGTCCACATCGGCAGCGCGGTCTTGCCGCCCTCCTCCTGTTCGCCGAGCGAGCGCTCCTGGTCGAATCCGATCCAGACCGCCGCCGCGAGGTCGGCGTTGAACCCCACGAACCAGGTGTCGCGACGGTCGCTCGTGGTGCCGGTCTTGCCGGCGATGTCCCGCCGGCCCAGGGCAGTCGCGGCGCGTTGTGCCGTGCCGCGCTGGATCACGTCCGTCATCATGTCCGTCATCACGAAGGCGTTGGCGGCGGTGATCGCCTGCGGTGCGCGACGCTCCGGCGGCACCGCGCCCGCCGAGTCGTGTCCCGACGCCGCCGGCCCGGTGTCCTCGGCGGGCAGTGCCATCGTGCGGACATCGTCGTCGGTGGCCATGACGTCGCCGGCGCCGTCGATCGAGGCGCTGCCGGCGGCCGCCGGCTCCGTCGTGGGCAGCGTCGGCTCGCACGTCGGGCAGGCGAGCGGGGGTTGCGCCCTGAATACTTCACGACCGGCCACGTCGCGGACCGACTCGATGAAATACGGCGTGACGCGTGCACCACCGTTCGCGAAGACGGCGAACCCCCGCGCCATGTCGAGCGGGGTCACCTGTCCGGTGCCGAGCGCCAGCGTCAGGTTCGCCGGCAATGCCGCGGGCGGAAAACCGAAGTTCGCGATGTGGCGCGTCACGAAGCCGACGCCCGCGCCGCGCAGCAGCCGGATCGACACGAGGTTGCGCGACCGTACGAGTCCCTCGCGCATCGGGGTCGGCCCGTAGAACTTGCGTGTGATGTTCTGGGGACGCCACTCCTCGTCGCCCTCGGCGCCGCCGCCGCCGGGCATCACGATCGGCGCGTCGTTGACGAGCGTGGCCGGCGTGAAGCCACGTTCGAGCGCGGCGGAATACAGGAAGGGCTTGAACGCGGAGCCCGGCTGGCGCTGCGCCTGCGTGACGCGGTTGTACTTGCTCGCGCCGAAGTCGAAACCGCCGACCAGTGCGACGATCGCGCCGTCGAGCGGGTCGAGCGCCACGAGTGCGCCCGCGACCGCCGGCAGCTGGCCGAGCCGGAACAGCCCCTCCGGCAGCGGCTCGAGACACACGACGTCGCCGACCGCGAGCACGTCTCCGGCCGTCTTCGGCGCGGGCCCCACGCCGTCACGCTCGAGCGCCGGCCGTGCCCACGCGATCGCGTCCCAGTCGAGGGCAAGCGCCACGCCGTTGCGCCGGATCACCGTGGCGTCGCGCTCGCCGACGCGCGTGACGACGGCGGTCACCAGGCTGCCGCGGTTGGGATTGCGCTTGAAGGCGGCCCCGAGCGCGATCGCGTCGTCGAGTTTCGTCGCGTCGAGTCGCTCGAGCGGTCCACGGTAGCCGTGACGCCGCTCGTATTCGAGGATCGTGCGCCAGGTCGCCGAGTTCGCGGCCTGCTGCAGCCGGCTGTCGAGCGTAGTGGTGACCGCGTAGCCGCCGGTGAGTGCCTCGGGCCCGTGCAGGCGCAGCATCTCCGCGCGCACCATCTCGGCAACGTACGGCGCCTCGAGCTCGATGATGGGTCCATAGAGCCGGTTCGCGATCGGCACGTCGTTCGCCGCGTCGTGCGCGGCCTGGTCGATCTTGCCGAGCTCGAGCATGCGGCGGAGCACGTACGCCCGCCGCCCGTGCGCGCGCTCGACGTTCGCGACGGGGTTGTCGACGGACGGCGCGCGCGGCAGGCCCGCCAAGAGCGCGGCTTCGGCGAGACCCAGGTCGCGCACGTGCTTGTCGAAATACACCTCGGAGGCCGCGCCGATTCCGTACGCGCGCTGGCCGAGGAAGATCCGGTTCAGGTACAGCGTCAGGATTTCCTGCTTGGTGAATTCCCGCTCGAGGCGCAGCGCGAGAAAGACCTCCTTGAGCTTGCGTCGCAGCGTGCGCTCGGACGTCAGCACCGTGTTACGGGCGAGCTGCATCGTGATCGTGCCGCCGCCCTCGCGCAGTCCGCCCGCCGCGACGTTTGCCGCGAACGCGCGCACGAGCCCGTGCCAGTCGACGCCGGGATGTTCGAAGAAACGGTCGTCCTCGGACGCCAGGAAAGCATCGACCACGACGTCGGGAATGTCGTCCCACGCGACCGGAATGCGGCGCTGCTCGCCGATCTGCGCCATGAGCTTGCCATCGCGTGAGTAGACCCGCAGCGGCATCTGGGTCTTCACGGCACGCAGCGTCGCCGCGTCCGGAATCTCGGGCGCGAGGAACTGGAACGCCCCCGCGAATCCCATCAGGACCAGCGCCGGCACCGAGAACAGCAGCGCCAGCAGCGTGGCGAGGACTCTCTTCATCGCGTTCAACCCATTGCCAAAAATGCGACCCGTTCCTTGTCGCGACCCGACCCGCTGTGCATAGTAGCCGCCGACCAAGGGCTGAGCCGCCGCGAGGCGAAAGCGCAAAGCCATCGTCGACAGGGAGCATGCACGGGCCCGGCACCGGCACGAACTCGAGCGCACTGAAGCGCCGATTGAGCTTCGTCCGTCCATCCCGTTCGAGCCTGCGACCCGACGACGGTTCCGCGATGCCCAGCCCTTGGTGGACCAGTGCCTGTTTTCATCGCAACGCCCGGAGGCGCGCTACGCGGATGGCGGTTTTTGCTAGCCCACTCACAATTCTATTGGGGTCGACCCTGATATATAGTGCGCCGGGGGCTTTGAAACCGCCACACAATCGCGGCGCAACCTCTTGAACTAGAAGGATCAACCGTGCTGTTCCAGCGCAGGTTTCGACCGGTCATAGGTCTCGACATCACGACCTCCTCGATCAAGCTGATCGAGCTGTCGAAGAGCGGCGACAGCTACCGCGTGGAGAGCTACGCGGCCGAGCCGTCGCCACCGAACGCGATCAACGAAAAGGCGATCGTCGATGCCCAGGCGGTCGGCGAGGCGGTGCGGCGCGCGGTCAAGCGGGCCGGCGCGCGCAGCAAGGAATGTGCGGTCGCCGTGAGCGGCGACGCCGCGATCACCAAGGTGATCCAGATGCCCCGCAACCTGCGCGAGAACGAACTCGAGTCGCAGGTCGAGATGCAGGCCGACCAGTACATCCCGTTCCCGATGGAGGAAGTCAGCTACGACTTCGAGGTCATCGGGCCGTCCGAAAAGGATCCCGAGATGCTCGACGTGCTGCTCGTGGCGACTCGCTCCGAGAACGTCGAGCAGCGCCAGGCAGCCGTGCAGGCCGCCGGGCTGGCCGCACGCATCGTCGACGTCGAGGCGTTCGCGCTCGAGAACGCCTGCCGGCTGCTCACGCACCAGATGCCCGACGGCGGCATGGAACGCAACATCGCGGTGATCGACTTCGGCGCCAGCAGCACCACGTTCTCCGTGCTGCGCGACCTCAAGGTCACCTACACGCGCGATTTTTCCTTCGGTGGCCAGCAGCTCACCGAGGAAGTCATGCGCACCTACGGACTCAGCATGGAGGAGGCCGGTCGCGCCAAGAAGGAAGGCGGCCTGCCGGCCAACTACCAGGGCGAGGTGCTCGACCCGTTCATCGACGACATGTGCCAGCAGGTGAGCCGCTCGCTGCAGTTCTACCTCGCGGCCGGCGCCGGGCGCGAAGCGCCGGAGCAGATCCTGATCTGCGGCGGTTGCGCAAACATCCCCGGCGTGGCCGACGTGATCGCGAGCCGCGTAGGCATCCCCGCGGAGCGCGGCGACCCGCTCGGCCAGATGAAGATTTCGACCCGCGCGCTGGCGCAGGGCGTGAAGAAGGACGCGACCGCGCTGCTGACCGCGTGCGGCCTGGCGCTCAGGAGCTTCGACTGACATGCCAAGAATCAACCTGCTGCCGTGGCGCGAGGCGGAGCGCAAGCGCAAGCGCCAGGAGTTCTTCCTTTCGCTCGGCGCGGCCATGGCCACGGCGGGCCTGGTCACCCTGATCGGCTACTGGCACATGACCGCGGCCATCCAGCACCAGCAGGAACGCAACGACCTGCTGACGCGCGAGATCGCCGCGCTCGACAAGCAGATCGAGGAGATCAACGGGCTCGACGCGCAGAAGCGCAGGCTGCTCGCCCGCATGGAGATCATCGAGACGCTGCAGCGCAGCCGTCCCGAGATCGTTCACGTCTTCGACGAGGTCGTCCGCGTGCTGCCCGAAGGGGTGTACCTGACCTACCTCAGGCAGACGGGCACGAAGTTCGAGGTGCGCGGCGTGGCGCAGTCGAGCACGCGCGTTTCCTCGTTCATGCGCAACATCGACGCGTCCGAGTGGCTCGCGGACCCGACGCTGCAGATCGTCCAGACCCGCTCGCGCGACGCGGCGGTCGGCGCCGAGTTCACGCTGTTCGCCAACCAGCGCAAGCAGGTCGCGCCGGGTGAGGAGGAACAGCAGCCGGCGAAGAGCAAGAAGGTGGCCTCGAAATGAAGAAGCTGCAGGCATTGCTCGAACAGCTGCGCGCCCTCGACCCGAACGACCCGGGCCGCTGGCCCTTCGGCGTCCGGCTGGGCACCGCCATGCTGCTGTTCCTGGTCGTGGCCGCCGGCGCGTACTACTTCTTCGTCTGGAAGTCGGAGGAGCATGGCCGCCCGAAACTGCTCGAGGCGCGCGCCAAGGAAACCGAACTGATGTCGGAGCTGCAGACCAAGGCCCGGCGCGCGGCCAACCTGGACGCCTATCGCGCCCAGCTCGCCGAGATGGAGAAATCGTTCGGCGCGATGCTGCGACAGCTGCCGAACAAGACCGAGGTGCCGAACCTGCTGGTCGACATCTCGCAGACCGGCCTCGCGGCGGGCCTCGAGGAGAAACTGTTCCAGCCGCAGGGCGAGAACAAGAAGGACTTCTACGCGGAACTGCCGATCGCCATCCGGCTGACCGGCGACTACCACGAGATGGGCAGGTTCGCGAGCGGCATCGCGGCGTTGCCGCGCATCGTCACCCTGCACGACATCGAGATCACCCCGGCCGGTCGCGGCAACCGCGACATCGTCGCGAATTCGGGCGATCTCGTGCTCAACGTCAAGGCCAAGACATACCGCTACCTCGAGGACGAGGAGCAGCCGGCGGCGGAAAAAGTCAAGAAGGACCGCAACAAGGGCAAGAAGAAGCCCGCGGCGGGTGGTGAGGCATGAACAAGACGCACTCCGTCAAGTACCGCAGCGGCGAGTGGAAGCGCGTCGCGCTGCTCGCGTGCACGCTGGCGCTGCTCGGCGGCTGCGGCGACGACCTCGACGAGCTGCAGGCGCAGGTGGACGAGATCAAGTCGGCGCCCGGCACCGGCATCGAGCCGTTGCCCGAGGTCAAGCCTTACGAAACGTTCGACTACGCGGCCTTCGAGGAGCGCTCTCCGTTCGAGCCCGGCATGGCGCCGACGGCCAATGCGCCGAACGCGATCCGTCCGGACCAGAACCGGCCGCGGGAGTTCCTCGAGCAGTTCTCGCTCGACACGCTGCGCATGGTCGGCACCGTCAAGCTGCACGGCCGTTTCTTCGGCCTGGTGCAGACCCGCGACGGGCTCGTGCACCGGGTGCTGCCCGGCAACCACTTGGGACAGGCCGATGGCCGTGTTACGACCATCGAAGAAGGCAAGATCTCGCTCATCGAGATCGTTCCGGACGGCATGGGCGGCTTCATCGAACGCCCGGCCGCACTCGCGCTGAGCGAATGATCTGCAAGGGAGACTCGAGAATGACCGCTGCATCGTCGCACGTGAACCATCGCCGCCCGGAGCCCGGTCGCCACCGGCGATTCCGTCCCGCGGCGCTCGTCGCGTTGGCCGGGGCGCTCATGTTCGCCGCGCAGGCAGCCCTCGCGCAGGCGGCCACCACGCTCACGAAGGTCGAGCTGCAGCCGCAGCCCGGCGAGCAACTCGAGGTCAAGCTCGTGCTCGACGGCCCTGCGCCGCAGCCCGTGGCTTTCACCATCGACAATCCCGCGCGGCTTGCGGTGGACCTGCCGGGCACGTCGGTCGGGCTCGAGTCGCGCCGCATCGACGTCAATGCGGGCGGCGTCGACACCATCGTCGCGGCCGAGGCCAACGGCAAGACACGCGTCGTGTTCAACCTCGACTCGCTGCAGCCCTACCAGACGCGCGCCGAAGGCAACAACGTGTACGTGACGCTCGGCCGCGGCCCGGCCGGCAGCGCGGCCCCGACGGTCGCGACGACGGACTCCGGCTCCGCGCCGGCCGCCGTGGCGTCTACCGGTGACTGGTCGATCGAGAAGGTGGACTTCCGCCGCGGTACCGACGGTTCCGGCCGCATCATGGTCCGCACCAGCGACCCGCGTGTGCAGGCCAGCCTGAAGCAGGAAGGCGGGCGCCTCGTGGTCGACTTCCCGCGCACCGGCGTCGCGCCGGACGCCGCCAAGCGCTACGACGTGGTCGACTTCGCCACCCCGGTCAGCACCTTCGACGTCACCCGGACTCCGACGGGGGCGCGCATCGTCGTCGGCGCGACCGGCGACTACGAACAGCTCGCCTACCAGAGCGACCGCGACTACGTGCTCGAGGTGCGGCCGAAGCCGAAACAGGCAATCGTCGATCCGACCCGGAAGGACTATAAGGGCGAGCGGCTCACGCTCAACTTCCAGGACATCGAGACGCGCGCCGTGCTGCAGCTCCTCGCGGAGACGAGCGGCCAGAACATCGTCGTCAGCGACACCGTCGCGGGCAACGTGACATTGCGCCTGCAGAACGTGCCGTGGGACCAGGCGCTCGACATCGTCCTGCGCACCAAGGGCCTCGACAAGCGCCAGGAAGGCAACGTCATCTACGTCGCGCCGGCCGAGGAACTCGCCGCGCGCGAGAAGCAGCAGCTCGAGTCGCGCAAGGCGCTGACGGAACTCGCCCCGGTGCGCACCGAGTACCTGCAGGTCAACTACGCCAAGGCCTCGGACCTCGCGGGGCTGATCCAGCAGGGCAAGAGCTCGCTGCTCTCCGAACGCGGCAGCGTCGCGATCGACGAGCGCACGAACACGCTGCTGCTGCAGGACACGGCCGAGCGCCTCGCCGATATCCGCCGCCTCGTGCAGACGCTCGACATCCCGGTCAAGCAGGTGCTGATCGAGGCCCGCATCGTCATCGTCAACGACGATTTCAGCCGCGAGCTGGGCATGCGCTTCGGCGGTGCAATCGTCGGCGACTACGGCTCGGCCAACAACGGCCTGGCGTACCTCGGCTCGGGCGGCCTCGACACCGTGCCCGGCGAGTCCGGTCCGATCATCAGCCCGAGCCCTCCCGGCGGCGCGGGTATCAGCGGCGACGACGTCCAGACGCCGACCGTCGACGACCGCTACATGGTCAACCTGCCGATCGCGAACCCGGCCGGCCGGCTCGCGCTCACGCTGCTCGACAAGGACTACGTGGTCGACCTCGAGATCACGGCGGCGCAGCGCGAAGGCCGCGGCGAGGTCGTCTCGGCCCCGCGCGTGATCACCGCGAACGGCAAGGAAGCGATCATCGAGCAGGGCACCGAGATCCCGTACCAGGAATCGGCTTCGAGCGGCGCCACCACGACGCAGTTCAAGAAAGCCGTGCTGTCGCTCAAGGTCACGCCGCAGATCACGCCCGACGATCGCGTCATCCTCGACCTGACGGTGTCGAAGGACAGCGTCGGCCAGAACGTGGCGAGCGCGACCGGCGGCTCGGTGCCGAGCATCGACACGCGTGAGATCACGACGCAGGTGCTCGTCAACGACGGCCAGACGGTCGTGCTCGGCGGCATCCTCGAGACCGAGAAGCGCGACTCCGTGAACAAGGTGCCATTCCTCGGCGACATCCCGGGACTCGGCATCTTCTTCCGCAGCAAGAGCCGGACGGACAACAAGGACGAACTGCTGATCTTCGTCACGCCGAAGATCCTGCGCGAGGGTGCCGAGATCTACTGACGCCCGCCCGCACCGGTGCGAGAATGAGCGGCCGCAGTGATCCTGCGGCCGCTTTTCGTTCGGGACTGCACCACCGCCGCGGATGCGATGCGCATGAAGGTCTTCCTGGTGGGCCCGATGGGGTCCGGCAAGAGCGCCGTGGGACGGCAACTGGCACGGCGCCTCGGCCTCGAATTCGTCGACAGCGACGACGAGATCGCGGCCCGCACCGGCGTGGACATTCCCTACATCTTCGAGCGCGAGGGGGAGGCGGGCTTTCGCCACCGCGAAGCCGAGGTGATCGACGAGCTCACGCAGCGTGAGAACGTGCTGGTCGCCACGGGTGGCGGCGCAGTCCTCGACCCTGCCAGCCGCACCCGCCTGCGCGAACGAGGGCACGTCGTGTATCTTCGGACTTCGGTGGACCAGCAACTCGCCCGCACGCGCCGCAGTGAGACGCGCCCCCTGCTGAACAATCCCGACCCGCGCGGCACGCTCGCACGGCTGTTCGCGCTGCGCGCGCCGCTCTACGCCGAGGTCGCCGAACTCACCGTCGATACCGACGGGCGCAAGGTCCGGACGGTGGTCGAACAGATCTGCCGCCACCTCGGCGTTCCGGGGAACGGCGCATGAGCCTTGCACCCGACGTGCTGCACATCGAGCTCGGTGAGCGCAGCTACCCGATCGTGATCGGCCGTGCACTGCTCGGCGACGCCGAGATCGTCGCGCGTCACGTCGCGGCGCGGGACGTGCTGGTCGTGACGAACTCCACCGTCGGCCCGCTGTACCTCGAGCGGCTCACGGAGAGCCTGCCCGGTAAGCGCGTCCACTCGATCGCACTGCCGGACGGCGAGCAGCACAAGACCCTCGAGGTGCTCAGCCGGGTGTTCGACGCGCTGGTCGATGCGCGGCTCAATCGCGACGGCTGCGTCGTCGCGCTCGGCGGCGGCGTGATCGGCGACATGGCGGGATTCGCTGCGGCCTGTTACCAGCGGGGCGTCGACTTCGTGCAGGTGCCGACGACGCTGCTGGCGCAGGTCGACTCCTCGGTCGGCGGCAAGACGGGCGTCAACCATCCGGGCGGCAAGAACCTGATCGGAGCGTTTCACCAGCCGCGCGCCGTGCTGGCGGACCTCGGCACGTTGCGGTCGCTGCCGCCGCGGGAACTGCGCGCCGGGCTCGCCGAGGTGATCAAGTACGGACTGATCGACGACGCCGGCTTTCTCGACTGGATCGAGCGCCACGTCGAGGCGCTTACGGCGCTCGACACGTCCGCGCTCGTCCACGCGGTGCGCCGCTCCTGCGAGATCAAGGCGCGCATCGTGGCGGCGGACGAGCGCGAGCACGGACAGCGTGCACTGCTCAATTTCGGCCACACGTTCGGCCACGCGATCGAGACCGCGGCCGGATACGGCGAATGGCTGCACGGCGAAGCCGTCGCGATGGGCATGCTGCTCGCGACGGACATGTCGCGTCACCTCGGCTGGCTCGCGGACGCCGACGTCCGGCGCGTGCAGGACCTGTTGCGCCGCGCGGGACTGCCGACGACGGCACCGGCGATCGGCGCGGCCAGGGCACACGAGCTCATGGGCATGGACAAGAAGGTGCTGCAGGGACGCATCCGGCTCGTGTTGCTGCGCCGGCCCGGCGAAGCCGTGGTCACGGGCGATTACCCGGCGGACGCGCTGCAGCGGACGCTGCAGCGCCATTTCGAGGGGGCGCCCGCATGACCTCGCGCCTGCAGCCGCCGGGTCTCCACGACGACGAGATGCTGCTCGCGCCGTATGCGCAGCGAGCCTCGGCGTCGCGCGGTCGACGCGTGCCCGAGCCACCGCCGCGCCATCGGACCGAATACCAGCGCGACCGCGACCGGATCGTGCATTCGACCGCATTCCGGCGCCTGGTCTACAAGACGCAGGTGTTCGTCAATCATGAAGGCGACCTCTACCGCACCCGGCTCACGCATTCGCTCGAGGTCGCGCAGATCGCGCGCAGCGTCGCGCGGGCACTCGCGCTCAACGAGTCGCTGGCCGAGGCGGTCTGCCTGGCGCACGACCTCGGCCACACGCCGTTCGGTCACGCCGGCCAGGATGCACTCAACGACTGCATGCGCGACCACGGCGGCTTCGAGCACAACCTGCAGTCACTGCGCGTCGTCGACGAACTCGAAGAGCGGTACGCGGAATTCCCGGGCCTGAACCTGACGTTCGAGGTCCGCGAAGGCATCCTCAAGCACTGCTCGGCCGCGAACGCGCGCAAGCTCGGCGACCTCGGCGAGCGCTTCCTGCAACGCCGGCAGCCGGGCCTCGAGGCGCAACTCGCGAACCTCGCGGACGAGATCGCCTACAACAACCACGACGTCGACGACGGCATCCGCGCCGGGCTCATCACGATCGACGAACTGGCCGGCTGCAGCATGTTCGGCCGGCAGTACGAATCGGTGCGTTCGCAGTACCCGCAGCTCAACGGTCGTCGCCTCGTGCACGAAGTCGTGCGACGCATGATCGATTACGCGGTCAACGATCTCGTCGACGCCTCTGCCGAGGCGCTGGCGGCCGCGGCGCCCGGCGACGTCGAGGCCGTGCGCGCACGCGCCCAGCCGCTGCTCACGTTCAGCGAATCCGTGCGCGCGGAGCATCTCGAGCTCAAGCAGTACCTCCGCGAGCACCTCTACCGGCACTACCGGGTGCTGCGCATGACCACGAAAGCCAGGCGGGTCGTGCGCGAGCTGTTCGACGCGATGCTGAGCGACGTCGACCTGATGCCGACCGAACACCAGGAGGTTGCGCACCGGCTCGAGGCGTGCGATGGCCCGGCCGGCCGCGCGCGCGCCGTGGCCGACTACATTGCCGGCATGACCGACCGGTTCGCGATCCTCGAGCATCGCCGGCTGTTCGAGCCCGGCGAAAGGACCTAGCCCGATGCGCCGCTTCAAGCAGGTCGACGTCTTCACGGACACGCCTTACCAGGGCAACCCGGTCGCCGTGGTGCTCGATGCCGACGGTCTCGACACCGCGACGATGCAGCGCTTCACCGACTGGACCAACCTGTCGGAAGCGACGTTCCTGCTGCCGCCCACGCGCGGCGACGCCGATTACCGGTTGCGCATCTTCTGTCCCGGTCGCGAGCTGCCGTTTGCAGGACACCCGACGCTCGGCAGCTGCCACGCGTGGCTCGAGGCCGGCGGCCGACCCAGGGGCCGCGACATCGTGCAGGAGTGCGATGCGGGCCTGATCCGCATCCGCCGGGACGGCGCGCGTCTCGCCTTCGCCGCACCACCGCGCCTGCGGAGCGGCCCGCTGCCGGAGGCCGACGTCGAGCGACTTGCACGTGGGCTCGGCATACGACGCGGGGAGGTCGTCGCGCATGCCTGGTGCGACAACGGGCCGCCGTGGCAGGCCGTGCTGCTGCGCTCGGCCGACCGGGCACTCTCCCTGCAGCCGGACCGACAAGCCCTCGACGGATCGTTCGTGGGAGTCGTGGCGCCGCAGCCGTCCGGGGCGGAGTGCGACTTCGAAGTCCGCGCCTTCTTCCCCGGCCAGGCCGGGCTGGTCGAGGACCCGGTCACCGGGAGCCTCAATGCCGCGCTGGGGCAATGGCTGATCGAAGCGGGTCTCGCACCCGCGCGCTACGTGGCCAGCCAGGGGACGGCGCTGGGACGGGCCGGCCGGATTCACGTGGAGCGGGACGCTGCGGGCGAGACCTGGATCGGCGGTGCATCGACGACCTGCATCGACGGCCGGGTGACCCTGTAAATACCCCTACCTGCCGGGTCCGGTCCGCGGCGACCCCGTCGGTTATCATTCGCGGCTCGCTTCCATCCCGGGCCCGCTCATGTCTTCTTACGTTCCCAAGTCGATCCCCGATCGCGAGCGCCTCATTTTTGCTCTCGACGTGGCGGACCCGGTCGCGGCGCGGCGCCTCGCGGAACGGCTGGGCGACGCGGTGTGGTTCTACAAGCTCGGGCTCGAGCTGTTCATGTCGGGCGGCTACTACGACCTGCTCGACTGGCTGGTCGGCCGCGGCAAGAAGGTCTTCGTCGATCTCAAGTTCTTCGACGTGCCGGCGACCGTGGGGGCGGCCGTGCGGCAGTTGCGCAACCGGGGCGTGACGTTCACGACCGTGCACGGCAACCAGTCGATCATGGAAGCTGCCGCCGCCGCCAAGGGCGACGTCAAGGTGCTGGCCGTGACGGTGCTGACGAGCCTCGACCGGGGCGACCTCGACGACCTCGGGTTCGCCGTCGACGTCGAGAAGCTCGTGCTGTCGCGTGCGCGTCGCGCGCTCGAAGCGGGGTGTGACGGCGTCGTTTCGTCGGGCCTCGAGGCGCCGATGCTGCGGGAGTTCATCGACCAGCGGTTGCTGGTCGTGACGCCCGGCATCCGCCCGGTCGAGAACAAGCCGGTCGACGACCAGAAGCGGACGGTCGACGTCGCCCAGGCATTCGCCAATGGCGCGGACTACATCGTGGTCGGCCGGCCGATCCGCGATGCGGCCGATCCGCACGCGGCGGCCGAGGCGATCCAGCAGACCATCGCCCACGTGTTCGCCGGGAGGTCGCCGTGAGCGCGCCGCTGCAGAACGACCTCCTGCTGCGCGCGCTGCTGCGCCAGCCGACGCCGCGCACGCCGCTCTGGATGATGCGCCAGGCAGGCCGTTACCTGCCCGAATACCGTGCGACGCGCACGAAGGCGGGCAGCTTCCTGAACCTGTGCATGACGCCGGAGCTCGCCTGCGAGGTGACGTTGCAGCCGCTCGACCGTTACCGGCTCGACGCGGCGATCCTGTTCTCGGACATCCTCACGATCCCGCACGCGATGAACGTCGGCCTCACGTTCGAGGCGGGCGAAGGCCCGAAGATCGCGCGCCCGGTCCGCGTCCCGGCCGACATCGACGCATTGCCCGTCCCGGATCCGGAGGTCGAGCTGCGCTACGTGATGGATGCGGTGCGCACGATCCGGCGGGAACTCGGCGGCCGCGTCCCGTTGATCGGTTTCGCGGGCAGCCCGTGGACCATCGCGACCTACATGGTCGAAGGCGGCGGCAGCCGCAACTTCGAGCACGTCAAGGGCATGCTGTACGGCGCCCCGCACGAGCTGCACCGGTTGCTCGACGTGATCACGCGCGCGACGATCCTCTACCTCAATGCGCAAGTCGCCGCGGGCGCGCAGGCGCTGATGGTGTTCGACACCTGGGGCGGCGCGCTGACGCCGGCCGATTACCGCGGGTTCTCGTTGCGTTACATGCAGCAGATCGTCGAGGGCGTCGCGCGCGAGGCCGAGGGGCGCAGGGTGCCCCTGATCCTCTTCACCAAGGGCGGCGGCCAGTGGCTCGGTGACATGGCCGACACCGGGTGCGATGCGCTCGGCCTCGACTGGACGACCGACCTCGCCGACGCGCGCCACGCCGTGCAGGACCGCGTTGCATTGCAGGGCAACCTCGACCCGAGCGTGCTCTACGCGCCGCCGGCGCGGATCCGCGACCAGGTCGGCAAGGTGCTCGCGAGCTACGGCAAGGGTCACGGCCACGTGTTCAACCTCGGGCACGGCATTCACCCGGAAGTGAAGCCCGAACACGCGCTCGCGATGGTCGAGGCCGTGCACGAGCTGTCGCCGCGTTATCACGCGGCCAGTGACTAGTGTCTAGTGTCCAGTGGCCAGTAGGAACAGGAAGGCCGGCGAAATCGCCGGCCTCTTTCTTACTAGACACTAGACACTAGCCACTAGACACTTCCGCCCATGGACATCTCCAAGATCGGCATCGGCGCGGCTCCGCCCCGGGACGTCAACGTCCTGGTCGAGATCCCGCAGGGCGGCGTGCCCGTCAAGTACGAGCTCGACAAGGAGTCGGGCGCGCTGCGCGTGGACCGGTTCCTCAACACGGCGATGTTCTACCCCGGCAATTACGGGTTCATCCCGCACACGCTCTCGGGCGACGGCGACCCGGTCGACGTGATCGTCGTCGTGCCGAGCCCGGTGGTCGCGGGCGCGATCGTGCGGGTCCGGCCCGTGGGCGCGCTGCTGATGAAGGACGAGGCCGGCGACGACGAGAAGGTCATCGCCGTGCCGGTCGACAAGCTGCATCCGTTCTATTCGGGCGTGAAGTCGTACCGCGACCTGCCCGCCACGCTCACCGACCAGATCGCGCACTTCTTCCAGCACTACAAGGACCTGGAGAAGGGCAAGTGGGTCACGATCGCGAGCTGGGTCGGCCCGGACAAGGCCGAGCGCATGATCGTCGATGGCATCCGTCGTGCGGCGCAGTCCGGCGACGACGTCGCGGCGCATTACGTCGCGAGCGGTGCGCTGAAGGCCTCCACGCGCGGCAAGCGTTGACGGCGCGCGCCGCAGCGCGCGTCTAGTCGAACGCCTTCATCGCCTGCGCCAGGTCGGCGATCAGATCGTCGACGTCCTCGATGCCGGCCGAAATCCGGATCAGCCCGTCGCCGATGCCGAGCGCCTGGCGACGTTCCGGCGCGAGTTGCGCGTGCGTCATCAGCGCCGGGTGCTCGATCAGGCTTTCCACGCCACCGAGGCTCTCCGCGAGCGCGAAAATCCGACAGCGTTCGAGGAACCGTCGCGCGCCTGCCAGATCCGTGTCGAACTCCACGGACAGCATGCCGCCGAATCGCGGCATCTGCCGTTGCGCCAGCGCGTGCTGCGGATGGCTCGGCAGGCCCGGATACAGCACCCGCCGCACTTTCGGCTGCGATTCCAGCCAGCGCGCGATCGCGAGTGCGTTCTCGCAGTGGCGCTGCATGCGTACCGCGAGCGTCTTGAGGCCGCGCAGTGCCAGGAAGCTGTCGAACGGCCCCGAGATGCCGCCGACCGCGTTCTGCAGGAACCCGACGCGCTCGCGCAGCTCCGCATTGTCGCCGACGACCGCGACGCCGCCGATCATGTCGGAATGGCCGTTCAGGTACTTCGTCGTCGAGTGCACGACCGCGTCGAAGCCGAGGTCGAGCGGACGTTGCACCCAGGGGCTCGCAAAGGTGTTGTCCGCGACGGCCAGCAGGCCGCGTCGCCGTGCCAGTGCGGCGACGGCTGCGAGGTCCGCGAGCTTGAGCGTCGGGTTGGTCGGGCTCTCCACCCACAACAGGCGCGTCTCGGGCCGGATCGCGCGTTCGACGGCGGCAAGGTCGGTGAAGTCGACGCGCGTCGCCGCGAGGTTCATCGAGCGCTGGCGCACACGCTCGAGCAGTCGCACCGTACCGCCGTAGAGGTCGTCGGTCGTGACGACGTGCGAGCCCGCGTCGAGGCACTCGAGCACCGTGCCGATCGCGGCCAGGCCCGAGGCGAAGGCGAACGCCTGCCGGCCGTTCTCGAGGTCGGCCACGCAGCGCTCGAACGCAAATCGCGTCGGGTTGTGGCTGCGGCCGTAGTCGAAGCCCTTGTGCACGCCGGGACTCGACTGCACGTAAGTCGAGGTCGCGTAGATCGGCACCATCACGGCGCCGGTGGTCGGGTCAGGTTCCTGCCCCGCGTGGATGGCACGCGTGGCGAAGCGAGGTCTTCCGTCGCGATCGGTCATAGCATCCTCAGCCGCAGTGCGTTCAACAGGTCGATGCGCGTGACGAGCCCCAGGAACGCGCTGCGCTCGACGATCAGCGCGACGTGACCGGCGTCGAGCACGGCGAACAAGGCGTCGAGCCCCGCGTCGGGCGCGAGCGTCTCGAGCCGGGTCTCCATCGCCGTGCGCACGGGCTGCCGGAACTGCTCGGCGGCGTCCGCGCGACGCACGACCTGCAGCAGGTCGAACTCGTCCAGGATGCCGACGATGTGTCCGCCCTCGTCCACGACCGGCAACTGCGACACGTCCGCGTTGCGCATGCGGTTGTACGCCGTGAGCAGCGAATCCCCGGGCTGGACGGTGATGGTGAGGCCCGCGTCGTGGCGACGCACGATCAGGTCGCGCAGGTCGCCCGTGTGCTCGCGCTCGAGGAAGCCGCGTTCGTACATCCACGCGTCGTTGTAGGCCTTGGACAGGTACTTGGCGCCGCTGTCGCACACGAACGTGACCACGCGCAGCGGCGCCGTCTGCTCGCGACAGAAGCGCAGCGCCGCGGCGAGCAGCGTGCCCGTCGACGAGCCGCCCAGAATTCCTTCCTGGCGCAGCAGCGCACGTGCCGTGGCCATGCTCTCGGCGTCGGGGATCGAGTACGCCACCGAGACGCGGCTCAGGTCGGCGATCGCGGGAATGAAGTCCTCGCCGATGCCCTCGACCGCCCAGGAGCCGGCCTGGCCGAGCTCGCCGGTGTTGATGTACCGCGCCAGCACGGAACCGACCGGATCGGCGAGCACGAAGCGCGTCGCGGCCGACTCGCGCGCGAAAAAGCGGCTCAACCCGGTGATCGTCCCGCTCGACCCGACGCCACAGACGATCGCGTCCACGCGGCCGTCCATCTGCCGCAGGATCTCCGGCCCGGTCGTCGTCTCGTGCGCGAGCGGGTTGGCGGGGTTGCCGAACTGGTTGATGTAATAGGCGTCGGGCTGCTCCGCGGCGATGCGTTGCGCCATGTCCTGGTAGTACTGCGGGTGTCCCTTGCCCACGTCGGACCGCGTGATCCGGACGTCCGCGCCGAGCGCGACCAGGTGCAGGATCTTCTCGCGCGACATCTTGTCCGGCACGACCAGGACCAGGCGGTACCCCTTCTGCGCCGCCACCAGCGCGAGCCCGAGGCCGGTGTTGCCGGCGGTGGCCTCGACGATCGTCGCGCCAGGTTGCAGCCGGCCCGACCGTTCGGCCGCCTCGATCATCGAGAGGCCGATGCGATCCTTGATCGAACCACCCGGGTTCTGGCTCTCGAGCTTGAGGTACAGCTCGCAGGGCCCGGTCTCGAACGAACGCACGCGCACCAGCGGCGTGTTGCCGATCAATGTGAGCACAGAGTCGGCCATCTCGATTCCCCGCGTCCTTGCCTGGCGGTGCGGATTGTGCGGGATCGGGCGATCTCCCGTCACGTCCGGACCCGCGCCGACCGCGGGTGCGCCGGGCGCACCCCGTCGTCGCGTGAGCGCGTCTAGGACGCCTTCAACTGGTCCTTGAGCTCGCGGCGCAGGATCTTGCCGACGTTTGTCTTCGGCAGCTCGTCCCGGAAATAGACGCGCTTCGGCACCTTGTAACCGGTCAGCGACGCGCGGCAGTGCTCGATCAGCTGCTCCTCACTGAGCGTCGGGTCCTTGCGCACGACGAACAGCGCCACCACTTCGCCGGCGCGCTCGTCGGGCTGCGCGACCGCCGCCACTTCGAGCACGCCGGGATGGGTGACGACCACGCCCTCGACCTCGTTCGGGTACACGTTGAAGCCGGACACGAGGATCATGTCCTTCTTGCGGTCCTCGATGAACACGAAGCCGCGCGGGTCCATGTACCCGATGTCGCCGGTCCGCAGCACCCGCCCGGGCAGCATCACCTTCTCGGTCTCGTCGACCCGATTCCAGTAGCCGCGCATGACCTGCGGCCCCTCGACGCAGATCTCGCCGGACTGGCCCTGCGGCAGCACGTTGCCGTCGTCGTCGCGGATCGTCACGACGGTCGACGAAATCGGCAGCCCGATCGACCCGTTGAAGTCGTCGCCTGGCCGGTTGATGCACGCAGCCGGCGATGTTTCGGTCAGGCCCCAGGCCTGCGTGAGCACGTTGCCGGTCACGCGTTTCCAGTGCTCGGCGACCGCGCGCTGCACGGCCATGCCGCCGCCCAGGCTGATGCGCAGCGAGCCGAAGTCGAGCCGGTCGAAGCCGGGCGTGTGCAGCAAGGCGTTGAACAGCGTGTTGACGCCGGCGAAGAACGTGAAACGGTGCTTCGCCAGCTCGCGCACGAAGCCTGGGAAGTCCCGCGGGTTCGGGATCATCACGTTGTGCGCGCCGAGTTGCAGCATCGCGAAGCTGTTCGCCGTGAGCGCGAAGATGTGGTACAGCGGCAGCGCCGTGATCGCGACGACGGGTTCGCCTGGTTTCATCGCCGGTTTCACCCACGCCTCGGCCTGCAGCACGTTCGCGACCATGTTCCGATGCGTCAGCACCGCGCCTTTCGACACGCCGGTCGTCCCGCCGGTGTACTGCAGGAACGCGACGTCCTCAGGGCCGAGGACTACCGGTACGAGGTTCTCGAACCGGCCCTTGCTCAGTGCGTCCGTGAAGCTCACCGCCCCTGGCAGGCTCCACTCCGGCACCTGCTTGCGCACGTGCCTCAGCGCGAAGTCGACCAGCACGGACTTCGGGAAGCCGAGCAGGTCCCCCACGGAGGTGACGATGACGGTATCGAGGCCGGCGTCGTCGACCACCTGCTGCAGCGTGTGCGCGAAGTTCTCGAGGATCACGATCGCGCGCGCGCCGGAGTCCACGAGCTGGTGCTTGAGCTCGCGTGGCGTGTACATCGGGTTCGTGTTGACGATCGTGAGCCCGGCGCGAAATGCGCCCAGGATCGCGACCGGATACTGCAGCACGTTCGGCAGCATGATCGCGATGCGGTCGCCCGGACGCAGCCGCGCGACCCGCTGCAGGTAGGCGGCGAACCGCGCGCCGAGCAGGTCGAGGTCGCCGTAGGTCAGCGTGCGGTCCATGCAGCTGAAACAGGGCCGGCCGCGGTGGCGCTCGATCGTGCGCTCGAGCAGGTGGAGCAGCGACGGGTGTTCCGACGGGTTGATCTCCGCCGGCACGCCGGGCGGGTAGTGCTTGAGCCAGATCTTTTCCACGCCTGCCGCTCCCTTGACTGGACCCGGCCGCGCCCCCGCGCGACTCGTTCGCTATATAGCAGCGACCGGCGCCGAAAACACCGCGGGCTGATACGAAAATGTGCCGACGGGCGGCTACTTGCGCGCCAGCAACGGTTCGAGTCGGGGCCAGATCTTGTCCAGCAGCTTCGGCTGCGCAGCGGCCGTCGGGTGCAGCCCGTCGTCCTGCATCAGCGTGTCGTCGAGCGCGATGTCCTCGAGCAGGAACGGCACCCGCGCCAGGCGGTGACTCGAGGCAAGCTGCCCGAAGAGGTCGTGGAACTGGCGGGTGTACGTGGCTCCGTAATTCGGCGGGATCCGCATGCCGACGAGCAGGATCTTCGCGCCCGCCTGCTGCGCAAGCTCGATGATCTTCTCGAGGTTGGCCCGGATGTCGGCGATCGGCAGGCCGCGCAGGCCGTCGTTGCCGCCGAGCTCGACCACGACGACGACCGGCCGGTGCGTGGCCAGCGTACGCGGCAGCCGGGCCAGGGCGCCGCCCGTGGTTTCGCCGCTGGAACTGGCGTTGACCACGCGATGTCCGTAGCCTTTGGCGCGCAGTCGGGCCTGCAACAGGGACACCCAGCCCTGTTCGACGCGAATCCCGTACGCCGCGCTGAGGCTGTCGCCGAGCACGAGGATGGTGGGCGAGGAGGTCGCGTCCGCCGCACGCGCGACGGCGCCGCCCCCGATTGCCACGAGGAAGACGATGACGAGCAACGACGAAAACAGACGGGCCGCAAACGCAGACGGCGAGACGGTGCTGGCGGCGGAAGGCATCGGCAAGCAGGTTAGCAGCCCCGAGGGAACCCTCGCCATCCTCGCGGACGTCTCGATCGCGATCCGGCGCGGCGAGTCGGTGGCGGTCGTCGGCGCCTCCGGGGCAGGCAAGTCGACGCTGCTCGCGCTGCTCGCCGGGCTCGACGAGCCGACTGCGGGACGCGCCTGGCTCGCGGGACACGACCTCACCGCGCTCGACGAGGACGGCCGTGCGGCCGTTCGCGCCCGTCACGTCGGCTTCGTGTTCCAGTCGTTCCACCTCGTGCCTTCGCTGACGGCGCTGGAGAACGTGATGCTGCCGCTCGAGCTCGCGCGGAGATCCGACGCACGCGCTGCCGCGAAGGACGTGCTCACGCGCGTCGGTCTCGGCGAGCGACTCGGGCACTACCCGCGCCAGCTCTCGGGTGGCGAGCAGCAGCGTGTCGCGATCGCGCGTGCATTCGTGACCCGTCCCGACGTGCTGTTCGCGGACGAGCCCACCGGCAACCTCGATGCCGCAACCGGCGAAAAAATCATGGAACTGCTGTTCGGTCTCAACGCCGCGACGCGCACGACGCTCGTGCTCGTGACGCACGATCGCGCACTCGCCGCGCGGTGTGATCGCGTGATCCGCCTCGACGCGGGCCGCGTGCTCGCGCCGGCCGCCTGAGGCGCACGCATGGGCTGGCTCACGCTCGCTTTGCGCAACCTGATGCGAGACCTGCGGTCGGGCGAACTCGCGGTGCTCGTGCTCGCGTTGCTGGTGGCAGTGGCCTCGTTGACCGCGGTCGGGTTCTTCACGAGCCGGATCGGCCGGGCGGTCGAGCAGCAGGCCGGCGAGGTGCTCGCCGCGGACTTGCGACTCCGCTCCGCCCGGCCGATCGACGAACGCTACGAGCGCGAGGCCGTGCGACGCGGCCTGCGCGTCGCGCG
>DASUMQ010000083.1:0-11819 GCA_036277615.1 Steroidobacteraceae bacterium
CGATGCTCGAGCGCCGGCCGCAGGGTCGACCAGTCGCCGTGGCGCAACGCATACGGCGCGAACTGAAAGTGGATCGAGACGACGGGACCCGCCGTCGTCGCTTCGAGGTACGGGTGCTCCGACACCTCGCCGTACTTGGCCGCGTCGTAGGCACGCTCGAGGTACTTGAGCGTCGGCGCGACGACCACCGTGCCCTCCGGCAGGCCATGGCGACCGTCCGTGAGCGCGCACACCTTGGCGACCGAGCCGCGCATGCGGATCGACTGCGTGTGCCAGACGAACTCGGGGGGCAGCTCCGGTGCGCCGACCAGGCCGAGCAGCGTGCGTCGCGGATCGACCGCGGACACGATCCGGTCGGCGCGAATCTCCTCGCCGCTCGCGAGACGCACGCCCACGGCCCGCTGTCCGTCGACGACAATCTGGACGACCGGTGCGTCGGTACGCACGCGTCCGCCGTGAGACTGCAACGCCTTGACGAGCGCGTCGGCGACGTTCTGCGCGTCGCCTGCGCCGCCGCGGTGTCCGAGGCCGCCGCGGTTGCGCCAGTTGTGCACCAGTACGTAACCGGCGCCCGCCGACATCGAGCCGATCGTGACGCCGTGGATGCCGAGCGCGCCGACCGCGGCCTTGAGCGCTTCCGATTCGAACCACTCTTCGGTGAATTCGACTGCGGTCATCGACAGGCTGCGAATCACGCGAAACATGTCGCGGCGTCCAAGCCGGCGCAGCTTGAGCGCGAGGGAAGCGAGCGGGAGGCCGTCGTTCGACCAGTCGACCTTCGGCAGCCGCGGCATGCCGGTCGCGTACGCCGCGTCGAGAAACGCAGCGGCCGAGCGCATGAACGCCAGGAAATCGGGCCAGCGCGCGGCGTCCTTCGCGGAGAGGCGACGGATCGACTCGAGCGTGGCCGTGTCATTTGGCGCCGAGCTGAGTCGCAGCACACCGCCGTCGGGCAACGGCGCAACGTACGGCGTCTCGCTGTCGTTCGTCACGAGGCCGTGTCGCGCGAGGTCGAGCTCGCGCACGATCTCCGGCCGCAATCGTGCCGAGGCGTGCAACGGCATCGAGAACGCGTTGCCGAAATCGGCCGGCGACAGTTGTCCGCCCGGTGTCTCGCGCGCCTCGAGCACGAGCACGGTGCGACCGGCTTTGGCCAGACAGGCGCCGGCGACGAGGCCGTTGTGACCGGCCCCGACGATGAGCGTGTCGACGCCCGGCGCGACGCCCGTCATCGCGAATCCTTCAGCGCTTCTTCGGCGGCCATCTTGCCGGCCGCGCCCATCACGCCGCCGCCCGGATGCGCGCCTGCCGCGCCGAAGTAGTAGCCGGGCAGGGGCGTGCGGAAGTCGGCCCACTGCGGCGCGGGTCGCAGGAAGAAAAGCTGGTGCAGCAGCAGTTCGCCGTGAAAGATGTTGCCGCCCGTGATGCCGGCGATGCGCTCGATGTCCTTCGGCGTGATCACCTGCTTGCCCACGATCGCGCGACGGATGTTCGGCGCGTAACGCTCGATGGTCGCGATCACGGTCTCGCCGAACGCATCGCGCGTTGCGTCGTCCCAGCCGCCGTCGATGTCGTACGGCGCGTACTGCACGAAGCACGACATCACGTGGTGCCCGGGCGGCGCCATGTCGCGGTCGATCATCGAAGGGATGATGATGTCCATGTACGGGTTACGCGAGAACTGGCCGTACTTGGCGTCGTCGTAGGCGCGTTCGACGTACTCGATGCTCGGGCTGATCGAGATCGCGCCGCGATGCAGCGGGCCTTCGCCCGGCAGGCAGCTGAACTGCGGCAGCTCCGACAGCGCGATGTTGACCTTGCCCGAGGAACCACGCACGCGGAAGTTGCGGATGGCCTGGGTGAACTCGTCGGGCAAGTGCTGCGCGTCGACGAACTGCAGGAAGCTCCGCTTCGGGTCCGCCGCCGAAAGCACCACCTTCGCGCCGATCTCGTCGCCGTTCGCGAGCGCCACGCCCGCGGCGCGGCCACCGCGCACGAGCACCTTCTGCACGGCTGCGCCGGTCCGGATCTCGACGCCGAGCGCCCGCGCCGAGGAGGCGATTGCGGCCGAGACGCCGCCCGTGCCGTTCTTCGCGAAACCCCACGCGCGGAACGCCCCATCGATTTCACCCATGTAGTGGTGCAGCAGCACGTACGCCGTGCCCGGCGAACGCGGCCCGAGGTAGGTGCCGATGATGCCGCTCGCGGCCTTGGTGCCCTTGAGCGGGTCGAACTCGAACCATTCCTCGAGCAGGTCGGCCGAGGACTGCGTGACGAGCTTCGAGATCCGGTACAGCTCCTGCTCGCTCAGGCTCGCGCCGTACCGGCCGAGCTTGAGCAGCCCCTTCAGGTCGCGCCAGCTCATCGACGAGGGGTCGGGCGGGACGAGGCCGATGATCGGCTTGATCGCCTTGGCCGCGCGCGCCATCACGCGCGCGTATTCGTCGTAGGCCTCCGCGTCGCGCGGCGCGTGCCGGTAGATCTCACGTCGCGTGAGGTCGTGGTCGTCCCAGCCGGCGAGGTAGTCGCCGTTGTCCATCGGCGTGACGGTGCTCGGCAGCGGCAGGATCTTGAGGCCGTGCCTCGGCAGTTCCAGGTCGCGGATGATCTCGGGTCGCAGCAGGCTCACCACGTAGGAGAACTCGCTGAAGCGGTAACCCGGGAAGATTTCCTCGGTCACGGCGGCGCCGCCGACGATCTCGCGCCGCTCGAGCACGACCACCTTCCGGCCGGCGCGCGCGAAATAGGCAGCGGCGATCATGCCGTTGTGCCCGGCGCCGATCACGATCGCGTCGTACGTGGCGCTGCTGCGGCTGCCGTTGCTGCTGCTGGCCACGGCCTATTTCTTCTTCCACTCGGGCTCGTAGAACGGCAGCGCCGCCACGCGCGCGGCGGCCTGCCGGCGGTGATGTTCCACCGTGATCTCGAGCGTGACGTTCGTGCCGGGCTCGTAGTGCGGACGCTCCAGGTGGGCGAGCGCGATGTATTTCTTGAGCACCGGCGACCAGGTGCTCGTCGACGCATATCCGATCTGGCGTCCCGTCTTGTACACGGGAAGGCTGCCGCGGACTGCCATGGCCGGGATCTGCGGCGGCAGGCCCACGGCGGCATAGGCGCGCTCGAGGCTCTCCCACTCGACTTCGAGCCCGACGAACCGCCACGCCGAGCCTGCGCGAACCTCGCGCTCGAGCGCGCGACGGCCGACGAAGTAGCCGGCCTTGTTGAGGTTGACGGTCCAGCCGAGGCCCATCTCGAACGGCGACGACTTCTGGCCCGGCACCCAGGCGTGGTGCGCCGACGTGTAATCGACGTCGAGCATGAACAGGCCGGCCTCGACGCGAGCCATGTCCATCGCGAGGATGCCGCACGGCGCGATGCCGTAATCGTGGCCGCCGCTCATGAGCGCGTCCCAGATCGGCAGTGCGTCGTCCGCGCCCATCCAGATCTCGTAGCCGAGGTCGCCGGTGTAGCCCGTGCGCGAGATCGTCACCGGCCTCCCCGCGAGCGTGTTGGCCGCCATGCGGAAGTACTTGAGCGCGTCGACGGGCGTGCCGCAGCAACGGTTCAGGATCGCGCGCGATTTCGGTCCCTGCAGGCTCAGGGCTGCGACCTGCTCGGTCGTCTCGGTGATGCGCACCTCGAAGCCGACGGCATTCATCGCGAGCCAGCGCAGCTGCGGCTCCGCCGCCGTGAGTCGATAGCTCTGCTCGGCGATGCGCGTAACGGTGCCGTCGTCGATCAGCTTGCCGTCGTCGTCGCACCAGCCCGTGTAATACACCTGCCCGACGGCCAGCTTGTGGATGTCGCGCGGCGTCATCTTGTGCAGCAGGCGGGCCGCGTCGGGCCCCTCGAGCTGGTATTTCATCAGCGGCGAGACGTCGATCAGCGCCGCGTGGTTGCGGATCGCCCAGTACTCGCGGTCGAGGCCCAGGTCGTAGGAACCGGCCGCGAGGCAACCCCCCCAACGACGCCAGTTGTGCGGCAGGCAGAGCTGCGAGGTGCGCGCGTGAAACGGCGTGCGCTTGAGCTGGTAGCGCGGGTGATGGACGGTCGAGAGCTCGGGCATCGAGAGAATATAGCGGATAGCGGACAGCGGATAGCGGATCGGAGGAGGTGCGCGTCCAGCCAAGGCTTCGGGTTCAGCCGCCGCGCCACAGGCGCCTTCCCGGCTAACCGCTATTCACTATCCGCTATCCGCTATCCGCTTCCTAGCGGCGATCGCGGATGTCGATGAACGTCAGGAACTCGTTGCGCGTGCGGGCGTCCGAGCGGAACGACCCCAGCATCTGCGAGGTGATCATCGAGACGCCGCGCTTGTGGACGCCGCGCGTGGTCATGCACTCGTGCACGGCCTCGATCACCACACCGACGCCGATCGGTTGCAGCACCTCTTCGATGCAGCGGGCGATCGCGGACGTCATCTTTTCCTGCACCTGGAAGCGTCGCGCGAACACGTCGACCACGCGGGCGAGCTTGGAGATGCCGACCACCTTGCCGGTCGGCAGGTACCCGACGTGCGCGCGGCCGATGATCGGCGCCATGTGGTGTTCGCAATGCGACTCGAACTCGATGTCGCGCAGCACGACCATCTCGTCGTAGCCGCCGGTCTCCTCGAACGTGCGGCTGAGGTATTCGCGCGGATCGACGGCGTAACCGGAGAACCAGTCGGTGTATGCGTCGACGACGCGCTTGGGCGTCTCGAGCAGTCCCTCGCGCTGCGGATCCTCGCCCGCCCAGCGCAGCAGCGTGCGGACCGCTTCTTCCGCAGCCTCGCGGACTACGCCGTTGCGCCGTCCGGCCGGGTCTCGCGTGACGGCGGCCCCGGCCGGCTTGACGCGGCGGGCGCGGGACTTCGAATGCGGCACGGCCATCGAGGCTCTCCTTAGTTCAGCGCAGGTTCGGACGGGCCCGGCTTCGCCAGTAAACCAGCAGAGCGTACCCGGCGGCCATCCCGCCCAGGTGCGCGAAATGCGCCACGCCCTGACCCGACCCCGTCACGCCGAGGTACAGCTCGAGCGCGCCGTAGAGCGTCACGAACAGCCAGGCCGGCATCGGGATGGGCGGGAACAGCAGCATGATGCGTCGGCGTGGAAACGCCATGCCGAACGCGAGCAGCAAGCCGAACACGCCGCCCGAAGCGCCGACGGTCGGCACCGGACGCAGTTCCATGCCGCCGAGCACCACCAGTTGCGCGATGGCTGCGCCGACCACGCACGTCATGTAATACGTGACGAACCGACGCGTACCCAGCAGCCGTTCGATCTCGCCCCCGAACATCCACAACGCGAACATGTTGAAGAACAGGTGCGTCAGGCTGCCGTGCAGGAACCCGTAGGTGACGACCTGCCAGAGCTCGAAGTCGGGTGCCCCGGGAAAATTCGGCGAGGCCGGCGGCCACAGTGCGAACCAGCGCACCAGCAGTGGTCCGGTGAGCAACTGGGCCGCGAACAGTCCGACGTTGAGCAGCAGCAACGCGCGCGTGGCGGGAGGCATGGACGATGGCATTCGTCCATCGTAACGGAATCGCCCGGGCACGAGCGCGGGCCGACCGTGCTAGGGTGATGTCGGACACGATGACGGCGCATCGCATGACATTCCGCTCCTGGGCCGGTGGCGTGGCCGCGGCCCTCGCCTGCCTCGCGCAGGTCGAGGCAAACGCGGCGACGGCGGCCGTGCGCGTGGCCTTCGGTGCGTTGCAGTTCGCACCGTGCACGCTCGCCGCGCCGGGGCAGGCGGTCACGCTGACCGCGCGCTGCACCTCGCTGCAGGTGCCGGAGGACCCGTCGCGCCCCGCAGGCAGGCGCATCGACGTTGCGATCGCCTGGGTGCCGAGCACCGCGAAATCCCCCGCGCCCGAGCCGGTGCTGTTCCTGGCCGGGGGGCCCGGACAATCTGCGCTGGAGTCGTTCCCCACCCTCGCACCCGCGTTCCGGCACGTGCTGCGTCAGCGGCACGTGATCCTGGTCGACCAGCGCGGCACGGGACGCTCGCACCCGCTGGAATGTCCGCAGGCCATCGGCGCCGAGGATTCGCCCGCGGCGCTGGACGTGTCCGACCCGGCCGTCGCGCGCCGCATCGCGAGTCAGTGCCTGGCCGAGATCGGCCGCGACGCCGACCCGCGTTTCTACACGACCAGCGACTACGTCGCCGACCTGGAGGCCGTGCGCACCGCGCTGGCGCTCGAGTCCGTCAACCTCGTGGGCGTGTCGTATGGAACGCGGGTCGCGCTCGAGTACCTGCGTCGTCACCCCGGTCGGATCCGCGCCGCCGTGCTCGACTCGGTCGTGCCGCCGACGCTGATCCTCGGCGCCGAGCATGCGCGCAATCTCGACGCGGCGATCGACGCGCAATTCGACCGGTGCGAGGCCGACGCGCGCTGCCGGGAACGATTCGGCTCACCACGCGCGCGCCTCGACACCGTGCTCGAAACGCTGCGTGAGCGGCCGGTCAAGGTGGCGTATGCCGATCCGATCACCAACGAACCGCGCGAGGACGAACTGACCGCCGATGCGCTCGTCGGCGTCGTGCGCCTGCACGCATACGCGCCGCAATTGTTCGCGATGCTGCCGATGCTGCTCGATGCCGCCGTGCAGGGAAATTACGGGACCCTCATGGCCCAGGCGCGCATGGTCGAGCAGCTGGTCGGCGAGCAGATTTCCGTGCCGTTACAGCTCGCGGTGAGCTGCACCGAGGACGCGCCGTGGCTGGTGCCGGACCCGGCGGACCGCGAGACGCTGATGGGCACGGCGTTCGTGGACTTCCTGCGCGCGCAGTGCGAGGCCTGGCCGCGCGGGCGCGTGCCCGACGACTTCCACGCACCCGTCGTCGTCGACCGGCCCGTACTGCTGTTGTCGGGTGAGTTCGACCCGGTCACGCCACCTCGCTATGGCGAGGACGTGGCGCGACGCCTCGCGCACGCGCGTCACGTCGTGCTGCGCGGCCAGGGCCACGGCGTGCTGGGCGTCGGCTGCACGCCCCGGCTGCTGGGGAGCTTCTTCGATCGCCCCGAACCCGCCGGGCTCGACGCGCGTTGCCTCGACGCGCTCGGCTACGTGCCCCCGTTCGGCGGCCCGTACGGGTGGGACCCATGACGAGGCGTCGCCGTCGATGATCCGCCTCGAGGGCCTGCGCAAGGCATTCCGAACGCGCGGCAGCGTCGTGCAGGCGGTCGACGACGTCGGCTTCGAGGCCCCGGACGGTCAGGTGACCGGGCTGCTCGGCCCGAACGGTGCCGGCAAGACCACGACCCTGCGCATGCTCTACACGTTGATGTCGCCCGACGCGGGCCGGGTGCTCGTCGACGGCCTCGACCCGGCGGTCGAGCCCGGGCGCGTCCGCGCCACGCTCGGCGTGCTGCCCGATGCACGCGGCATCTACAAGCGCCTCACGGCACGCGAGAACGTCGCGTACTTCGGTGAGCTGCACGGGCTCGACCGGCGCACGATCGCGGACCGGACGGAGCGACTCTGTCGCGCGCTCGACATGCACGACTTCATCGACCGCCGGGCGGAGGGTTTCTCGCAGGGGCAGCGCACCAAGACCGCGATCGCACGCGCTCTGGTGCACGATCCGCGCAACGTCGTGCTCGACGAGCCGACCAACGGGCTCGACGTCATGACGACGCGCGCACTGCGCGAGTTCCTGCTGCGGCTGCGCGACGACGGCCGTTGCGTGCTGTTCTCGAGCCACATCATGCAGGAGGTCGCACGGCTCTGTGACCGGATCGTGGTCATCGCGCACGGCCGGGTCGTCGCCTCGGGCTCGCCGGACGAAGTGCGGGAGAGTACCGGCTGCGCGAACCTCGAGGACGCGTTCGTCAGGGCGATCGGCACGGAGGAGGGTCTCTACGAGTGAGGGCGCTCTGGGTCGTGCTGCGCAAGGAGTTGCTGGATGCGTTCCGCGACCGGCGCATGGTGGCCGTCGCATTCCTGGTGATGCCGCTGGCGGTGCCGACGATCATCGGCGGCACGGCCGCGCTCGGCGCGCGCAAGCAGGCGGCGCAGCTCGAATCGACGCTCGCGCTGCCCGTCATCGGCGGCGACCACGCGCCGAACCTGGTCGACTGGCTGGGGCAGCAGAACGTCGAAGTCGTCCCGGCGCCAGCCGACCCGGACGCCGCCGTGCGCGCACAGAAGCACGACGTGATCCTGCGCATCGACCCGGAGTACGCCGAGGACTGGCGGAACGGCCGGCCTGCGGGCGTGGAGGTGATCTTCGACAGCTCGCGGCCGATGTCGACGGGCGCGACGATCGCGCGGGTGCGCGGCCTGCTCGACGGCTACTCCGACACGGTGGGCACGCTGCGCCTGATCGCACGCGGCATCCATCCCGCCGTGGCGCGGCCGTTGCAGGTCGGCTCGCGCGACGTCGCCACGCCCGAGGCACGCTTCGACCTGAGCCAGCAACTGCTGCCGTACCTGCTGCTGCTGCTCGCGTTCATTGGCGGTATGCAGGTCGCGATCGACGCCACGGCAGGAGAGCGTGAGCGCCAGTCGCTCGAGCCGCTGCTCGCCACGCCTGCGTCGCGCGAGGCGATCATCAGCGCAAAGATCCTGGCGACCGCGATCTTCGCGCTGCTCACGATCACGGCGACGCTGCTCGCCTACCGCGTCTCGTTTGCGCTGCTGCCGAGCGACCTGCCGGACAGCTCGTTCGCGTTCGGGCCCTGGGCGCTGCTGCAGCTGTTCGTCGTGATACTGCCGGTCGTGCTGCTCGGCGCCACGGTGCTGACGGCGCTCGCGGCCTTCGCCCGGAGTTACCGCGAGGCGCAGGGCTACCTGCCGTTGCTGATCTTCCTGCCGATGGTGCCCACGCTCGTGCTCCTGGTCGCGCCCGTGCGCACGCAGACGTGGATGCTCGCGGTGCCGTTCCTCGGTCAGAACCAGCTGATCCTGAGGATCCTGCGTGACGAACACATCACGCCGGGCGAATGGGGCGTCAATCTCGGCGCCGGGTTCGCGCTGGTGGCCTTGGCCTGGCTGGTCGCGGCGCGCCTGTACTACAGGGAGCAGCTGGCCGCGTCGTCGTGACCGACCCGTGCCGCTTCCTGCGCCCCGGCGTCGCGCCTGAGCCGTCCCTTGCCGGCGAGCGTCGGCGGCCAGAGGTCCATGAGTCCCGCCGCCCAGCGTTCGCACGCGTGCTCGTGCGGGTGAAAGCCGTCGCTCGCGAAATGGTCGGGCGACATCGCTGGCGGGAACTGGAAATGGAACACGCGCCTGTGCCGGTCGATCACGTCCGTCGCGGCCGCCCGCAGCTGGCGCACCCGCTCGGCCAGCACCGCCTTGAGCGGCCACGGCAGCGCGGGGAACGTCTCGAGCGGCGGCAACCCGCCGTACAGGATCGCGGCGCGAGGGGACTTTGCCCGCAGCTCATCCAGGATCCCGGCGAGGTTCTGCGCGAATTCGTCGACTGGGACTTGATGGGTCGCGTCATTGACGCCACACGACAGGATGTACACGTGGGCGCGTTGCACCGTCGGCACCACCTCGCGCAGGACCTGGCCGGACGTGGCGCCGTTGCGGCCGTGCACGCGCCAGTCGACGGCGCAGCCGAGACGCCCGTGCAGCAGCCGGGCGTAGGTGGCGGTCAGCGAGTGGCATTGCTCACGCACGCCCGTGCCGACCATGATCGAATCGCCGACGCCGGCCAGCTTGAGCGCCGGCACGAATCCGGACCCTACGCGACCCGAGTCGCCGACGGGCGCCGGCAGTGTCGGCGTGCGACGCAGGAGCCAGAGCCCCTGCATGATCGCGATCGGCAGCAACAGTCGCTGGTACATGGTGCGGCGAGCGTAGCCGCGACGACGGGCCGGCAGAAATTGGCCGAAGCGGACACGAAGCGAACCGCAAGTTCGCCACGCTCGGTGAGAAGCCGACGACGGAAACCGCGAACGTCCGCGCAGGACGAACGCCAACGGACCCTTCCGCAGGCTTACCCGCGCGCGACCCGGACGCTTGCAGTCGCGTCAGCGGTCCTACCAGCCGATGCCGTAATCCTCGCCGTGGTTGCTCGATCCGCCCCAGAAACTGCCGTTTTCGGGGTCGACGAGGATCGCGTTGATCGGGCCCGAGCTGCGGGGCTCGAACTCGAGCTTGTAGCCGCGCAAGGCCAGTTCCCGGGAGACCCACTGCGGCATGGTCGAGTTCAGCATGATGCGTCCCGGCTGCGACTCGTGCAGGTCGAACGAGGCCTGCATCTGGTAGCTGTTGAAGTTCGCGGCCTCGACCGCCTCCTGCGGCGTCATGCCGAATTCGGCCACGTTCAGGAAAAACTGCAGCAGGTTCTGGTCCTGCGTGTCGCCGCCCTGCACTGCGAAGGCGAGCCATGGCTTGCCGTCGCGCAGCGCCAGGCTCGGCGTGAGCGTCACGCGCGGTCGCTTGCCGGGTTCGATCACGTTGAACGGGTTCTCGGCCGGATCCAGCACGAACGATTGCGCGCGCTGGCTCAGGCCGATGCCGGTGCGCCCCGCGATCGTCGCGGGCACCCAGCCGCCGCTCGGCGTGACGGCGACGAGCCAGCCCTCGGCGTCGGCGGCCACCTGCGAGGTCGTGCCGGCGCGGAAGGCTTCGACGAAGTCGGCATGTCGCTGCGCGGTCATCCCCGGCGGCTGGGTTGTTCCCAGTGCGGCGCGACGCTGTTTCTGCTGCTGCAGCAGGTCGGCGTACGGGTTCTTGCCGCCCTGGAACGGATAAGGGTCGCCCGGCCCAGCGGTCGCGTCGTTGCGATCCATGCGGATCGTCGCCGCACGTCGCTTCGCGTATTCCTTCGAGAGCAGGCCCCGGGTCGGTTCGGCCGGTGCGAACGCCGGATCGCCGTAATAGAAATCGCGGTCTGCAAAGGCCAGGTTCATCGCCTGGTAGACCGTGTGCACGTAGTTGGCGCTGTTGTAGCCCATCGCGCGCAAGTCGAAGTTCTCGAGGATGTTGAGCGACTGCAGCAGCGCGGGACCCTGCGTCCAGACGTCGAGCTTGTAGACTTCGATGCCGCGGTAACTCGTGCGGAGCGGCTCCTCGACCTTCGGCGTCCAGCCGGCGAGGTCGGCGAGCGTGATCAGCCCGCCCTGTTCCTGTACGCCGCGCACGAACTCCTGCGCGACGTCGCCGCGGTAGAAGCGGTCATGCGCGGCCCGGATCGCCTCCTTGCGCGAGCGGCCCGCGGCCAGCGCCTGCTTTTCCGCATCGACCAGCTTGCGCAGCGTCGCGGCAAGGTCCGGCTGGCGGAAGATCTCGCCCGCGCGCGGCGCCGCGCGCGGCTGGCCGAAGTGCGGCAGCATCACCTGCTTCGAGTAGGGCCATTCCGCCAGCTTGTCCTTCCAGCGCTCGATGTTGTCGGCAGTCTCGGCGTCGATCGGGTAGCCGTCGGCCAGGTCGATCGCCGGCTGCAGCACCTCTGCGAGCGAGAGCTTGCCGTAGTCCTGCAGCATCAGCATCAACCCGCCCGGGGTGCCCGGCGTCACCGCGGCGAGCGGCCCGTGTGCGGGCGGGTACCGGTAGCCCTTGCTGCGATAGAACGCCGCCGTGGCGCCGCTCGGCGCCACGCCGAGCCCGTTGATCGCGACGACTTTCTTCGTGCGCGGGTCGTAGATCAGCGCCTGGGTCTCGCCGCCCCAGCTCAGCACGTCCCACATGGTCGAGGTGGCCGCGATCATCGCGCAGGCGGCGTCGACCGCGTTGCCGCCGCGCTGGAACATCATTGCGCCGGCGGTGGCCGCGAGCGGCTTGCCGGTGATCGCCATCCAGCGCTGGCCGTGCAGCGGCGGCGTCTGCGTCTTCGAGAGCGACCGTGGCACGCTCGGCGACACGGCCTGGCCGAGCGGGGCC
>DASUMQ010000084.1:0-3221 GCA_036277615.1 Steroidobacteraceae bacterium
GTGACTACGTGTATCAGCGACGGTCCGACGCCGTCCGACGCGCACAGGTGCGAAAACTTCAGGTCCAGCAGTAGATGAAGACACTCTGTGCCGACGTCAGAACGGCGCGCCCACGACGATCCGCAGGGTCGAGAGGTCGCCGGCGAAGCGATAGCTGAGTCCCACACGAGGCACTGGCATGCCCCAGATCTCGAACCGGGGGCTCGTCTCGAACACGAACCCGGCCTCGAGCTGGACGATCGGCACGTCGGTGCCCGTCGCGGGGCCGGTCGGTGGGTCGAGGAAGACATCGACGACAGAGAAGAGGCCCAACTGCAGCGGCCGGCCGCCGACGCTCTGCTCAAGCTTGCGGTTCATTTGAACACCGTTGCGCAGCCGGACGAGGTCGTCGCTCGGCAGGTCGCCGCGGTAGCGCACGCCCGAATAGATCAACTCACTCGCGTGGAAGCCGGGGTGGCCATCGGCTTCGAAAATGCGCTCGGCCCGCAAGCCCGCCCCCAAGAGCCGCGTTTCCACATCCCGCGCGTCTGCGACCGAGGCGCCCGCCTGCACGTAGGGTGCAAGGTCCCAGTCGTGCGGCAGTTCGAATCGGAATTCGATGCCCGGCACGAAACTGATCGAATCGACGTTTTCCGGAAGACCGGTGGTGACGACATCGGATGTCCTGAAGTCGAGGAAGCCGAGCGTCACCGGCAACTTTAGCCCTATCCCCGGTTTGCCGGGGGCAACCTCGCGCGCAGTCCATCCGATCGGTAGCGTATAGACCTGCAGCGTTCGGCCTTGGAAGTCGTACACGCCGGACCCGAATTCATGCGCGAATCCATACGTCGCGAACTGCTGGTCAGCCCGCTTTGCCTCGCGGCTGTAGCCGTCGCCCTCGGCCGCACCGGCGGGCCCTGGCGCGAGTGTCGAAGCCACGCAGGCAACCAGCCCGAGGGCACCGGCTTCGGTGCGCGACAGTTGGCTCTGCCGGGCGCGGGCAGACGACGTTTTCGTGGTGAGCAGTCGAATCATCGACACCCGATTCCTGGGCCTAGTCACTGCGGCTTGTGCGGGATGCCGACAACAAGAGGGTGCGTCTGCGACAGTGGAGCGATCGGATCTGCTTCGGCCCGTCTACACGCGACGTACCAGGTGCCCCTCGCTGTTCAAACGCGAGATCGTGCACGCGGATTCAGCGGCACGCTGGGCCCCTCACGGGGCGGACGAAAGTCCCAACTCCTTGCGCAGTTGCTTCGCGGTCAGCAGCTGCGTGTAGACCTTGGTGCCGACATCGAATTCCCTCGCGCGTGACAGCGGTCCGACCACGACGGGCTCGAATCCGGCGTCGGCGACCAGCCGCGCGGCGACCGCGAGCGCTTCCTTGTCGTCGCCCGCGAGCGGAATCGCGACGCGCTCGCCCGCGCGGTGCGCCTCGCCCTTGAGATCGTTCCAGTTGATCGCGTTGAACGCGCGCACGAGCCGGGTGCCCGGCAGGTATTCGGCAGACGCCACGCCGGTTCCCTTGCGTCGCGCTTCATCGGCCATCGCCCCGTCGCGTTGCGGATATGGGTTGCCGGTGTCGAGCACGACCTTGCCCGCGAGTTCGCTGCGATAGTCGCGGCCGACCTGCGGCAGCGCCATGTACGGCACGGAAATCAGCACCACCTCGCCAAAGGCAGCGGCTTCGCGCGGCGTGCCACTGCGGACCGTCGGCCCGAGCGAGCGCGCGAGATCCTGGAGTTCCTCCGGGTGGCGCGACGAAATCACCAGTTCGTGCCCGGCCTTGGCCCAAAGCGTGGCGAGACTGCCGCCGATGTGACCGGTCCCGATGATTCCGATCCTGAGCGGTGTCTTGTCCGCCGCGCGAACGTTGGTGTCCGGCATGACACAGGCAACCACAGCGAAGACCGCAGCTGCTAATGCCAAGTGCCACAGACTCGGCCGCCGACTCGCGGCGAGCCGACCGATGTTCCCCGTCGTCATGGCATAGCGCCTTTACCGTTTCGACTCCCGATGGAGCGTGTGCCAGGAATCAATCCCTTCATGACCTGCACGTGATTATGCGCGCCTCCGTGTGGGATTACGTGCGCGCGCCACCCGGACGCCGTGTTGGTATGCTCCTGCGCCATGAATAAACCCCGACTGTTCTATTTCGACGCCCCCGTCAGTCGCGGCGAGGAATGCCGCCTCGCCCTGCACATTGCCGGCGTCCACTTCGATGACGTGCGGATCAACCGTGAGGACTGGCCGGCGATGAAGCCGAAGATGCCTTACGGAGCCCTGCCCGTGCTGGAACTGCCGGGTCACCCGCCGCTTGCCCAGTCGAATGCGATTCTGGTTCTGATCGGCAGGCGCCACGGCTTGCACCCGACGGACGATTTCGAGGCGGCGCGTCACGAAGGACTGATGCAGCACGCGGAGGACTTACGCGCCAAGGTGTCGCCGACCCTCCGGATGGGCGACGCCGAGAAGAAGACCGCGCGAGAAGCGCTGGTCGCGGACTACCTGCCGCAGTGGGGGCAGTTCGCCGAGCGGAACATCGGCCACGGACCGTTCGTCGGCGGCGACAAGATCAGCGTCGCGGATCTCAAGCTCCACATGGTCGTCCGCTGGTTGAGCAGCGGCACCGTCGACCACATCCCCGCGACGACTTTCGCGGGCTGCCCGAAGCTGATGGGTGTGCACGACGCCGTGCGCGATCACGACGCCGTCAGGGCCTGGTACGCGAGGTAGTTTCACCGCGATCGCACGGCAAGACGCCCAGGTCATGCGTGAAGCTGGGGCGGGTGATGGAAATCGAACCCACGTGAAACGCTCCAATGTCGGCTGAAATGTCAGGGGGCCGCAACTGTCTATTCAAGGACCTCTTTCAGCGCTCCGATAAGGCGCTCGACGTCCTCGCCTGACGTGTAGTGCACGAACGACGCTCGCACGACGCCGTCGTCGGGGTCGTAGCCCAGCGCGCGAATGAGTCGGTGGGCATAGAAGTCGCCCTGCCCCACGCCGATTTCGACCCGCGCGAGCGCGCGAGCCACTTCCGCCGACGGTATTCCATCCACGCTGAAAGCCACGGTCGGAGCCCGCTCCATCGGGCGCGGGGAACCGATCAGTCGCACGCGAGAATGGCTCGCCAGGAAATCGAGCAGCGGCGGCAGGAGATCGGCCTCCGCGGCCTGGAACAGGCGCCGCACGGCTTCGGCTTTGGCTGCGACGGACAGGCCGGCGTGTCCATGGTGCGC
>DASUMQ010000085.1:0-14047 GCA_036277615.1 Steroidobacteraceae bacterium
CCGATCCTGCTGGCCTTCCTGCTGCGGCTTCCCGGGGCGCGACGGTTCGTTGCGTTCCTTGTCCTTTGCCATGCCCGGTCCTCCTTGCACGAGCAGCATTAGAACCGCGAGGCGACGAGTTGCACGTCGGCGTGCTTCCACGCGGCGTCGTAGTCTTTCGTCACGCGCGACGCCTCTTCGCGCTTGCCCTGGGCGTCCAGCGCCAGCGCGAGGCCCTTGAGCGACCAGCCGTTCGCCGGATTGCGCCGCAGTTCCTCGCGATAGACCGCCTCGGCATCCGCTGCCCGCCCTGCCTGCAGCAGCACCGCGCCGAGCGACTGGCGCACCGGCGCGTGCCAGCCCGGCGGCTCGTCGTAAGGAATCTTGCCCTCGATCTTCACGGCGTCTTCCAGCGCCTGGATCGCGGCGGACTGGTCGCCTTGTGCCAGCGCGACGTCGGCCGCGACCACGCGCTCCGCGATGCGGGCCGCGTGCGCGAGCGGATAGCGATCCCAGACCAGCAGCGTGTCCATCACCGGATCGGCTGCGAGTTTGGCCAGCGCGTCGTGGTGCTTGCGCGCCTCCTCCATCCGGTTCGTGCGCACGGCGGCGACGCCCTGCGCGTAATGCCAGATTGCCGTGACGTACGGCAGGTCGGCGGCCGGGTTCGGACGCGATCGAATGGCCTCCCAGCGGCCGAAACGCACGTCGTCGAACCACGGCGTCATCCAGTAATGCTGCAGGCCCGCGAAGCCCGGCTGGCGCATCAGCTCGGGCAGGTTCACGCGATCGGCGGTCATGCGCGCCGCGTCCTGCGCAATCTTGCTTTCACCGCCCATGCTCGCCGCGAACCAGAGGAAATGCGGGTTGTGCGGAACGTAGCCGAGCGGATAGACGCCCTTGTAGTTGCCGCGACACATCGCCAGGTATTCGTTGTCCGCCTTGATCGCGACCTGGTTCGCGACCACCGCGTCGTTCCACCGGCCGACGCGCGCGTAGATGTGCGCGGGCATGTGGACGAGGTGACCCGACCCCGGAATCAGCGTACGCAGACGGTCCGCCGCCGCGACGCCGCGGCGCGGGTCGGCCGAAGCCTCGACCGCGTGCACGTACAGGTGCAGCGCGCCGGCGTGATCCGGATTCTTCTGCATCACCTGCTCGAGCAGCGAGATCACTTTCGCGGTGCCGCCCTTGGGCCGGAGCTGCTCGTCGTAGTAGTCCCAGGGCTGCAGGTCCATCAGCGCCTCGGCGTGGAACACCTTCGCGTCGAGGTCGTCGGGCCGCTCGCGCACGAGCTCGCCGGTGGCCTTGGCGTACGCCTCATCGAGGCTGCGACGATTCTCAGGCGGGTCCTGGGCAAAACGCGCTTCGAGCGCGCGGATGTAAGCCTGTTCGCGCGTCGTCGCCTTCGGGGCGAGGGCGACGGCCCGCTGCAGTCGCTGCCATGCCTTGGGATTGTCCGCCGGGTCCATCGCGGCGTTGACGTGCGGGCCCAGCACGAGCGAAGCGCCCCACCAGCACATCGCGCAGTCGGGGTCGATCTCGGCCGCCTTCAGGTAGGAGCGCTCCGCGGCGTCGTGGTTGAAGCCGAACGTCAGCATCAGCGCCTGGTTGAACCAGCGCTGCGCCTCGGGCTTGCTCGTCGTGATCGGGTACGAGTAATTGCCGAGGCCCGGGATCAGCGTGGCGCCGACCGGCGCGGCAATCACGGCCGGCGTGGCCTGCGTCACGTTCGAGCGCGCCGGGTTGCCGACGTAGAGGCCCGCACCGACGGCGAGCGCCACGACCAGTACGATCAGGTAACGGCTCATGCTGCACCTCCCCCGCTGCAGGGCCGCGCCACGCGGCGACCGGCCGACCCGTGAAGGTCGCCTTCTAAGCTTTTGCCCGCGGCTTGTCTGTAGGCGGAGCGGAATCCGTCGATCCGGAACCGCACGCGCAGGGGCCGACGTCAGTGCGCCGAGCCGACGGTGCGGGGTTCACAGCGCCAGTGCGCCGGATCGAGCGGATCGCCGTGGCCGAGATACCTTGGCACCGTCGGCTCGGCGCAGCTCAGGACGGTTCGCGGTGCAAGGCCCGCCACATCGTGACGAATCCGCACGTCGAAGCTCTCCGGGGGGACGTCTCGCTCCACCCAGTGTTGCAGCGCCGTGAGGGCGTCGTTCCGGGGCGTGAAGGGGACGCCGGCCGCGTTGTCGGCGAACAGGTAGAGGTTCGGACCCAGCGCGGGCGGGGTCGACGTCGGCGACGACATCTCCGGCAAGCAGTGCGGCATCCCGGGAACCATGAACAGCCGGTAGTAACGATCGACGTCGCCGGCACGCGAGCGCGCGAGCACCGCGTCGCGATAATCGAGCGATGCGCCGGCCGGGGTCTGCTGATCGGACCAGCCGTGGAACACGATCAGCTTGCCGCCACGCCTGGCGAACTCGTCGAGGTCCGGATCGTCCGGGTCGAGGTGGGGTCCGAGCTTCGACTTGGCGAGTGCCGGATCGCGATCGAAGTCGAGTTGCGGCAGCGTGAACGTGGGATCGTTCAGCGCCATGTAACGATAGACGCCCAGCCAGCTGCCGCCTCCGACCGCGCCGTCGGCACTCACGGCGCCGTAGAGTTGCTCCCAGGCCCGCTCGCCGCCTAGTGGGAACCCCGCGTGCAGCCGCCGCCCGTCCGAGGTGCTCGGCCCGGCGTACATCTTGCGCGCCGCCACGACCTGCTCCGGCAGCAGGCACGTGCCGTCATCGGCGCGCGGGCACGCCAGTTCGGCCGGATCGAAGGCGCACTGGCGCGGGTCGACGATGACGCCGTGGGCGGCGGCGCAGCGTTTCACCGCGGCATCCTGCAGCGCCTGCATCTGCTCCACCGACAGTGCGCTGCGAGGGGTTTCGGTCAGCGCCCGCACCGACCAGGCCTGCTGGGTCATCAGGTTCGTCCAGCTGTAGACGGGCGCGCCGGCGACGATACCGTCGTAATCCTCCGGGTAGCGTTGCGCGGCCATCATGCCCTTCTGGCCGCCTTGAGAGCAGCCGAAGTAATAGGCGAAGTCCGGTGTGCGGCCGTAGAACGCCCGCGTCGCGGCCTTGCCGGCAAGCGTCGCGACGTGCTGCGCGCGATGCCCGAAGTCGACGATCCGTTCGGGCTCGCCCAGCGCCCAGTGGTTGGCGTCGCGAGGGCCCGGGCTCCGATGGCCGTTGTCGGTGGCGACGACGGCGAATCCGCGATTGACGCCCGCCGCCATGTCGACCCGGTTGACGTCGCCCATCGAGCCCCCGGCGCCCACGCCGAGAAACCGGCCGTTCCAGAACCTGCGCAACGGCAACCAGATCTCGATGCCGATGTGCGAGCGCGTCGCCGGGCGCGCGTACGCCTCCAGGCGACAGAACGGCACGTGCGCCTGCGCGACCCGCGTCGACCCCATCCAGCGCACCGTGTACGGCGGCCGCGCGAGCGTGGCTGCCACGATGCGCGTGTCCCCGAAGCGTCGACCCTGCATGCCGGCGCAAGACTCGGCGTCGAACCCATACGGGTCGCCCGGCGCGCTGCCGGACTCGGCGCGTGCCGGGGACGAGGCCGGTCCGAGTTGCACGCCCAGTACGGCCAAGCCGATCGCAACGTACGCTTTCACCGCGCCCTCCCGCTGCCAGGCCCGCGGAAGAATACATTGCTCGCGCGCCGCGGATCCGCGGTGCGGCTACTGGTGCTGGCCGTCGCTGTCGCTGCTGGTGCCGCCGCCGCCTTCGGAACGCTGGCGATCGAGGTCCGGCGTCTGCTCGCCCCAGGTCGGGCGTGGTTGCTGCGTCTGGTTGCGATCCGGGCGCTGTTCGTCCTGGTGAGGCAGGCCCTGCTGGCCGCCCGGTTGCTCGAACCCGCGATCCTGCCGCTGTTGCTGCTGGCCACTGCGTTCGGTGTCGGTCTTGTCGTTCGCCATCTGCGGTTCCTCGCGCCGGGTGATGCCGCCGACCCTAACGCGATGGTCCCCGCCGCTTCACCGTGCCAAGCACGCAACGGCGCGTAGGCGCGATGCGCCTCCGTTCAGGTTCCGACCTTCGCATCCGGCGGGATCGCGTACGTGCCCACGACGTGCGCCACCGGCTCTTCCTCGCCGTCCGAATACAGCCAGACTTCGCCGACGGCGAGCGCCCGGCCCAGCTTCATGAGCTTGCAGACCCCGATGACGTCGCGGGTACCCGACGGCTTGCGCAGAAAATTGATCGTGAGGCTGCTGGTCACGGTGAGCGGTACGATGCCGATCTCCCCGAGGATCGCGACGTAGAGCGCCGCGTCCGCCACGGCCATGAGCACCGGACCCGATACGGTGCCTCCTGGCCGCAACTCGTCCGGGCCGACGTGGTGCGCGACGACCGCGCGTCGCTGGCCGACCTCGCGCACGACGCATTTCGTCTGCGGGAACTCGCGCGCGATGAACTCTGCCACCTCGGCCTGCGTCGCCATGTCCGGCTCCGATCGTTCGCCGGCGTCGGGAAGGCGGCGCACGGTCGCGCAGTATGGCGACCGAGGGGTCGTTGCGCGCAAGCCGGCCGCCGCGTGTGTCGCTTGGCGCGTCCGGCTCGACGCGTAACGGACGTCGAGTCGCGGCGATACAATCGCGGCGCACACAGGATGGACCGGGAGTGCCTCATGGACGTCGCCTTCACGCCGCTCGACTTCATGCATCGGGCGCGCCTGCTCCATGCCGGGCGCGAGGCGGTCGTCGATGGCGATGCACGCTACACGTACGCGCAGTTCTTCGGGCGCTGCGACCGGTGGTCGGCCGCACTCGCCCGGCTCGGCGTAAGAAAAGGTGATCGGGTCGCGACGCTCGCGCCCAACACGCACCAGCACCTCGAGCAGTATTACGCAGTGCCGCAACTCGGCGCCGTGCTCGTGCCGCTCAACTACCGGCTCGTGGCGGACGACTTCGTCTACCTCGCCAACCACAGCGGTTCGAAGGTGTTGTGCGTGCACGTGGATTACCTCGACGTCATCGACTCGGTGCGCGAACGCATGCCCGGCGTCGAGCACTTCGTCGCGCTCGAGGGCGACAAGCCGGGCTGGCTGCACTACGAGCAGTTGCTCGAAGCGAGCGACGGTCGGTTCGAGCGGCCGGACGTCGCCGAGACGGACCTGCTGACGATCAACTACACGAGCGGGACGACGTCGAAGCCCAAGGGCGTGATGATCACGCATCGCAATGCCTGGACCAACTCGGTCGGCACGCTGGTGCACCTGCCGATGACGCCGGCCGATCGCTACCTCTGGACGCTGCCGATGTTCCACGCCAACGGCTGGACCTACACGTGGACGGTGACGGCCGCGGGCGCCACGCACGTCTGCCTGCGACAGGTCGATGCGTCCTCGGTCTACCGGCTCGTCCGGTCCGAGCGCATTTCGATGCTGTGCGCAGCGCCCACGGTCCTGATCGCGATCGCGAGCGGGCCCGAAGCGGAGCGCCGCTCCCTGCCGCGCGGGGTCCGCGTGATCACCGCCGGCGCGCCGCCGGCGCCGGCCACGATCGAACGGATCGAAGGCGACCTCGGCTGGACGCTCACGCAGGTCTACGGCTTGACCGAGACGGCGCCGTTCATTTCGATCTGCGAGCCGTTGCCCGAGCACGACGCGCTCGACCTCGCCGGCCGCGCGAAGATCAAGGCGCGCCAGGGCGTCCGGCTCGTCACGTCGGGCGAGTTGCGCGTCGTCGACGAGAACATGCAGGACGTGCCGGCCGACGGCGCCACGCTCGGCGAGATCGTCGCGCGCGGCAACGTGGTGATGCAGGGCTACTTCGACGACCCGGAGGCCACGGAGAAGGCGTTCCGCGGCGGCTACTTCCACACCGGTGACGCCGCGGTCGTGCACCCGGACGGCTACGTCGAGATCCGCGACCGCTACAAGGACGTCATCATCAGCGGCGGCGAGAACATTTCGTCGATCGAGGTCGAGGGCGCGCTGTTGCGTCACCCCGCCGTGCACGAGGTGGCGGTCGTCGGCATGCCGCACGAGCGCTGGGGCGAGTCGCCGCACGCGTTCATCGTGCTGCGACCGGGTCAGTCAGCCTCGGCTGCGGAGATGCGGGAGTTCGCTCGCGGTGTGCTCGCGCACTTCAAGGTGCCGTCGGGCTTCACGTTCGTCGAGACCCTGCCCAAGACCGCGACCGGCAAGATCCAGAAGTACGTGCTGCGCGGCGGCCGGGCCGCCATCGCGAGCCAGTAGGCCGCACGCGCCGAGATGCGGCGTTGCGATCGGCCAGGCGCGCCCGCGCCTCCACGGAGCCCCGGCGACGTTCGTTGACGCCGCCGGGGCAATCCACGCGGTCGGTGCCCTCAGCAGCCAGTGCGCAGGTCGAGGTTCAGCGGCTGGGTCAGCGGCACGCGGAACGGCCCGTAATAGACCTTGCTTCCTGCCGGCGCGGTGATCCGGACGCACGCGCTCAGCTTGTCCTGCGGCAGGAAGTTCACGCCGTCGAGGTTCGAGCCCTTGGTCTGGAACGTGAACTTGACCTGCTTCGGGTTCGACGTGTAGTCGAGCTGGTCGAACTCGCTCAGCGCGATGCCCTGGACCTTCGTGTACGCGGCGCCGGACGTGATCGTGCCGGAGTAGGTCGCCTCGCCACCGGCCGCCGCAGTCCGCAGGCGCCACTCACCGGACGGGCAGTCGCGCCAGACGAACACGCCCTTGTCCGTCGCGCCGTTCAGCGGCGGCGGTCCGCACTGGTATGCCGGCGCCGTGCCGATCTTCGCCGGCACGATGCCCACGCCCTCGGTGACCTGGTAGACCTTGTTGGTCGCGACGTCGTTGAACGTCTGCACGCTGCCGCTCGGCCACTCGACGCGCAGGTCGACCGTCGTCGCGCCCGCCAGGCCGAAGTGTGCGCGCTTCAGGTCCTGGGACCAGCGGTGATACGCGCCGTTCTGGATTCGCAGCTGCCGGACGCCGCCCGCGGTCGCGTAGATCCGGGCGCCGGTGGCATCGGCGTCCGAATTGCGTCCGACCAGGTCCAGCTGGATCCAGCGCTTGCCGTTGCCCTTGTTGCGGAACAGCTTGTTGACGCCGCCGAACCCGAGCGGGCGCAGGTTGAAACCGTTGGTCACCAGCAGGTCGAGGAAGCCGTCGACGTTGTAGTCGGCGATCACCGCGCTGTCCGCGGTGCCCGCCCCGCTGCGGACCGCGATGCCGACGGGCCCCGCTGCGCCGCCGGCTGCACTCACGGTGCGGAACGTGCCGTTGCCGAGGTTCTCGTAGACGATGTTCGGGATGTTGCTCGCGGCCCCGCGACAGGCGAGGTACAGGTCCACGTCCATGTCGTTGTCCAAGTCGCCGGCCGTCGCGCTGACACATTGCACCGGCTCGTCGAGGTTCGCGCGAACGGTTTCGTCGACGAACCCGCCCGAGTAGTTCGTGAGCAGGGTCGGCTTGGCCGGCAGGTCGCTGGTCCAGAGGCCGGTCGGGGCCAGGCCGGTGATCGAGGCGGTCGAGTCGATCGAAAGGTAGGCCTCGCTGAAGGTGCGCTGCTGGCTGGTCTCCGTGAGCTGGCTCCAGAGGATCAGCGTCCAGCGCTTGGCGACGGCGTCATAGCCGATCTGCATGACCGGCACCTCGGTCTGCGTCGTCGGCTTCGGCGGCATGCCGCGCACGTTCGTGTTCGCCGGGTCGAGCGTGAACGGGATTCCCGTCGGGTGCACGCCGTTCGCGCCGATTTCGATGCGCTTGAGATCGACGCCGGTCACCTCCGACTGCTTGTTCCAGTCGATGTCGAACTTGACCTTGCCCGACGTGACGAACTTGAAGCCCTTGATGCCGCCGGCGAGCTGCGACTCGAAGTGCGTCGAACTGCTCTGCGTGACACCGGACGGCCGCAGCTGCGATCCACCGAGCACGAACAGGTCCAGGCGGCCGTCGTTGTTGAAGTCGGCGAGGACCGAATCGACGGTCTGTCGCACGAGCGGCAGGAAAGCCGCCGGCGCGGCTGCATCGTAGATCTTGCGCCACGTCGACGGGCCGACGTCGTAGATCTTCTGCGGGAAGCTCGCCTCGCCCGAGCAGACGAAGTCGAGCGCGCCGTCGTTGTTGACGTCGAGCAACTGCGCGTAGTGAAACCGGATGCAGAGCAGGTTCGAACCGGTGGTCGCATCGGTGAACTGGCCGGCCGGGCCCTGCCGGTACAGCTTCGCGACGCCGCCGTACTGCGTCATGACGAAATCCGGCAGCTTGTTGTTGTCGTAGTCGAGCCAGACGGGCAGCCGTCCGCCGACGTTGGAGTTCGTGAGGCCCCAGGCGAGGGTTCGCTCCACCAGTCGCTGATGCTCGTTGATCAGCAACTGGCTCAGGTTGCCGGTGCCGGTGCTGACGAGCAGGTCCTGGTCGCCGTCGTTGTCGATGTCGGCCCAGGACGCCCCGTGCGTGTCGGCTCGCGACCGGTTACGCCAGGGCAGCACCTCCGCGGCCGTCTCGTAGAAGCGACCGTTCTTCAGGTTCAGGTACAGGCTCGGCTGCTGGCGGTGGTTGCTCGCGAACAGGTCCGGGTAGCCGTCGCCGTTCAGGTCGCCCCACGAGGCGCCGTAACTTTCGCCGGAGCGATCGACCCCGGAGAAGGCGGACTGGTCGGTGAACGCGATCTGGGCGTTCACTGCGGGCGCGGAAGTCAACGCAAGCGCGGCCATCAGCGCCAGCGCGCGCGCCGGACGCGCGCGGAAGTCGAAGGGTCGTCGCCGGAATCTCGGTCCGTGAATACGGGGCTGCTGCACGGGGTCACCTCCATGTGAACCGACCGACAGGATCGCTCACCCGGTGCCCCGCGGAAATGCTCGTCGCGCTGCCAAAGTCTATGCGGATGCGCCTACAACGAGGCGCTGTTTTGTATGGCCCGCTTCGCTTCAAGCATTTGAGATTACTGGACTAGCGCGTCACGCGATCGAAGCAGGCGACGGTTTCGACGTGGTCCGTGTAAGGCAGCAGGTTGAACGCACTCAGGGACGTGAGCCCGTAGCCGCCCGCCGACCTGAGCCTTGCCGCGTCGTGGAGCAACGACCCCAGGCCGCAGCTCACGTAGACGAGGCGTGGAGGGGCCCGTGAGCACAGCGCCGCGAGCAGTTCGGCGTCCAGACCCTTACGCGGCGGGTCGGCGATCACGACGTCCGCGCCCGCCAGCGTCGCGGTGGCCGTCCCCGCCGGCCCGGGCACGACCTCGAGCTTCGCGCGATCGTGCGCCGCGAGCTGCTCGATACCCAGCGACAGGCCCTGCAGGGATGGCGGCGCGACTTCGTTCAGGCGGAGGTGACGGACGCGTTCGAGCAGTGACAGCCCGATCGCACCCACGCCCGCGTAGAACTCCGTGACGGCAGACCCGACCGGCACCAGCGCGCGGACGTGCTCGACGATCCGGCCGGCGATGTCCAGGTTGTTCTGGCCGAACGCGCCTGGCGGGTAGTGGACGTCGGCGCCGCCGAAGCGCTCGACCACGGCGGGCGGTCCGCACCAGTGCACGAACTCCGGCCCGAGGATCGTGTTCGTGCGCGCCACGTTGGCATTGAACCAGAGGCTGTGCAGTTCGGCGCCGAGGCGTTCGCGGACCAGGTCCAGGCCTGCCGCGAGCGGCCCGGGGTCGGCGCAGTTTGCCACCAGCACGACCTGCACGGCTTGCGATCGGCGCTCGACGACGACCTGCAGGTAGCGGGCCAGGCCGCGGTGCGATCCCTCGACGTACGGGGGGATGCGGGCATCGACCAGGGCCCTGCGCACGACGCTCGCGGCACGATTGATCGCGGGGTGATGGACCCGGCAGTCCGGGACCGTCACCACGCGATGCGTGCCGGCCTGGAACAACCCGATTTTGGGCGCGCCGGGACGGCCGCGGATCGCGAGCCGGGCCCGGTGACGGAATCCCCGCGTGGCGCCGGAGACGACCGCGACTCCCGGCAAGCCGTGTGTCCGCGCGAGCGATTCGAGTGCGGCCAGTCGGCCAGGCGCAATCCCCGGCTCGCCGAAGCGCGGGCAACCGGGGCACGGCGGACGGTGCGGACACTCGGTCGCGTCCCGCTCGGTACGCATGCCGGCGTCGTGGGTTGGCGGATGCAAGGTGCGGATCGGCGCGGAGACGCGCGATGCGTCGATCGGCATAGCTTAGCGAATCGCCGGCCTCGGACCGACTAGACTGCGCAGCGCGTCCCGCCTGAAACGCCGAGCGGGCCGACCGTCGAGTGCCGACACAGGAGCGTCCGAGATCCCATGGTCCTGACCGAAGCACAAACACTGGTGCGGGACGCCGCGCGAGACTTCGCACGTGTGCGCCTCGCGCCGCACACGCGTGAGTGGGAGGCGGCCGGCGAATTCCCGCGCGACGTCCTCCGCGAAATGGGACAGCTCGGCTTCCTGGGCATGACGGTGCCGGAGGCGCTCGGCGGCGCCGGTCTCGACTACGTTTCCTATGCGCTAGCGTTGATGGAGGTGGCCGCGGGCGACGGCGCGCTCTCGACGCTCATGAGCGTGAACAACGCCCCGGTCTGCGCGATCCTGACCGCACGCGGCTCGTCGTGGCAGCAGGAACATTATCTGCGCCCGTTGGCGGCGGGCGACATGATCGGCGCGTTCGCCCTGACGGAACCGCAGGCAGGCTCCGACGCCGCGAACCTGCGCACGTCGGCCAGGCGTGTCGACGGTGGCTACTTGCTCAACGGCACCAAGCAGTTCATCACGTCGGGCGCCGTGGCCGGCGTCGCGGTCACGTTTGCGGTGACCGATCCGACGGCCGGCAAGCGCGGCATCAGCGCCTTCCTGGTGCCGACCGGCACGCAAGGCTTCCGGGTGGGCCGGCTCGAGTCCAAGCTCGGCCAGCGCGCCTCCGACACGGCCCAGCTCGTCTACGAGGACGTGTTCGTCGAGGAGCGGCTGCGGATCGGGGACGAAGGCGAAGGCTACCGGATCGCGCTCGCGAACCTCGAGACCGGAAGGATCGGGATCGGCGCGCAGAGCGTCGGCATGGCGGCGGCTGCACTCGAGCACGCGCTTGACTACGCCCGCGACCGCATGGCGTTCGGCAAGCCGCTCACGCAACACCAGGCCGTGGCGTTCCGGTTGGCGGACATGGCCACCGACGTCGAAGCCGCACGGCAACTCGTGTTGCATGCGGCGGCGCTCAAGGACGCCGGCCAGCCCTGCCTCAAGGAAGCCTGCATGGCGAAGCTGTTTGCGTCCGAGCGCGCCGAGCGGGTGGCGTCCGCCGCCGTGCAGGTGCTCGGCGGCTACGGGTACGTCGAGGACTACCTCGTCGAAAAGATCTACCGCGACGTCCGCGTGTGCCAGATCTACGAAGGCACGTCCGACATCCAGCGGTTGCTGATCGGGCGCGAACTGGCGAGCTGACGCGGCTCAGTCCAGCCGAGCGTGCCGAGGCTAACCGCTCGGTGCGACTCGACGGCAGGTTTTTCACCGACCGCCCGTGCGACCGGGACCACGGCGAGCACCAGCGTGCGCCTATAGCGGCGCCGCGCCCCACCGTGGAGTCTGGCGGCTTCTTGTGACCCAAGCGCAGGCCGCATACCCCCGCATGGATACGGCGCCCTCGCCCCCGTACACGAATCCCGTTTATCCCGAGTATTTCGCCGACCCGTTCGTCTGGCGGTCGGGTGCGCACTATTTCGCGATCGGGACCGGCGCCGCCGAGGCGGCGGGCATTGCCGTCAGCGCGAGCACGCCGACGGTCTTCCCGCTGCTCGTGTCGCACGACCTCGTGCACTGGCGGCGTGCCGGTCATGCGCTGGTGCGTCCCGACCCGACGCTCGGCAACGCATTCTGGGCCCCGGAAGTCGCCGAATCGAACGGCCGCTGGTACCTGTATTACTCGGTCGGTCACGACGACTCCCGACATCACTTGCGCGTCGCGGTCAGCGAGCGCCCGTACGGACCGTACGTCGACCTCGCGTCATTGACCTCGCCGGCGGAGGTGCCCTTCGCCATCGACCCGCACCCGTTTCGCGACGACGATGGCCGGTGGTACCTGTTCCACGCGCGCGACTTTCTGGAACCGCTCGACGACGCCGGTCGCGAGGCACGCTGCGGCACGGCGCTGGTGGTCAGTCGATTGCACGACATGACGGCGCTCGGGACCGAGGTACTCACCGTCGCGCGCGCGCGGTTCGACTGGCAACGTTTTGCGGCGAATCGCGCGATGTACGACCGCGTCTACGACTGGCACACGCTCGAGGGACCGTGCGTGGTGCGCGGCGACGACGGGCGCTACTTCTGCCTGTACAGCGGAGGCTGCTGGCAGACCGACAGCTATGGCGTCGACTACGCCGTGGCCGACTCGATCGCCGGGCCCTGGTCCGACGCCGGAGCCGAGCGCGGACCCCGCGTGTTGCGGACGGTGCCGGGACGCGTGATCGGTCCGGGGCATTGCTCCGTCGTCGCGGTCGACGACCGGGGAGCCCGCTTTCTCGCGTATCACGCGTGGGCCTCGAACATGTCGGCGCGACGCCTCTGCATCGATCCGCTCGAGGTGACGCCCGCGGGTCCGCGCGCCGACGGTCCATCCTGGATGCCGAGGCCTGCTCCGCCAGCGCCGCGCCTCGCGACGACGGACGCGTGATCGTGCACGTCACGCGCAGCACGCTCGAGCGGCTCGTCGATCCCTCGGCCTTCGAGTGGCTCGCCGGCATCGAGGACACGTTCATCACGGCGCCGTCGGCGCGCACGGGCCGCACGCTCGACGAGTACGAACTCACCGGGCATTACCAGCGAATGCACCAGGACCTCGCGCTCTTCGCCGAACTCGGCCTGCGTTCCGTGCGCTACGGCATCCCGTGGCATCGCATCAACCCACGGCGCGGCGAGTGGGACTTCGAGTGGGCGGACCGGCCGCTCGAGCGCCTGCTCGAACTCGGGATCGCGCCCGTCGTCGACCTCGTTCATTACGGGCTGCCCGCGTGGATCGACGGCGCGTACCTGGACCCGGATTACCCGGAGTTCGTCGCGGAGTTCGCGAGCCGGGTTGCCGACCGCTACCGGGGACGCATCCACACCTATACGCCGCTCAACGAGCCGCGCGTGACGGCCTGGTACTGCGGCCGACTCGGCTGGTGGCCACCGTTCGGTCGTAGCTGGCGCGGGTTCGTGCAGGTCATGGTCGGCGTCTGTCGCGGCATCGTCCGCACGGTGGAGGCTTTGCGTGCGGTCGATCCGGAGATCGTCGATGCGCACGTGGACGCGACCGACCTGTACGCGGCGATCTCGGCCGACCTTGCGGTCGAGGCGCAGCTACGCCAGCAGATCGTGTTCCTCGCGCTCGACCTGGTGAGCGGCCGCGTGCAACCGGGGCACGCGCTGTTCGAGTGGATGCTCGCCAACGGTGCCAGCCCCGCCGACCTGGAGTGGTTCGCGGCGCGTGCACTGCGCCCCGACCTGATCGGCATCAACCTCTACCCGTTGTTCTCGGAAAAGCGGCTGGTGCGGTCGAAGCGTGGGCAGCGCATCCGCATGCGATACGCGAGCGCGAACATCGTCGATCGGCTGGCCGAGCTGTACTGGTCGCGTTATCGCCGGCCGCTCTTCATCAGCGAAACTGCCTCCGAAGGCTCGGTCGCCCGCCGTCGCGCCTGGCTCGAGGAGTCGGTGCGGGCGACGGCGCGCGTCCGCGCGCGCGGCGTGCCGCTCGTTGGGTACACCTGGTGGCCGCTGTTCGCGCTCGTCACCTGGGGGTATCGCGAGGGGCGCAAGCCGGCGCACGACTACCTGCGCCAGATGGGACTCTGGAACCTGCGCGTCGAACCCGACGGCGCGCTCGCGCGCGAGCGCACGGAACTCGTCGATCGTTACTGCGAACTCGTCGCCGGCGGGTCTTACGCGGTCGGCCGGCTCGGCACGACCGTGGCCGAGGCCGGGGCCGCAGGAGTCGAACGTGTTTCGTAGTTTCTACCTCGCGGGTTTCGAGTGCGCGACGGGCTACAACATGCACGGCGAGTGGATCGACCAGATCGCGGCGACCGAACACGACCTGCACGTGGACGCCGACTATCGGCGACTCGCCGACGTCGGCATCCGCGCGGTGCGCGAGGCGATCCGCTGGCCGCTGGTCGACCGC
>DASUMQ010000086.1:0-5230 GCA_036277615.1 Steroidobacteraceae bacterium
TAACCCCTGACCCCTATCCCCTTTAAACTACGAAAATCAGTCGCCGCTACGAAGCACCCCCATGGATTTCATCGACCTCAAGACCCAGTACCGCCGCCTGAAACCCTCGATCGACGCGCGCATCGCGAAGGTCCTCGAGCATGGGCAGTACGTCATGGGCCCGGAGGTCGGCGAGCTCGAGCAGCGGCTCGCCGAGTACGTAGGGGTCAAGCACTGCGTAGGCGTGGCGAGCGGCACGGACGCACTGCTGATCGCGCTGATGGCGCTCGACATCGGGCCGGGCGACGAAGTCATCACCGTGCCGTTCACGTTCTTCGCGACGGCCGAGATGATCGCCCTGATCGGCGCGAAACCGGTGTTCGTCGACATCGACCGGGCGAGCTACAACATGGACCCGGCGAAGCTCGAGGCCGCCATCACGCCGCAGACCCGGGCGATCATGCCGGTCTCGCTCTACGGTCAGTGCCCGGACCTCGACGCGATCAACGAGATCGCCCGCGCGCGCGGCGTGCCGGTCATCGAGGATGCTGCGCAGAGTTTCGGCGCGACGTACAAGGGCAAACGCTCGGGAGGCCTCACCACGATCGGGGCAACGTCGTTTTTCCCGTCGAAGCCGCTCGGCTGTTACGGCGACGGTGGCGCGCTGTTCACGAACGACGATGACCAGGCTCGCGTGATGCGCGAGATCCGGGTTCACGGACAGGACCGTCGTTACCATCACCCGCGGCTCGGGCTCACGGGTCGGCTCGATTCGATCCAGGCGGCAGTCCTGCTGGCCAAGCTGGAGACGTTCGAGGAGGAAGTCGCGGCACGACGTCGACTCGGCGATCGTTACGCCGAGCTGATCCGGATCAAGTTCGGCAGCGGCGCGCAGGCGAAGGTGCACGCGCCCGAGGTCGAGTCGTACAACACCTGCGTCTTCGCGCAGTACACCGTCGAAGTGGAGCACCGCGAGATCGTCGAGACACGGATGAAGCAATCCGGCGTGCCGACCGCGGTGCACTATCCGCTGTCGCTCCACATGCAACCGGTGTTCGAGCACCTCGGGCACAAGGAGGGCGACTTTCCGAACTCCGAGGGCGCCGCACGCCGCGTGATCAGCCTGCCGATGCACCCGTACCTCAGCGATGCCCAGCAGGTCCAGGTCGTGGATGCGCTCGCTCAGGCTGTCGCCTGAGCGGAAGTGGCTAGCGGTCAGTGGCTGGTGGCTAGTGAAAATGGAGGTTGCGTCCACGTCAGCAAGTGCTTCTCGATGCCGTTCGTAGTAGCCACCGACCACTAGCCACTGGCCACTTCCTCCCCCATGCGTCAGATCGTCTTCGACACCGAAACCACGGGGCTCGAGCCCGAGCTCGGCCACCGCATCATCGAGATCGGCGCGATCGAGATCGTCAACCGCCGTCGCACCGGACGGCAGTTCCACCGGTACCTCTGTCCCGACCGGGAGATCGACCCGGGCGCGGCGCAGGTGCACGGCTTGACGGCCGAGTTCCTGGGCAGTCAGCCGCGCTTCGGCGACATCTTCGACGAGCTGCGTGAGTTCCTCGCGGGCGCCGAACTCGTCATCCACAACGCACCGTTCGACGTGGCTTTCGTCGATGCCGAGCTGAAGCTGCTCGCGACGAAACGGCCGGACCTCGGCAACCTGTGCACGCGGGACGTGTGCGGGGTGCTGGACACGCTCGCGCTCGCGCGCCAGATGCACCCCGGCCAGCGCAACAGCCTCGACGCGCTCTGCAAACGCTACTCGATCGACAACTCGCACCGCGACCTGCACGGCGCGCTGCTGGACGCAGACCTGCTGCTCGAGGTCTACCTGGCGATGACGGGCGGGCAGGGCGCCTTCTCGCTCGACGATCGCGCGGCCACGACGCAGTTGGTGGCGGCGTCCTCCCGCGCAGTCCGGCCGGCCGGCACGCTGGTCGTGTTGCGTGCGAGCGAACAGGAACTCCTGGCTCACGAGGGACTGCTCAAGCTGCTCGACAAGACGAGCGGCGGCAAGACTGCGTGGCGTTCGTTCGAGCACGCGCACGCGCACGTTGCCGCTGCCGTCACGGCATGATCCACACGCTTTCGCAGTCGTTCGGCCGCGCCTTCATGGGCCAGTCGCCCGGCTGGTACAAGCTGACGATCGTCGGGTTCCTGCTTGGCAATCCGATCCTGCTGCTGCTGTTCGGCCCGGTCGTCACGGGCTGGGTGGTGCTCGCGGAATTCATCCTGACGCTGGGCATGGCGCTGCGGTGTTACCCGTTGCAGCCTGGCGGCCTGCTCGCGCTCGAAGCCGTGCTGATCGGGCTCACGACGCCCGAGAGCGTCTACGAGGAAGTGACGCAGGCCTTTCCGGTGATCCTGCTGCTGATCTTCATGGTCGCCGGCATTTATTTCCTGCGCGACCTGCTGCTGTACGTGTTCACGCGACTGATCCTGCGGGTGAAGAGCCGCGAGTTGCTCGCACTCACGTTCTGCGGCGCGGCGGCGGTCCTGTCGGCGTTCCTCGACGCGCTCACCGTGGTGGCGGTGGCGGTCACGGTCGGCATGGGGTTCTACGAGGTCTACCACCGGGTGGCGTCCGGCAAGACCCACCAGGCGCCGCTGCACGACGCGGCCACCGACGAGCACGTCCAGGTCCTGCATCGCGAGAACCTCGAGGGCTTCCGCGGCTTCCTGAGGTCGCTGATGATGCACGGCGCAGTCGGCACGGCGATCGGCGGCGTGATGACGCAGGTCGGGGAGCCGCAGAACCTGCTGATCGCCGAGCACGCGGAGTGGAACTTCGGCGAGTTCTTCCTGGTGATGGCCCCGGTGACCTTGCCAGTGATGCTGGCCGGCTTCGCGACCTGCTGGACCGTCGAGCACTTTCGCCTGTTCGGGTACGGCACGCCGTTGCCGGACGCGACGCGCGCGGTGCTCGAGGACTTCGCGAAGGAGCGGGCCGCAAACGCCACGACGCGCGACCGCCAGGCAGTGATCACCCAGGGCCTGATCGCGATCGTGCTCGTGCTCGCGCTCGCGTTTCACGTCGCCGAGGTCGGCCTGATCGGGTTGATGGTCATCATCCTGGCCACGACGTTCACGGGCGTGACCGAGGAGCACCGCATCGGCAAGGCCTTCGAGGCCGCGCTGCCGTTCACCGCGCTGCTCGTCGTCTTTTTCGTGATCGTGGCCGCGATCCACGACCAGCACCTGTTCGAACCGATGATCGCGCACGTGCTCTCGCTGGAAGGTCAGGCGCAGGCGGCCATGCTGTACCTCGCGTCGGGGGCGCTCTCGACGATCAGCGACAACGTCTTCGTCGCGAGCATCTACATCACCGAGGTCAAGGCGGCGTTCCTGCAGGGCGCGGTCAGTCGGGACCAGTTCGAGTGGCTCGCGGTGGCGATCAACACCGGCACCAACATCCCGAGCGTGGCGACACCGAACGGACAGGCGGCATTCCTGTTCCTGCTCACCTCCACGCTCGCCCCGCTGATCCGGCTGGGCTACGCGCGGATGGTCTGGATGGCGGTGCCGTATTTCGTGGTGATGACGACGGTCGGTCTGCTCGCGCTGTACTCGGCGACCGGCGGGCTATGACGGACCTCTCAAATATCACCGGCAATTCGTGGCATCCTTGCTCGAGCGGAACACCAAGAACAGCGTCCCGGGGCCATGCCTAAGTTCAATTTGCGCAACCTGAAAGTCGGGATCGTCGGTCTCGGCTACGTCGGACTGCCGCTCGCCGTCGAGTTTGGCAAGCGGTTCCAGACCGTGGGCTTCGACATCAAGGCGGAGCGCGTCGACGAACTGCGTCGCGGCGTCGACAGCACGCTCGAGGTGGAATCGAAAGAGCTCGCCGAGGCGGAGAAGCTCACCTATACCACGAGCCTGGCCGACCTGAAGCCGTGCCGGGTGTTCATCATCACGGTCCCCACGCCGATCGACGAGTACAAGCGGCCCGACCTGACGCCACTCGAAAAATCGAGCGAGTCGATCGGCAAGGTGCTCAAGAAGGGCGACGTCGTGGTGTACGAGTCCACCGTCTACCCGGGCTGCACCGAGGAGGTCTGCGTGCCGATCCTCGAGCGCGTCTCGGGGCTGAAGTTCAACAAGGACTTCTACGCGGGCTACAGCCCGGAGCGCATCAACCCGGGCGACAAGGAGCACCGGGTCACGACCATCCGGAAGGTGACGTCGGGCTCGACGCCGCAGGTGGCCGAGTTCGTCGACTCGCTCTATCGCTCGATCGTCAAGGTCGGCACGCACAAGGCCTCGAGCATCAAGGTCGCCGAGGCTGCCAAGGTCATCGAGAACACCCAGCGCGACGTCAACATCGCGCTGATCAACGAGCTCGCGCTGATTTTCAACCGGCTCGGCATCGACACCGAAGAAGTGCTGCTGGCCGCGGGCAGCAAGTGGAATTTCCTGCCGTTCCGGCCGGGCCTGGTCGGGGGTCACTGCATCGGGGTCGATCCGTACTACCTCACGCACAAGGCGCAGGCGATCGGCTACCACCCGGAGATGATCCTCGCCGGCCGCCGCATCAACGACAACATGGGCATCTACGTTGCCGCGAAGGTGACGCAACTCATGATCCAGCGACGGATCCAGGTGCGCGACGCGCGGATCCTCGTCATGGGGCTCACGTTCAAGGAGAACTGCCCCGACGTACGCAATTCCAAGATCGTGGACGTCGTCCGTGAGCTCGAAAAATACGGCGCCAGGGTCGACGTCTGCGACCCGTGGGCCGATCCCGACGAGTCCGAGCACGAGTACGACCTGCGGCCGCTGAAGAAGGCGAAGCCCGGCACGTACGACGCCATCGTCATGGGCGTCGCACACCAGGAATTCCGCAAGATGGGTGTCGATCAGGTTCGCGCGCTCGGCAAGAAGACCCACGTGCTGTACGACATCAAGTACGTGTTCAAGGCCGAGGAAGTGGATGGAAGGCTCTAGCGAGCCAGGGGATAGGGGGTAGGGGATAGGGGACAGTCGGAGGCCGGCGTGCCGGCCATTCTTCTCCTACACTATCCCCTAACCCCCATCCCCTAGCCCCTATGAAACTCCTCGTCACCGGCGCCGCCGGCTTCATCGGCTATCACACGGCGAAGCTCCTGCTCGAACGCGGCGACGAGGTCGTCGGCCTCGACAACCTGAACGACTACTACGACGTGCGCCTCAAGCTCGCACGGCTCGAGCAACTGCAGGCCAGTCGCGGATTCAGCTTCGTGAAGCTCGACCTCGCCGACCGGCC
>DASUMQ010000087.1:0-13208 GCA_036277615.1 Steroidobacteraceae bacterium
TGGAGCGCCTCGAACGAACTCGCGCCTTCGCGGATCGCCTGCTGCAGTCGAGTCTCGGATATGCCGTGGCAGACGCAGACGTACATCGATGCACCTCTCTATGGACCGGATCCTACGACAGGGCCAAACGTAATGCAAATGATTCGCATTTAGGTAAATACCGCAATCGGGTGCCGGTACCCCCATTTGGGGACACTCCGAGTTTTGGCGGAAATGGGGACACTCCGAATTTCGTCGCGAGGTGTCTCCCGGTCTTTGCGCGGAATTCCTCGGCGCGCGCCCCGTCGGTCGTCGACACCCACGGCCTGGCAGGTTGAGTTTTACGGCCGCGCCGCGATAAATCAGGAGTGTCCCCATTTCCGCCAAAACTCGGAGTGTCCCCAATTTCCGGCGGTAGAACTCTTCTGACAGCACATTCGCCGCCGCCACCGGAGGACGTGGCGGCCGGCGTGCCGCACAATGGGGAGGTGAAAGGAATCACCAATACCGTGGCGGCGATCGCACCGCCGCGCGTCCCCGCGCGCGCCTCGAAACGTGCCTGGGGCAGCGAAGACACCCCGCGCATCCTGCTGCTGACGTCCGGCCTTGGTGGCGGTCACCTGCGTGCCGCCGAGGCCGTCGAACGTGCGCTGCTGCGCCTGGCGCCCGGGGCGACGGTGCGCCAGCTCGACTTCTGGACGCTGATGAACCCCGGCGTCGCCGCGGCGATCCAGAACAAGTACCTCGAACTCGTGCTCGAAAACACCGACCTGTACGCGCGCCTGCACGGCCTCGACGAGCGCACCTGGCGGCGCGTAATCGAAAACGACATTCCGCCACCCGCGGAGGTCGTCGAGCTGATCGAACTGGTGACCCGCAACGACGACCCCGAGCGCCGCTCGACGTCGAACCTGATCGAGTGGGCGCTCGGTCCGTACCCGACGGACCTGTTGTTCTATCCCACCGCCTGCGCCGCGATGCCGACCAGCTCGACCGAACGCGCCGGCAACAACGTGGCGCTGCTGCGGCTCGCGCTGCTCAAGTGGGCGTTCCTGCGACTGCAGGGGCGCATGGAGCAACGCCTGCTCGAGTTCGCGCCCGATGCGATCGTCGCCACCCAGATGGTGCCCGCCGCGCTGGTGTCGGCGCTCAAGCAGTCCTCGCGTCGCTGGCGCCGCGTCCCCGTCGTCGGGGTGCTGACGGATTTCGGCGCACACGACTACTGGGCGCAGCCCGGCATCGATCGGTACTGCGTACCGCATGAATCGATCACCGGTCCGCCGCTCGTGCCTGCCGGGCACACGGCGACGGACAGGATCGTCGTCACCGGCGTGCCGCTGATGCCTGGCTTCGAAACGCTGCCGGACCGCGATGACGCGCGTCGTGCCCTCGGGCTCGACGCCGCGGACCTGCGACCGGTCGTGCTGGTGCTCGGCGGCGGACTCGGCATCGGCCTCGACGACATCGTCGCGCCGCTCTGCCGCGGCGTCGACCGCTGTCACGTCGTGGTGATGGCGGGGCGCAACGCCGAGTTGCGCCAGCGCCTCGGTCGCCACGGTACCGCCGAGGACGTCGCGGGCCGTGGCAACACGGTCAGCATTTACGGCTGGACCGAGCACATGGAGCGCTTCCTGGTCGCGGCCGACGTCGTGGTCGGCAAGTCGGGCGGACTCACCGTCGCCGAAGTCCTCGCCTGCGGCCGGCCGCTGCTCGTGACACGCACGCTGCAGGGCCAGGAGAGCTTCAACGTGCGTTTTCTGGAGCGCCATGGCATCGGGCGGCTCGTCGGCAACGAGCAGCTGGCAGGGCAGGTGCGCGAGTGGCTCGAGAGCCCGGCGCTGCTGCAGGACATCCAAGCGCGCGCCTCGGCTGCAGGTCGTCGCGACGGTGCCCTGCGCGTCGCGGAGCAGGCGCTCGAACTCGCGGCCCGGCGGCTGGCGCGGGCCGCAAGACGGAGCGCTCCGTGAGCACGGTCGGCACGCTGCCGGTGGTCGATCCGCGTCGGTCGCGCAACGCCTTGCGCAAGGCGCTCGAGCGCGCCGACGATTTCTACCGGCGCCGGTTCGAACTCGCGCCGGTGGGGCCGTTGCTGTACGTTGGACTGGAACGACACGAGGGCGCCCCATTCGCGCTGCGCGACGGGACGCGGCTCGAGCCGGGTGCGTGGATCGGGCGCCTGCATTTCAACAATGCGCGCGCCGCCGCCGTGGAGGCCGACTCCCGGCCCCAGGCCGGCATCCGGTTCGGGCGACTGCTGCGCGATTCGTTCGCCGAACTGGCCGAGCGCGCTCGCGGCGACACGCCCTTGCGCCAAGTCGCCCTGTTCGAGGGCATCACCTGGCTCCGGATGCACGGCGGCGCCGTCGGTTTCGACGCGGAACCGTTGCCGCACGGTCCGCGACGCTGGTTGCTCGGCGCCCATTTCCGCTTGCTGATCTGGGCGTTCGCGCCGGTCGCGCGCGGAACGGCGATGCTGAGCGTGGCTCCGCACCGCTTCCGGATCACGCGCCAGGCGCTGATCGCCAGTTTCGGCGGGCGACGAACGCGCGCGCCGCACCTGAACGGCTGCGTCGGGCACGCGCCGTGAGCGCGACGCTGGACTCGCTGGGGACCGACGTTCCGGGCGTCGTGCGCCGCCTGGACGCCGCGGCAGGGCACTGCTACCTCACGTTCGACGACGGCCCCGATCCCGAATGGACACCGCGCGTGCTGGAGACGCTCGCCCGTGCGGACGTGCGGGCGACGTTCTTCGTGATCGGCCGCCTCGCCCAGCAATCGGTCGGGTTGCTGCGCGAAATCCGCGCGGCCGGGCACGTGATCGGCAATCACGCGTTCAGCCACCGGCACCCCTGGACACTGACGCGATCCCGCGCGCGCAGTGAAGTGCGTTACGCGACCGACGCGATCGCGCAGGCCCTCGGCGAGCGACCGCAATGGTTCCGGCCGCCCCACGGGCGGCTCGGTGCGTACCTGGCCGAGGCCGCGCGCGAGGAAGGCCAGCGCGTCGCGCTCTGGAGCGTCAGCGCCGTGGACTGGGGGCCGCTCGCGACGCCCGCGCGAATACGGGCGCGGCTCAGCGTACTGCGCGCCGGCGACATCGTGCTCATGCACGACGGCCCCTTGCGGCACAACCGACCCGATCACACGCTCCAGGTCCTGCCGCCTCTGCTCGCTGCGCTCACGCGCGAGGGCCCCATCCCCGCGCCGTTGCCGGTCGCCGCTACAATGGCGGCATGAACGACCAATCGGCGGGATGGTCGCCCGATTCAGGCGACGACGACTACGACGGCGAGGGCCATCGACTCCGCTCCGCGCTCGAGCGCACGCTGATGGACCGCGCACGTCGTGCCGCGGAACAGGATCGCCAGAAGGGCCCGCGGTACCCGTTGCAGCACGCGATCGCGCTCGCGGCGGCGCTGTTGCTGGTGCTGGTGATCGGGCTCGGATTCGACGCGTTCCTCACCAGCGTGCAGAAGGTCATGCGCATGCTCGACGCGGAGGAAGCGCGACAGAAGCAGCAGCAGGAGCAGGTCGTCGCGCCGGATCCCGCGGAGCCGATGCCGGCTTACGTCGTGCCCGAAGGGGAGTGACGGGCCCGCCCGCGGCGCCAGGCATACAGCGGCAGCGCGACGGCCCAGACGACGGCGAACGCGATCGCTTCGCGCGGTGTCGCGGTCTGCCACGCGATCCACCCGATCAGCGCACACGTCAGTACCGGCACGAGCGGCCCCCCGGGAATCCGCAGCGGCGCCACGTCGGTGCGAACGTCCTTGCGTCGGAGTTCCAGTACGGCCACGGCGCCGAGCGCGTAGACCGCGAGCACGGCGAGGTTTGCGACGACCGCGAGTTGCGCAAACGTGCCCGTCAGCGACACCAGTGCGACGAGCACGCCGTACGCGACGATGGCGACGTGCGGCGTGTGGTACGACGCGTGCACCTGTGCGAGTTGGCGCGGCAGGAATCCGTCGCGCGCGAGCGCGAAGAACGTGCGCGGCGCGGCCAGCACGGCCCCGGTCACCCACCCGAGCATCGAGATGGTCGCACCCGCGAGCAGGACGGTCGCGCCCGCATCGCCGGCGAACACGCTCGCCGCGCTCGCGAGCGGGGCGACGGTGTCGCTCGCGAGCAGCGATCCCAGCACGCCGAGTGCGACCAGCTGGATCGCCAGATAGAGCAGCGTCGCGGCGAGCAGCGCGAGCGCGACCGCACGCGGCACGGTGCGCGCGGCGTTACGCACTTCGCCGGTCGGCCCCAGCGCCGACTCGATGCCGAGGAACGCGAACACCAGCACGCCGCTCGTCGCGGTAACCTGTGACGGCGACGGCCACGCGTCGATCCGCAGGTTCGCGGGCTCGACGAACCACGCGCCCACCACTACGAACAACAGCAACGGCACGAGCTTGGCGACGGTCGACCATTCGACGAGGCGTGCGCCCCAGCGCAACCCGCGCACGTTGATCCCTGCCAGCGCGCCGACGAGCAGCAATGTCATGACGGCCGCCCACCCCCTGCCGTCGAGTCCGAGCAGGCGCGCCGCGGTCTGCCCGAGCAGGGCCGCGATCGCGCCGCCCGCCGTGACCGTGGCAACCGCGAGCAGCACGCCCGTCACGAAGCCGAGAAACGGGCCGAGCCCGACCTCCACGTAGGCGTATGGCCCGCCCGTGATCGTGACGCGGCTGCCGGCTTCCATGAAGATCATCACGACCAGCGCCATCACGGTGGCGCACACGAGGTAAGCGAGCGGCGCGGCCGGTCCGAGCTGCGCGACGGCGATGGCCGGCAGCACGAAGATGCCACTGCCGACGGTGTAGTTGAAGATGTGCGCCGTGAGCTGGCGCAGGCCGAGTTCGCGGACGAGCAGGCGTTCCGGATCGGTGCTCACGCCGTCAGAAGCTCAACTGCGGCGGTTCGTCGTCGTCGCCGAATTCGGCGCCGGCGCGCACGAGCGCGACCCACTGCGCCGTCGTGAGCGACACCTCGCGGTGCGGCGCGGGCCGCACGATGCGCAAGGACTTCGCGCTTGCGACGAGCAGGCCGCAGTCTTCGGGAATCTCGGCCGGATCGGCGATGCCCTCGGCAATCACGTAGTGGAACGTCTGCGAGTACGACTGGTAGCCACGCCGCTTGCCGTCCTTCTTGAGGTCGCAGAGCAGGTCCGCCCGGCGCACTTTGATCTCGTGCACCGCGGGCTGCAACCGCCGCGACGCCGTCGCGTGCCGCAGCGAGAACACGTCCGGCTTCGACAGCGCCCATCGCTCGTCGAGGCGCGTGCGCAGCGCGATGCCGCGGAAGACCAGCCGCTTCTGCGCGAGCAGCCAGCGGGCGACGCGGTCGACCAGCGCATCGTGCTCGGCGTGCGCGCGCCGGTTGCAGTCGAGCTGCCGCGCCAGCAGCGCGATGCCCGCGTCGGTCACGACGACCCGCTCGAGCCCGCCACCGGTGTCGCGCCGGACGAACCCGCGGTCCAGCAGGTCGAGTTCGACGTTGTCCTGGCACGGCCACCCGGCGGACCGGAAGTACTGTCGCAGCCGTCGCAGGTGGTGGCGGGTCAGGCCCGCCCCCTCGGGGGCGACCGTGTAGCGCGGTGGATGCTTCATCTGCCAGGGCCTGTTAACACCCATTGGCCTGAGCTGCGACGATCTATGGCAGTCCAGCGCCAGGCGCGACGACCGCCGTGTACTTGACGTACACAAGTGGAGAAGCAACAACGCGCTGGACTGCCATAGATCGTCCCATCGAAGGATATTCAATCATTATCGGGTGCCTCTCCAATCGCCTGCCGCTGCGTTAAAAACCTTGCCAATATCGACATATTGGCTGCGCCTTGCGCCTTGCCGCAGGCGATTGGAAAGGCACGCAGCCCATGACAATGAACAGGCCCTAGCGGGGCGGGCTGTGCTAAAAGGCGGCACCGTATCGAATCAGGATCTCACGATGTGGCGCAAGGCCTGCCTCGGGCTGCTGCGGCTGCTGCGCTGGCAGAACGTGCTCGTGCGGCCGCCCGAAGCCCGGGGGCTGATCCTCGTGTACCCGCACACCTCGAACTGGGACTTCGTGATTGGCATCCTGTTCAGCATCGGCAGCGGCTTGAACGCCCAGTGGATGGGCAAGGACACGATGTTCCGCTGGCCGTTTCGCGGCCTGCTGCTGCGGATCGGCGGCGTACCGATCAATCGCCGTGAGCGATCGGGCCTGATCGCGGCCCTGCTCGAGGAGTTCCGGCGGCGCGACCGGATGTGGCTCGCCGTGGCGCCGGAGGGCACGCGTGCCTACACCGACCACCTCAAGTCCGGGTTCTACCAGATCGCGCTCGCCGGGAACCTGCCGATCGGGCTCGGCTACATCGATTACGGCCGTCGCTGCGTCGGCATCGACACGTACGTCCGCATGACCGGCGACGAAGCCCGCGACCTCGCGACCTTGCGCGGCTTCTACGCCGACAAGCGCGCCCGCGTTCCCGGCCTCGTGGGCGACTTCAGGTTCCGTGCCTCGCAGGAACCATAGGGAGCATTACGAATGGGCGTGCGCACCGCGCGGCCCAAGAATGAGTTCCCGGACGCAGCAGGTGTTCGCCGGTGCTCCCCGCTCAGCACATTCCGCCGGTCGATGCCGTGAAGCGTGATGCGCATCGCTTCGCGTTCGTGTTGCACCCGCTCACCGTCGATTACCTCGCCAAGCATCCCCGCTTTCGCTGGACGCGCCGGTTGCCGCGTGCGCTCGTCGAGGCCGTCGCCGCGTACATGCCCGCCATGCGCGTCGGTCGCGCCCGCGGCGGTTGCTCGCCGACCACGGGTCAACGGATCGAAGGGCTGATCTATGCCCTCGGCGCGACGCCGCGGCAGATGCTCACCCGCCCGCCCGAGTTCACGTATCGCCGCCTCGACCACGCCGTGCGCGACGCTGCCGCGCACGGCGCCAGGATCGTGGGGCTCGGCGCGTTCACGAAGGTCGTGGGCGACGCGGGCGTGACCGTCGCGCGCCGCGCGTCGATCCCGGTCACGACCGGCAACAGCCTGACCATCGCCGCGACGCTCGAGACGGCGAAACTCACTGCGCGGCGCATGGGTTGGGCGAACCTGGCGCACGGCAAGGCCATGGTCATCGGGGCGACCGGCGCGATCGGTTCCGTCTGCTCGCGGCTGCTCGCTGCGGCCGTCCGTGACGTCGTGCTGGTCTCGATCGAGCCCGACCGGCTCGTGGCGCTCAAGCAGAAGATCGAAGCCGAGACACCCGGCGCGCAGGTCGAGATCGACACGTCGACGCAACGCCGGGTCGGCGACTGTGACCTGATCGTCACGGCGACGTCGGCGTTCGGGCAGCGCGTGCTCGACGTCAGCCAGTGCAAGCCGGGCGCGGTGATCCTCGACGTCGCTCTGCCGCCCGACATCTCGGCCGAAGAGGCGGCCGTGCGGCCGGACGTGCTCGTCGTCGAAAGCGGCGAAGTGCTGATCCCGGGGCCGGTCGATTTCAGCTTCGACATCGGCCTGCCGCGCGGCGTCGCCTATGCGTGCCTGGCCGAAGCGGCGCTGCTTGCGATGGAAGGCCGTTTCGAGTCCTTCACGCTCGGTCGCGACGTCGACCCCGCGCGCGTCAAGGAAATCTACCGCCTGTTCCGGCGCCACCGGTTCCAGATTGCGCCGTTGCGGACGTTCGGCGTGCTGTTGACGGACGCGCTGGTCAACGAAAAGATCGGGCGCGCCGAGGAGTTGCTGCGCGACCCGGCGCTGCTCGCGCGTGTCAAATCCGAGGCCGCCGCGCGGATCGCCCGGATTCCGCCGCGAGCCAAGGGCGTGCCCGCCGGGCCCGCGCCGAAACCCGGCCCACCGCGCGTACGAACAGCCCAGGCCCGCTAAGCGAGCCGAAGCGACGTCGGCGCGTCGCGCGCCGACCGTGGACGCGTCTGCGCATTCCCCCTAAGCTCGATGCGGGTTCGCGCCTCGGGGGTTCGCGCGCGTGTCCGCTGTCCTGCCGATCCTGCCGGTCACGAAATTTCGCGTCCCGCGCCTGCGCGAGGGCACGGTCGCCCGCGCCGCACTGGTCGAACGGCTCGACGAATCGACGCGTGTGCATCCCGTCTCCGTCGTCTGCGCGCCGGGCGGTTCCGGCAAGACCACCCTGCTCGCGCAACTCGCGGAAACCGTGCGCGCGGCGGGCGACGCTTGCGTCTGGATCGCGGTCGACCACGAAGACGACGACGCGAATCGCCTGTTCGCGACGCTCGTGCAGGCACTCGAGCCGCTGGACCTCGCGTGGGAGACCCCGCCGCGCGAACTCGCGACCCGCGTGACCGGCGCCGGCGCGCAGACCCGGGCGGCGCTCGCGGCGGCGGTCAACGCGCTCTGCACCAGCGTCGCGTCACGCGTGGTGCTGGTGTTCGACGACTTCCACCGCGTCACCCGACCGGACGTGAGCACCCTGGTCGAGTCGCTGGTCGAGCGCCTGCCCGACCACGTCGCTCTCGTGATCGGCACGCGCGCCGAGCCTTCACTGCCGCTCGCGCGATGGCGCGTGCACGGCGAGGTGGGCGAATTCACGCTGGCGGACCTGCGCTTCACCGAGGGCGAGGCGCTCGAACTGGCCGGACTCGACCGTCTGGACGGTCGCGGCGAGACGGGTCAGCCCGTGATGGAAGCCCTGCGACGCACGCAGGGCTGGGCCGTGGGGCTCTCGATGCTGCTGCACGCCGGGCAGGCGGCGCCCGCCATCGCGAGCGGACGGGCGCAGGCGCTCGCGGCGCGCGGCGAAGCCGGACAACGCAAGCTCTTTGCGTACCTCGCACAGGAGGTGCTCGGCCTGCTGCCGCGCGAGCTCCAGGACTTCGCGCTGCGGTGCTCGATCCTCGCCGAATTGACACCGGACCTCTGCGCGGCAGTGACCTTGCGCGACGACACGACGGAGTTGCTCGGTGAGCTCTATCGACGCGACCTGTTCCTGAGCGTGGTCGACGAGGCGGGCCCCGTGCTGCGCTTCCACGACCTGTTCCGCGAATTCCTCGAGGCCGAACTGTCGAGACGCCTGCCCGGAGAGGTGCGGGCGTTGCACGAACGTGCCGCACGCGCCGAGGAGACGTCCGCACGCGCGATCCATCACTTCCTCGCGGGTGAGCTGTGGGACGAAGCGCTCTGGCTGATCCTGCGCGTCGGCGAGTCGCTCGTCGCCGCCGGCGGCATCACCACGCTCGAACGCTGGATCGACCAGGTGCCGGAGCACGTTCGTCGCGGCGATGCACACGTGTCCTACCTGCGCGGGTCCTGCGCGTGGCTGCGCTGGGACTGGGCCCGCGCACGACGCGAGCTTGCGCCGACCACCGTGGCGCTCAAGGCGCCGCTCGAAGCACAGAGCCGCGTGCGTGCCTATTTCATGCTGATCGACGCGCTCACGTCCTCGGGCGAAGTGGCCGAGGCCTGGCGGCGGCTCGACGAGCTGGCAGCGCTGCCGCTCGACGACCTCGGCCAGGCCGAGCACGCGCTGCTGCGCGCGTGGTGTCGCGCCGCGGAAGGACGGCCGGCGCAGGTGGCCGAACACATGCGTGCGTTCGTCGAGCTGGCCGAACGCAACCCGGCGCTCGTCTGTCCGGTCACGGCAGGGCGCATCCATTGCCTGCTGATCGGACTGCCCGGCATCGACGACGTGTTCGACCGTTTCGTCGCGGCGTGTCGCTACGTGCCGACCGACGGGCACGCGCCGTGGGAGCTCGCCGCGCTGGCGGTCGAAGGCTGGGTCCACCTCTGGCACGGTCGCGCGACGAACGCGCAGGCGGTCGTCGAGCGCGCCGAAGTGCTGCAACAGCAGTTCGGCAGCATACGGCTGATCAGCGAGCGCCTGGGTCAGCTGCGGGCGATGCACGCCGCGGCGCGCGGGAAGCACGACGAGGCGCTCGCGATCGCGCGCCTGCACGTCGACGGCATGCGGGCGCCGGAGCTTGCGCCGCATCGGGCCGTCTGGTTGCGCGCGTACCAGCAGGGCCTCGCGCGGATGCTCTGGATGGCGGGCCGCGAGGCGGATTTCCTCGCGATGATTCCCGCGCTCACGGCGCCTCGCACCGACCAGGAGTGGGGCTGGGTGGAGGTCGCGGCCGACGTGAGTCGCGGCCAGGCCGCCTTGCTGCGTGGCCAGCCGCGCGAAGCGCTCGAGCCGCTCGAACGGGCGTGCGCCAGTTATACGGATCACTGCCTGCCCTCGGTGTTCTGCGATCCGCGGATTGCGCTCGCGGCTGCGTGGACCGCACTGCGTGAGCGCCGACGCGCATGGGAATGCTTCGAGCCACTGTATCGCGGTGCCGTCGACCGCGATGAATACGGCCCGCTCCTGCTCGATTCGCGTCGGCACGTCGTGACGGTGCTCGACGCGTTGCCAGCGGACGTGCGCGAAGCGCCGCCTGCCGTGCGCCTGCGGGAGCGATTGCAGGCCTGGACTCGCGGCGCCGACGCAGGCACGGGCCGGGTCGCAGGCCCGCTCGCTCGCCTGACCGAGCGCGAGCGCGAGGTACTCGCAGCCGTGGCCGGCGGCGCTGGGAACAAGCACATCGCCCGTGCGCTCGACCTGAGCCTGCACACGGTCAAGCGTCACATTGCCAACATCCTGGACAAGCTCGACTGTGCCTCGCGGGGCCAGGCGGCCGAAATCTACCGGCGCACCACATCGGACTGAGCGGCCATGGCTCCCCGGGAGGGGGGCGCATGGCTCTTTACGGCGATCCGACGCGGGGTGCTGCGCTGCACACTGCCTGCGTGGACACCCCGAACCTCGATTGCACGCCTGCGCCCGGTGCCGACGAACCCGCCGTGGAATCCGAACTCGTGGGCCAGGCCGCCGTGGCCGCCTGGCTGGACGGGTTGTGCGCGCAGTACACCGACGATGTGCGCTGGAGTGCCCCGCGACGCGGTGTCGCGTACGTCGGTCGCGCGCGCGTGGAAGCGGCGCTCGCACGCGAACTCGCGGCCATGGCCGAGCCGCGCGTTTGCGTGTTGCGTCGCTGCCCCGGGCAGGCGCAGACGTTTCACGAATTCACGATCCGCTTTCACCTGGCCGCGCCCGGCATCGAGGGCGTGCCCTTGCCGCTGGGCGCCGAAGTCGAGCTCGAACGCCTGCGCGTGCTGACGCACGACGTCGACGGTCACGTCGCGGTCGAGACCTGCATCGAGACCTGGACCTCGCTCGCGCCACGGCTTCCCGAGGGCTGACCCCGACGACACGGTTCGACGTTGGCGACCGGCCCGGTCGATAATGGCCGGACGCCCATTCGAGCGAGACTCCACTTGAGCATTGCCCTGCTGATCTTCGGCGCGACGATCGTCGCGAGCCTGGTGGCGTTGTACGCCGCGCCCGGCCTGCTCGAGCGCTGCCTGTTCCGTCCCTACTGGCTCGTCCGGAAGAGTCGGTACGACACCCTGATCACGAGCGGCTTCGTGCATGCCGACCTGCCGCACCTGATCTTCAACATGGTCACGTTCTGGTTCTTCGCGTTCCCGCTCGAGCGCCGCATCGGCAGCACTGCGTTCGCCGTGCTGTATCTCTCGAGCCTCGTGCTCAGCGACGTGGGCACGTACCTGAAGCACCGCAACGATCCCGAGTATGCCTCGCTGGGCGCGAGCGGCGCGATCAGCGCCGTGCTGTTCGCCAACATCGTGTACTTCCCGACGCAGAGCCTGTTCATCATCCCGATTCCCGTGCCCATTCCGGCGCCGCTGTTCGCGGTGGGTTACGTCGCGTACTCGTGGTACTCGGCGCGGCAGGCGCGCGGCCGCATCAATCACGACGCACACCTGGGCGGCGCGCTCTACGGCCTGCTGTTCGTGCTGCTGATCGACCCGGGCGCGTACCGCCGCCTGCTCGACTTCGTCGGGGCCTGAGCGGAAACGAGAACTGTGTCATGCCGGTGCAGCACCGCAGCGCGCGAAAACGCGCGCCGGGGGTGCGCTGCGGTAGACTTTCGCCGAGTTTTCATCAGGAGGGTCGCCATGCTGTTCCGCAAAGCCGTCGTCTACGCACTGTGCCTCGCCGTATTCAACCTCGGGTCACCGCTGGTCGCCCGCGCCGAACTCGTCGGTACGCTGCAGGCCGTCGAGGCGGGGACGCGTGCGGAGGACCTCGCGACCGTCAGCGCTGCGCTGGCGAAGCAGGAAGTGCGCGAGCAGATGGCGGCGCTGGGTGTCGACCCGGCGGACATCGATGCGCGCGTGGCGCGGTTGACGGACACGGAGCTGCGCACGCTCGCCGACCGCATGGGCGAGATGCCCGCCGGCGGCGACGCGCTCGCGGTGATCGGCATCGTGTTCGTCGTGCTGGTGATCCTCGAACTCGTCGGCGTCATCGACATCTTCAAGAAGACTTGAGGCGCGCGTCGCCGACGCACCACCGTCGCTGCGGGCTGCGCGGCGTCCGCCTGCGTGCGGTCGCCGCCGGCCTCACACTGTTGAACCTCGCGGGTTGCGCCGTCAACGCGCAGCTCGCGGACCTCGCGCGTCCGTTACGACTTCCGGCCGCCGTCGAGCTCGACTCGACGCCCTTTCACCCGCAGTCCGAGCAGCAGTGCGGCCCCGCCGCACTGGCGACCGTGCTCGAGGCCGCGGGTCACGCAGCGCCGCTCGACCGGCTCCAGCGCGAGATCTTCGTCCCGGGACGGCAGGGCTCACTGCAACCGGAACTGGTCGCAGCGATCCGCGCCCGCGGCTTGCTGCCGTACGAATCCGGCGGTGACCTCGGCGAGCTGATGGCGGAACTCGCCGCGGGGCACCCGGTGCTCGTCTTGCAGAAGCAGGGCTTCGGACCGTGGCCCGCCTGGCACTACGCGGTCGCGATCGGCTACGACAGCGGGCGCGGGACGGTCCTGCTGCGCTCCGGAACGACCGAGCGTCTCGAACTGCGGGCGAACGTGTTCGACGCGACTTGGAGCCGTGCCGAGCGCTGGGCGGTGGTCGTGCTCGAGCCGGGTCGGATGCCCGCGCGACCCGACCTCGAGCGATACCTGCGCGCCGCCGCGTCGCTCGAGGCGGTGGGCCAGCTCGACGCGGCTCGCGCCGCCTTCGCGGCTGCCGCGGACCAGTGGCCCGACCAACCGATGCCGCGACTGGGCCTGGCCAACGTCGACGCGGCGCGCGGGCATTGGAGCGAAGCGGAGCGTGGATACCGCGCCGTGCTCACGCTCGAGCCGCGCCTCGCCGCGGCGCTCAACAACCGCGCCGAGGCGCTGAGCCGGCTCGGCTGTCACGAGGCCGCCCGCAACCTGC
>DASUMQ010000088.1:0-8111 GCA_036277615.1 Steroidobacteraceae bacterium
GAAATGGTGCCAACTCCTCGGGGACGACCGCGTCGCCGGAAGATGAGTTGCAGCGAGGCTGCCCTGCCGGCTCGGACCGTCGGGGGTGTTGGTCGCCGCAACCACCTCCCTGCGTTTCCACGCGTCCGATCCCCGCGCAGCAGCTCGACTGGCAAGGTCCGCACGGACCTCCAGCAACCGTGCGTGGTCGTCGGTCAAACGAGATCCGGTTCGCAAGGGCTTCGACAGGTCAGGCAGTGTCTTCCGCATCGTCTTCTCAAGATTCACCGGGCGACGTCGAATCGCCGGCGTTCGCCGCCGCACCACTCGACGGGGCTGCGGATCCGGCGTCGCTCGACCCGGCCTCGGCGCGCCGACCGATCGCACTGCCGGCCGGGTACCGCTGCGACGAGGACGTTCTCGTGCTCGACCGCCATCCGTTCGAGCTGCATTTCGGCGGTGCGCTGTCGCGCGTGGAGATCGCGTACCGCCTCGCCGGCGCGGACGGTGCGCCCGTGGTCGCCGTGCTCGGGGGCATTTCGGCGGGCCGCAACGTGTTCAAGGTGCGCGACGGCGTGGCCGGCTGGTGGGACGAAATCGCCGGGCCCGGCAAGCCGCTCGATACCGATCGTTTCAGGGTGCTCGGCATCGACTTCCTCGGGGGCAGCCACCGCACGACCGGTCCCGCGCCGGGCGAGGTGTTTCCGAGCGTGAGCGCACACGACCAGGCGCGATGCCTCCTGGCCGTGATGGATCACCTGGGGATCGACGTGCTGCACGGCTGCGTCGGCGCGTCGTACGGCGGCATGGTGACGCTGGTCATGGGCATGGCGCACGCGACGCGTCTGCGCCACGGCGTCGTGATGAGCGCCGCGCACCGCACGCACCCGATGTCGACGGCCTGGCGCAGCGTGCAGCGCAACGTCGTGCGCTACGCGATCGAGCACGGCGAGGGCGAACGGGGGCTCGTGCTGGCCCGCGCACTCGCGATGACGACGTACCGATCCGTTCGCGAGTTCGAGGATCGGTTCCCGGGCGAGGCCGAACGCCGCGGCGACGGACGTTTCGTGTTCCCGGTGGAGGCCTACATCGTCTCCCGCGGCGAGGCCTACGCGAAGACCTATCGGCCCGAAGCGTTCGTCTGCCTGTCCGAGTCGATCGACCTGCACCGTGTCGAGCCCGAGCGGATCGTTGTACCGATGACGATCGTGGCGGTGCTCGAGGACCAGCTCGTGCCGCTCGCCGACATGCGCCTGCTGCGTGATCGGATCGGCAGCCCTTGCCAGTTGATCGAGATCAGCTCCGTCTACGGCCACGACGCATTCTTCAAGGAAGCCGACGTGTTGCGCGACGTCTTCCACCGCACGTTCGACTGATTGCCCCCGCCACACGACCTGACCCACCACCATGACCGACCAAGCCAGCATCAAGACCCGCACCGTGCGCGCCGCACTCGAGACGGACACCCAGCACGGTGCGGTCGTCCCACCGATCCATTTGACGACGACGTTCGCGTTCGGCGGTTACGGCGAGAAGCGTGAGTACGATTACTCGCGCTCGGGCAATCCCACGCGTGAGGCGCTCGGGCGCGCACTCGCGGAACTGGAGGGCGGCACCGGTGCGGTCGTCACGGCGTCCGGCATGGCGGCCGTCTCGCTGGTCACGCAATTGTTCCGGCCCGGGCAGGTCGCGGTCGTGCCCCACGACTGCTACGGCGGCACGTACCGGTTGTTCAACTCGCTCCACGCGCGGGGCGTGCTGGACGTGCGGTTCGTCGATTACCAGGACGCCAGTGCGCTCGAGACGGCGGTCGCGGCGAAGCCGGCGCTGGTCTGGATCGAGACGCCGAGCAACCCGCTGCTGCGGATCGTCGACATCGCCGCGGTCGCGAGCCAGGCGAAGGCCGTCGGCGCGCTGGTCGTGGCCGACAATACGTTCCTCTCCCCGGTGTGGCAGCGTCCGCTCGAGCTCGGCGCCGACGTCATCGTCCACTCGACCACCAAGTACCTGAACGGCCACAGCGACGTCGTAGGCGGCGCAGTGATCTCATCGACGCCGGAACTCCACGACCAGCTCAAGTGGTGGGGCAATTGCATCGGTGTCACCGGCGCGCCGTTCGACAGCTTCCTGACGTTGCGGGGTTTGCGGACGCTGTACGCAAGGATGCGCGCGCACGGGGAGAACGCGCAGCGACTGGCCGAACTGCTGGCTGCGCACCCTGCGGTCGCCAAGGTGTATTACCCGGGCCTGCCGTCACACGCGGGTCACGAGCTCGCGCGGCGTCAACAGCAGGGTTTCGGTGCGATGCTGAGTTTCGAACTGAAGGGATCGACCGCAAACGTCAGGGCGTGCCTGGCCGAGCTGGACCTGTTCTCGCTTGCCGAGTCGCTCGGCGGCGTCGAGAGCCTGGTCGCGCACCCTGCGAGCATGACGCACGCCGCGATGGACGAGGCCGCCCGCGAGCGTGCGGGAATCTCGGAGACGCTGGTGCGGCTCTCGGTCGGAATCGAAGAAGGCGACGACCTCGCGCGCGACCTGACGACGGCGCTCGACGCGGCGCTGGACGCCTGATGCGTGGCACGAGGATAAAAAAAGAAGGCCGGCATTTCTGCCGGCCTTCGGGGGTTGGGACCCGAGCTGCCTCAATCCGTGAGACAAAGACTAACCCGACTCAAGTCCTCAACTCTGGTTGCGAGCTTGCAGATTCGATCTTCGAACTGGGAGCAGGGGGCCGGGGCCACCTGCGGAGGCGCAGTATAGCGCTGAAAATCCACTGCGCGTCCACCTTGGAATGGTTGTTTTTTCACCAGTCCCGGGGTTCTCAACCGTGGTTTGACAGTTTCTGTGGATAAAACCCCAAGTCGCTGATATTTAACGACTTGACAGCAGGCGTTCGACCACGGCCGAGGCGGCGTCCCGGCTGCCCACAGCAGTTCGTCCCGCTTGCGCCACATCCGCCGTCCGTACGCCGGCGTCCAAAGCCGCCTCGACGCTCGACTCCACGGCGCTCGCCTCGGCCTCGAGCCCGAGCGAATACCTAAGCAACATCGCGGCGCTCAGGATCGTGCCGTACGGGTTCGCGATGCCACGACCTGCGATGTCGGGCGCGGAGCCGTGGATTGGTTCATAGAGACCCACGCGGCCGTCCCCGAGCGACGCGGACGGCAGCAGCCCGAGCGAGCCGGCGATCATGGACGCTTCGTCGGTCAGGATGTCGCCGAACATGTTCTCGGTGAGGATCACGTCGAACGACGCCGGGCGGCGTATCAGGTGCATCGCCGCGGCGTCGACCAGCACGTGCTCGAACTCGACCTCCGGAAATTCACTGCGGAGCACGCGCTCCACGACCGTGCGCCACAAACGCGACGTTTCCAGCACGTTCGCCTTGTCCACCGACGCGATGCGCTTGCGTCGGCCCAGCGCGAGCCTGCCCGCGACGCGGGTCACGCGCTCGATCTCCGCGCTCGTGTAGCTGCAGAGGTCCTCCGCTTCGCTGGCCGTGCGTCGCTTGCGCCCGAAATAGATGCCGCCGGTGAGCTCGCGCACGACCATGATGTCGGTCCCCGCGATGACTTCCGGCCGGAGCGGCGAGGCGTCGGCCATCGAAGCGAGCGTCTTCACGGGCCGCAGGTTTGCGAACACGCCGAGCGTGCGGCGCAGTTCCAGCAATCCCTGCTCCGGCCTCACGGGCGCCGACGGGTCGGACCACTTCGGCCCGCCCACGGCGCCGAGCAGCACGGCCGCACTCTCGCGGCACGCGTCGATGGTACGCGGCGGCAATGCGGAGCCGGAGGCATCGATGGCTGCGCCACCGACCAGGGCTTCGACGAACGTGAAGTCGTGCCCGAACCGCTGCGCGACGGCCTGCAGCACGCGGACCGCCTCGGCGGTGACTTCCGGGCCGATGCCGTCGCCGCCCAGGACAGCGATGCGGGCCTTCATCGAGCGAGCCGTGCCTGCTCGTAGCGCTCGATCTCCGATCGCTGGTTCAACAGGTAGCCGAGCTCGTCGATGCCGTGCATGAGGCAGTAGCGCGAAAACCCATCGATCGGGAACGAGACCTCGCGCTGGTCGGGTAACCGCAGTGTCGTCGCGGGGAGGTCGACCTCGACCTCGACGCCCGGGTTCGCCAGCAGCCACGCGTGCGTCGATTCGTCGACGACCACGGGCAGCAAGCCGTTCTTGAGACTGTTGTTGCGGAAGATGTCTGCAATCTCGGTGCTGATCACCGCGCGGAACCCGTAATCGAGCAGCGCCCACGGCGCATGTTCGCGCGACGACCCGCAGCCGATGTTGCGTCCGGCAACGAGGACCTGGCAGCCCGCGGCCTGGGGCTGGTTCAACACGAAGTCCGGCCGTGGCGTGCCGTCCGGGCCGTAGCGCCAGTCGGCGAACAGCGAGACACCGAGGCCCTCCCGCACCGTCGTCGTGAGGAAACGCGCCGGGATGATCTGGTCGGTGTCGATGTTGGTGGACGGCATGACGACCGTCCGCGAACGGATGAGGGTGATCGGTTCCATGCAGGTTGGTTCGTACTCTTCCGGGATCGCGCTCAGCCGAGGAATTCGCGCGGGTCGGTCACGCGGCCGCGCACGGCTGCCGCCGCCGCCGCCGCCGGACTCGCCAGCAGCGTGCGGGCGCCGATGCCCTGGCGGCCCTCGAAGTTGCGGTTGCTCGTGCTGACGCAATACTGGCCGGCCTGCACGAGGTCGCCGTTCATGCCGAGGCACATCGAGCAGCCCGACTCCCGCCACTCGGCGCCCGCGTCCTGGAACACTTTCGCGAGCCCGAGCGCCTCGGCCTGGCGCTTGATCTGTTGCGATCCCGGCACGACGAGCGCGCGCACGCCCTGCGCGACCTTGCGACCGCGCAAGACCTTCGCGGCGGCCTCGAGGTCGGAAAGACGCGCGTTGGTGCAGCTGCCGATGAACACCACCTGCACCGGCTTCTCGGCGAGCTTCTCTCCCGCCCGCAACCCCATGTACGCGAGCGACTGCGCGAACACGGCGTCGCCGGGCCGGTCGGGAACCGTGCCGTTGATCGTCGTGACCATGCCGGGGTTCGTGCCGAACGTGATCATGGGCTCGAGCGTGGAGGCGTCGAGCGTGAGTTCCCGGTCGAAGGTGGCGCCCGGGTCGGTCCGCAGCGAGTCCCAATCGGTCCGTGCGGCGTCCCAGTCGGCCCCGGCCGCAGGCGCGTACGGCCGGCCCTCGAGGTACGCGTACGTCGTCGCGTCGGGCGCGATCATGCCGGCCCGCGCGCCGGCCTCGATCGACATGTTGCAGATCGTCATGCGCTCGTCCATGGAGAGCGCCTCGATCGTGGCACCGCGATACTCGATCACGTGGCCCGTGCCGCCGTTGACACCGATCCGGCCGATGATCGCGAGCACGAGATCCTTGGCGGTGACTCCCGCCGGCAGGCGGCCCGTGACGTCGATCGCGAACGACTTCGGTTTGCGCTGCAGCAGGCACTGTGTCGCGAGCACGTAGCCGACTTCCGTCGTGCCGATGCCGAAGGCGAGGGCGCCGAACGCCCCGTGGGTACTGGTGTGGCTGTCCCCGCAGACGATCGTCTTGCCCGGCTGCGTGGCGCCGAGTTCGGGCCCGATGATGTGGACGATGCCGCGTCGGTCGTCCCTGAGCCCGAGCAGGTTCACGCCGAACTCGGCGCAATTGACTTCGAGCTGCCGCACCTGCTTCGCCGCCGACTCGAGCTTGATCGGCAGGCCGCCGAAGATCTGCGCCGTGTCGGTGGGGGTCGAGTGGTCCATCGTCGCGAGCGTGCGGTCGAGCCGGCGGACCGGCAGGCCACGCGCGCGGAGCACGTCGAACGCCTGCGGCGACGTCACTTCGTGGACGAGGTGCAGGTCGATGTAGAGGACCGCGGGCGTCTCGGCCGTCTCGGGCACGACGATGTGCCGGTCCCAGACTTTCTCGAACAGGCTCTTCGCGGTCATTCGGGCTCCGAAGGGGGCAGGGTGGCCGTCAGACGGCGGCGGCCGGGACGTCGCCCGAATCCGCACCTCGCCGGCGCGACGACTCGATCGCGTTGACGACCTCGATGAACGCCCGCGCGCTCGACTCGACGATGTCCGTCGTCACGCTCGTGCCGCGATAGGTGCGACCGTTGTACTCGCAGGTCAGGACGGCCTCGCCCTGCGCGTCCTCGCCGACCGTGACGCTGCGAACCTCGAACTTGCGGAGCTTCGCGAACACGCCGGTCGCCTGCTCGATCGCCTTGAGCGCGGCGTCGACGGGGCCGTCGCCGGAGGACTCGTGGGTCAGGATGCGCGCGTCCGCATGCCGCAGCACGACGCGACCGGTCGCGAACTTCGACGAATCGCTCACGACGTGCAGGTTCTCGAGGCTCCAGGGGCCGACGGTCTCGACCTCGCTCTTGAGCACCAGCGCCTCGATGTCGCCGTCGAACAGCTCCTTCTTCTTGTCGGCAAGCGCCTTGAAGTCGTTGAACACGCGCGTGAGCTCGGTGTCGGACAGCTCGAAACCGAGCTCCTTGATCCGTTCGCGCAGCGCGGCGCGCCCGCTGTGCTTGCCGAGCACCAGGTTCGTGCGCGACATGCCGACGTCGTGCGGGCGCATGATCTCGTAGGTCGTGTGGTGCTTCAGCATGCCGTGCTGATGGATGCCCGACTCGTGCGCAAAGGCGTTCTCGCCGACGATCGCCTTGTTGCGCGGAATCGGCATGCCGGTGATGCTCGACAGCAGGCGGCTCGTCGGGAACAGGCGCTTGCCGTCGATGCCGGTGTGCAGGCCGTAGATGCCTTCGCGCACCTTGAGGGCCATCGTCAGTTCCTCGAGCGAGGCGTTGCCCGCGCGCTCGCCGATGCCGTTGATCGTGCATTCGACCTGGCGGGCGCCGCCGCGGATGGCGGCCAGGCTGTTCGCCACCGCGAGACCGAGGTCGTTGTGGCAGTGCACGCTGAACGTCACGTTCTCCGCGCCACGGACGTTCTGCTTGAGATACGAGAAGACCTCGTGGAACTCCTCGGGCACCGTGTAGCCGACCGTGTCCGGGATGTTGACGGTGGTGGCGCCGGCCGCGATCACCGCTTCGACGACCTCGCGCAGGAACTCGAGCTCGGTGCGCGATGCATCCTCGGGCGAGAACTCGATGTCCTCGCAGAGGCTGCGGGCGTATTTCACGCCCTCGACCGCGGCGTGGATGATCTCGTCCTTGGCCATGCCGAGCTTGTGCTCGCGATGGATCGCGCTGGTGGCGAGGAACACGTGGATGCGCGGCCGTTCGGCGACGCGGACCGCGCCCCAGGCCTTGTCGATGTCCTCGCGGTTGCAACGCGCGAGGCCCGCGATGATCGGGCCGCGCACTTCCTTCGCGATCTCGTGCACGGCCTCCCAGTCGCCGCGCGAGGCGATCGGAAACCCCGCCTCGATGACGTCCACGCCGAGCTCCGCGAGCGCCTTCGCCATGCGCAGCTTCTCGGGCTGCGTCATGCTGCAGCCGGGCGACTGTTCGCCGTCGCGCAGCGTCGTGTCGAAGATCAGGACGCGGTTCGGGTCTCGCTTGGACATGGTCGTCACCGTAGGATCTCGGAGGGGAGGGCGCGCGCGGCCTCAGGTCTGGTTGAGCCAGGGCATGCGCGCGCGCAGCTGCGCGCCGACTTTCTCGATCGGGTGCGCGAGGTCCTTCTTGAGCAGCGCCTCGTACTTCCGGCGACCGGTCTTGTTCTCGCGGATCCAGACGCGCGCGAACTGGCCGTCCTGGATCTCCTTGAGGATCTTCTTCATTTCCTTCTTGGTGCCCGAGTTCACGACGCGGGGCCCGCGCGTGAGGTCACCCCATTTCGCGGTGTGGGAGATGTACTTGTGCATTTTCGCGAGGCCGCCTTCGTGCAGCAGGTCGACGATCAGCTTCAGCTCGTGCAGGCACTCGTAATAAGCGACCTCGGGTTGGTAGCCGGCCTCGACCAGCGTCTCGTAACCCTTGAGCACGAGCTCGGTAGCGCCGCCGCAGAGCACGGCCTGCTCGCCGAACAGGTCCGTCTCGGTCTCTTCCTTGAACGTGGTCTCGATCACGCCGGCGCGGGTGCCGCCGATGCCGTCTGCATAGGCCAGCGCCTTGGGCTTGGCCTTGCCCGAGGCGTCCTGCGC
>DASUMQ010000089.1:0-6073 GCA_036277615.1 Steroidobacteraceae bacterium
CGCAAGGGCAACCCGGAAGTGCAGATGAAGCTGGTGAAGCTGGATCGGAAGTGAATAGCGGATAGTGAATAGCGGGTAGCGGGTAGCGGGTAGCGGTTAGTAGGAGCGCGCGTTGCGCGCGGAACGTCCTGGCCTCGGCCGATCTCTTCCGCCGAGCGGCGCAGCCGCCTCCTACTATCCGCTATCCGCTTCCTCACGCTTTTGGGAGCGTCACGCCCTTCTGGCCCTGGTACTTGCCGCCGCGATCCTTGTACGAGGTCTCGCAGACCTCGTCCGACTCGAAGAACAGCATCTGCGCGACACCCTCGTTCGCGTAGATCTTCGCGGGCAGCGTCGTCGTGTTCGAGAACTCGAGCGTGACGTGACCCTCCCACTCGGGCTCGAGCGGGGTCACGTTGACGATGATGCCGCAGCGCGCGTACGTCGACTTGCCGAGGCAGACCGTCAGCACGCTGCGCGGGATGCGGAAGTACTCCACGGTGCGCGCGAGCGCGAACGAATTCGGCGGGATGATGCAGACGGGACCGTCGAAGTCGACGAACGAGTCGGTGTCGAAATTCTTCGGGTCGACGATCGTCGAATTGATGTTGGTGAAGATCTTGAACTCGGCCGCGCAACGCACGTCGTACCCGTAGCTCGAGGTGCCGTAGGACACGATCTTCTGCCCCTCGACCACGCGGACCTGGCCGGGCTCGAACGGCTCGATCATGCCGTGCGTTTCCGCCATGCGCCGGATCCATCGGTCGGACTTGATGCTCACGGTCAGGTGTCCTCGACGGTGATCAGGGGTGCCCCGGCCGCCCCGGCCCCGGCGACGGACAGCTGCGCCGCGGTGCGTCGCGCCATGTCCAGGTACGCGCGGCCGATGCGACTGCCCGGATCGGCGACCACGGTCGGATGGCCTTCGTCGGTTTCCTTGCGGATCCGGATGTCGAGCGGCAGCTGGCCGAGCAGGCGCACGCCGTACTGCTGCGCCATGCGCTCACCGCCCCCGGCGCCGAAGATCGGTTCCTCGTGCCCACAGTTCGAACAGACGTGCGTGCTCATGTTCTCGACGACGCCGAGCACCGGCACCGCGACCTTCTGGAACATGCGCAGGCCCTTGCGTGCGTCGAGCAGCGCGATGTCCTGCGGCGTGGTCACGACGACGGCGCCGCTGACCGGCACGCGCTGCGAGAGCGTGAGCTGGATGTCGCCGGTGCCGGGCGGCAGGTCGATGACCAGGTAATCGAGTTCACCCCAGTCGGTGTCGTTGAGCAGCTGGGTCAGGGCCTGCGTGACCATCGGTCCGCGCCAGACCATCGGTTGCTCCTCCTCGATCAGGAAGCCGATCGAGATGACCTTGACCCCGAAAGCCTCGAGCGGCTGGATCCGGCGGCCGTCCTTGCTGACCGGTCGCTCCCCTTGCAGCCCCATCATGCGCGGCTGGCTCGGGCCGTAGATGTCGGCGTCGAGCAGCCCCACGCGCGCGCCGTCGAGCGCGAGCGCGAGCGCGAGGTTGACCGCGGTCGTCGACTTGCCCACGCCGCCCTTGCCGGAGGCCACGGCAATCACGTTCCTGATCCCGGGCAGCGGCTGCAGCTGACCCTGGACGGCCTGCGACTGCACTTTCCAGCCGACCGTGACCACGGCTTCCTCGAGGCCGGGCTGGGCGTGCAACTGCTGCTCGAGTGCCGCCGCGAGGGTCCGGCCGTAGTCCCCGAGCGGAAATCCCAGTTCGACCTCCACGACGGGCCGGGCCCCGTCCAACCTGACGGACTTCACAGCTTTGGCTTCGCCCAGGGGCATCCCGAGGTATGGTTCGACATAATTCCCGGCCAGCAGGCGGGCTTGGGCGAGGCGATCGTCCGTCATCGTGGAACCGTCACGGGGTTGGGGGGCATGGAGCCGGGAGGCGGCGATTGTAGCGGAATTGCTGGGCGCCCTGCCGGGCGGGCGGGGCCGTGGAGGCGCGGCCCTGCGTGGCATAATGCGCGCGTGCGCCCCTGCAGCCGTCGCGCCCGACTGGCGTTGACTTAATTCCCAAGGACACTCCGGTGGTCGGCCTCGCCCGCAGCGAGTCGGACCCGCCAGAAACTCACGCGTCGACATGAGCTTTTTCACGAACCTCCGCGCCGACCGCCTGATCGCCGAGATCAAGGCGGCCGAGACCGGCAATGGCCATCGTGACCTGCTGGACAAGCTGACGCGGCTCGGGCCGTCGGCGATACCGCGCGTGATCGATGCGCTGGCGAACGCGGACAAGCACGAGACGAACGGGTTCGTCGCCGTGCTCACGGCGCTGCTCGACAACAGGACGTTCCCGACCGTCGCGGCCGGGCTTGCGGAGGGCAACCAGCGCACGGTGGCGGGCGTCGCCGCCGCGCTCTCGAACTCGCGCAATTACGCGGCAAACCTCCTCTACGGCCTGCTCGACAACCCGGCGATGCCGAAGGGCACGGTCGTCGCCATCCTCGCGGCGCAGAAGACGCGGCTCAACGCGCGCGACCTGTTGCAGCGCGCCTACAACCAGGAGCCGGCCGAGAAGGCCGCGATGTTCAAGATCGTCGCGGAGATCGCGGACCCGAGCATCGCGCCCGAGCTGCTGAGCCGGCTCGAGGGCAAGGACCCGGTGGCGCGCACGCACATCATCAACATCCTCGCGCGCTTCAACCAGCCCGAAGTCGCCCAGGCGCTCGCAGGGCAGCTCAAGGACACGAACAAGTTCGTGCGCCAGGCCGTGCTCAACGCGCTCTCCGGCATGGGCGCGAATGCCGACGTCGGCCTGCTCTGCGAAGTGCTGCGCGACCCCGACGTCGAGACGCAGCAGAAGGCGATCGATGCCGTCGTGCGCGCGAACCATCCCGACACGATCCGTTACCTGATCGGCATCCTGCGCGACGAGCAGGAGAGTACGCGACGCGCCGCGGTCGAGGTGCTCAACGAGATCGGCACGCCGGCACACATCAAGCACCTCCTGCAGTCGATCAAGGACGACGACTGGTGGGTGCGCAGCCGTGCCGCGGACGCCCTGGCCAAGATCGGCGGGCCGCGCGTGATCGAGGCGGCGCTCGGCCTGATCCGCGACCAGGACGAGGACGTGCGCCGGGCCGCGATCGAGATCCTGAACCAGACCAAGGACGAGCGCGCGGTCGATTTCCTGATCGAGGCCACCCGCGACCCGGACTGGTGGGTGCGCGAGCGCGCGGTGGATGCGCTGGCCGAGATCGGCAGCGCGCGCGCCCTGCCCGCGCTGACGGCGCTGCTGGAGACGGCCGACGATCGCTCGCTGCCGACGATCGTGCGTGCGCTCGGCAAGCTCGGCAACTCCTCGATGGTCCCGAGGCTGATGCCGCTGCTCGAAAGCTCCTCGAAGGAGGTGCGACTCGAGGTGATCACCGCGCTCGCTCGGCTCGTCGACGACCGCACGGCGGACGTCGTGCGCGCGCGGCTCGAGTCGACCGGCTCCGAAGGCCGCGACCCGACGGTCAGCCACGCGGCGATGCGCGCGGTGGAGGACCTCGATGCGCGCTTCTCGACCGGCGTGCGCGAGACGCAGCGGGCCGAGCGCATGGTGGAGCCGTCGCGGACGCTGCTCTCCGAGAAGCCCGACTTCGACAGCATGGCCCGACAGGCCGCGCAGCAGCGGCTCGACATCTCGAGCCTCAAGCCCGGCGACGTGCTCGAAGGCCGCTACAAGTACCTCCAGCGCATCGGCAAGGGCGCGTTCGGCACGGTGCTGCTGATGGAAGACACCGTCGTCGAAGAGCGCCTCGTGCTCAAGTTCCTGAACCCGAACGTCTCCCAGGACGAGGAGATGATGAAGCGGTTCGTGCACGAGCTGCGCTACTCGCGCAAGATCACGCACCGCAACGTCATCCGCATCTACGATTTCCTGTTCATCCGCGGCAACTACGCGATCTCGATGGAGTACTTCCCGTCGCACACACTCGGGAACGAGATCGGCGACAAGCCGCTGCCGCTCGCCAAGGCGGTCCGCTTCTCGATGGACGTCGCCACGGGCATGGCGGTGGCGCACCAGTCGGGCATCATCCACCGCGACCTGAAGCCGGCGAACGTGCTGATCGACGACACCGGGCTGGTCAAGATCGTCGACTTCGGCGTCGCGGCCGCACAGCACCAGGGCGACACGCAGCTCACCAAGACCGGCTACGTGATCGGCTCGCCCAAGTACATGGCGCCGGAGCAGATCCTCGGCAAGAAGGTCGATGAGCGCGCCGACATCTACTCGCTCGGCGTCATCCTCTATGAGATGCTGACCGGCGAACCGCCGTACCACCGCGGCGACCACATGGCCGTCATGTACCAGCACGTCCAGGGCAAGGCGAAGCCGCCGATCGAGGTCAATCCGGAAATCCCGCCGGGACTCTCGGAAATCGTGACGAAGGCCATGGCCGTGGACAAGACCCGGCGCTTCCAGACCATGGACGAGCTACGCTCGGCCCTCGAACGCTACCTCTGAGGTCTCCCGCTTGGCACGCATCGACGCCTTCCTGAAGCTCGGCGCCTCTCAGGGCTGTTCCGACGTGCACCTCGCGGTCGGCGTGCCGCCGATGCTGCGCATGAACGGCGAACTGCTGCCGATCAAGTTCCGCAACCTGCAGGAAGCGGAGCTCGAGAGCTACGTGACCGAGATCCTGTCGCCCACGCACCAGGAGCAGTTCCGCAAGGGCCACGACATCGACTTCTCATACGTGTCGGAGGACAACAACCGTTTCCGCGTCAACGTGTTCCACAAGGACACGGGGGTCGGCGCGGTCTTTCGCACGATCCCGAGCGACGTGCCGTCCCTCGACTCGCTGAACCTGCCGCCCGTCGTCAAGAAGTTCTGCGATTTCCACCAGGGCATGGTGCTGGTGACCGGATCGACCGGCACGGGCAAGTCGACGACGCTGGCCGCGATGATCGACCACCTGAACCAGACGCGCCGGCTCAACATCATCAGCCTCGAGGACCCGATCGAGTTCGTCCACCGCAGCAAGCAGTCGCAGGTGGTCCAGCGCGAGCTGCACACTCACCTGCCCTCGTTCGCCGAGGGTGTCCGGGCCGCGATGCGCGAGGACCCCGACGTGATCCTCGTGGGCGAGCTCCGCGACGCCGACACCGTGCGCTGGGCGATGACGGCCGCCGAAACCGGTCACCTCGTGCTCGGCACGCTGCACACGACCAGCGCCGTGAAGACGATCGACCGCATCGTCGACGCGCTGCCGGCCGAGGAGCGCGAGCAGACCAAGGGCTTCCTGTCGCAGAGCCTGCTCGGCGTCGTCACGCAGATCCTCGTGCGCACGCCCGACCTGCGCGGCCGCAAGGCCATCTGCGAGGTCATGGTCATGAATCGCGCGATCGGCAAGCTGATCACGACCGAGCAGACCCACATGATCCCGTCGCAGCTGCAGACCGGGCGCGACGTAGGCATGCAGACGCTCGACCAGGCGCTGCTCGCGGCGATCCAGGCACGCGAGGTCGATCCCGAGGACGCCTTCGTGTACGCCGTGGACAAGCGTCCGTTCGCGCGCTACGTCCCGGAGGGCACTGCCATCCTGCGGGCCGACGTCACCCAGGGACTCTAGACGGGACACCTCATGGCCACCGAACCCGCAACCACCACGGGCACCCTGACCGAGTCGGCCCCGCAGCACACGCCGCGGCGGATCGACGAGTTCCTGCGCGAGATCCTGGTCAAGGGCGGGTCCGACCTGCACTTCGTCGCCGGCGACCCGCCGCGGATCCGGCTGCACGGCGAACTCCAGTCGCTGCGCGAGACGAAGCTCGAGCGCAACGCCGTGCAGGAGATGCTGACCGAGGTCATGACCCGGCGGGCACAGGTGCAGCTGGAGCAGAAGGACGGGGCCGACTTCGCCTACACCATCCCCGGCGTCTCGCGCTTTCGCGTCAACGTGTTTCGCCACATCGGCGGGCTCGGCGGCGTCTTCCGCGCGATTCCGTCCAAAGCCCTCACGCTCGAGCAGCTCAACCTGCCCGAGCCGGTGCGCAGCCTCTGCCGCGTCAACAACGGGCTGATACTCGTCACCGGGAAGACCGGCTCGGGCAAGTCGACCACGCTCGCGGCGAT
>DASUMQ010000090.1:0-14258 GCA_036277615.1 Steroidobacteraceae bacterium
CCGCAGGTCGTGCGACCGGGCGGCAACAGGGTGGCGCAGCGTTACATGGACGAGACGATGGACGTGGTCGACGCGAACTGGCGCGGCGTCGGCACGATCCCGCGGTCGGGCTATGCGATCAAGCCGCACCTCGCCGTGCACGATTCCCGCCAGCAACTGCCGTCGTACACCGAGATGTCGCGCAAGCGCGCCGGCGAGATGCCGCCGGGGTGCGACTGCGCCCGCGTCGTACTGGGCAAGATCTACCCCAACCAGTGCCGCCTGTACGGCCTGGCGTGCACGCCGCGTCACCCGATCGGACCCTGCATGGTCTCGGACGAAGGCGCCTGCCGGATCTGGTGGGCCGACGGCGTGCGCGAGAACGTCTGGGAAGGTCGCAAGGCCGCGGGTGCCGAAGCCTGAGCCGAACCCGCCTCGCCGCGATGGCGCCGTGACCGAGCTGGCCCCGGCGCCCGTCGCGCGGCGCCTGCTGCTCGACGGCCGCGTGCAGGGCGTGGGCTTCCGCCCGTTCGTCCACCGGCTGGCGGCCGAACTCGGGCTCGACGGCTTCGTCCGCAACCTGCGCGGCGACGTCGAGGTGGTGGTGTGCGGCGAATCGACGCGGCTCGACCGCTTCGAGCGCGAGATCGTCGAACGAGCGCCGCCGCTCGCGCGACCGAGGCTCGTCGAATCGGCACCGTACGCCGGCGCCGTGGAGCGCGGGTTCAACATCGCCACGAGCACATCGTCGCTTGCGCCGCGGATTTCGGTGCCGCCGGATTTTTTCTGCTGTCCCGACTGCGTGCGCGAGTTGCAGGACCCGACGGACCGTCGCCACGGCTACGCGTTCATCAACTGCACCCAGTGCGGGCCTCGCTACACGCTGATCGAGTCGCTGCCGTACGATCGTCCCAACACGACGATGCGCACGTTCGAGCTCTGCCCGGCGTGTCGTCGCGAATACGGCGACCCGCTCGACCGACGCTTCCACGCCGAACCCGTGGCGTGTCCCGCGTGCGGACCGCACCTGCAGTTCGTGGACGGCGCCGGGGCCGCGTCGTCGGGGACCGACGATGCCGCCGCCCTCGCCGCGGCGGTGGCCGTGCTGCGTCGGGGCGAGGTGCTCGCGGTCAAGGGCATCGGAGGCTATCACCTGCTCTGTGACGCGCGCCGGGAGGCCGCGGTGTTCCGACTGCGCGAGCGCAAGCGCCGGCCGGACAAGCCGCTCGCAGTCATGTTTCCGTGGCAGGGCACGGATGGACTCGAGGGCGTCACCGGCAGGTTCGACCTGGAGCCCGCCGCACGTGCGGCACTGCTCGACCCGAGTCGACCGATCGTCCTGCTGCGCACGCGCGGGTCGAGCGACCTGGCCGCGGGCGTCGCACCGGGACTGCGCGAGGTGGGCGTGTTCCTGCCCTACAGCCCGCTGCACCAGTTGCTGCTGAGTGCGTTCGGCGGCCCGGTCGTCGCAACGTCGGGCAACGTGAGCGGCGAACCGGTGCTGACCGACGCCGCCGAGGCCACGACGCGCCTCGCGCAGGTCGCGGACGCCTTCCTGCATCACGACCGGCCGATCGTGCGACCGGCCGACGATTCCGTCGTGCGCGTCATCGCCGGTCGCGTGCGGCCGATCCGCCTCGGGCGTGGCGTCGCCCCGCTCGAGCTCGAGTTGGCCGAGCCGTTGCCACATGCGGTGATCGCGGCCGGCGCGCACCTCAAGAACACGGTCGCGCTCGCCTGGGGTCGCCGCGTCGTCGTCTCGCCGCACATCGGCGACATGGGCACGTTGCGCAGCGAACTCGTCTTCGCCCAGGTCGCGGCCGACCTGCAGCGACTGTACGACGTGCGTGCCGAGGCCCTCCTGTGCGACGCGCACCCGGACTACGCGACGTCGCGCTGGGCGCGTGCAAGCGGCCTGCCCGTGCATCCGGTGCTGCATCACCACGCCCACGCGTCGGCGCTCGTGCAGGAGCACGGCGAACAGGCGCAGCCGGCGATCGTGTTCGCGTGGGACGGCGTCGGCCTGGGCGGCGACGGCACGCTTTGGGGTGGCGAGACGTTCGTCGGTCGACCGGGCCACTGGCAGCGCCGCGCCAGCCTCCGGCCGTTTCACCTGCCCGGCGGTGACCGGGCCGGGCGCTCACCCTGGCGCAGCGCGGCCGCGCTGTGCTGGGAACTCGGCATGGACTGTCCCGTGCCGGTGCCGGACCCGATCGTGCGCAGCGCCTGGCAGCGGCGCTTGAACGCGCCGCAGTCCTCCGCGGCCGGCCGCGTCTTCGACGCCGCCGCCGCGCTGATCCTCGGCATCGGCGAAACGAGTTTCGAGGGACAAGGGCCGATGTGGCTCGAGGCCATTGCGCGCCTTCCGGTCGCCGCGCATCCCGACCTGCCGCTCGTGCTCGACGACCAGGGCGTGCTGCGCGTGGACTGGGCCCCGCTCGTGCGGTGGCTCGTGACGAACGTTGATCTCGAACCGGCCGAACGCGCAGGTGCAGTGCACGCAGCGCTGGCCGGTGCGATCGTGGCCGTCGCCGGGCGATTGCGGGCAGAGGGCGGCGGTACGACCGTCGGGCTCACGGGCGGCGTGTTCCAGAACCGGGTGCTCACCGAACGGGCCGCGGATGCGCTCGGCGAGCGCGGCTTTCGCGTACTGATGCCCGTACAACTCCCCTGCAACGATGGCGGTCTCAGCTATGGCCAGGTCGCCGACTTCGCCGGCCGAAACGTCTAGACTTGCCGCCCCATGCTCTGGTTCGAACGCCCCTTGCTCGCCGTCCTGCGCCACGAATACCGGGCGTCGATGCGCTTCACCGAGGATGACGCCGCCGAAGTCATGCCCGCGGCGCCGGCTTTCCCGTGCCAGCTGTACGTGCACGTGCCGTTCTGCGAAGTGCTGTGCCCGTTCTGCTCGTTTCACCGCGTGCGTTACGACGAAGCAAAGTCGCGTCGCTACTTCTCGGCGTTGCGCCGCGAGATCCAGCACTACCACGACGCCGGCTTCCGTTTCGGCGACGTCTACGTCGGCGGCGGCACGCCCACGGTCAATCCCGGCGAGCTGATCGAGACGCTCGAGCTCGTGCGACGGCTCTCGCCCGTGCGCACGGTCTCGATCGAGACCAACCCGAATCACCTCGACCGCTCGACGCTCGCGGCCTACCGCGACGCCGGCGTCACGCGGCTGTCGGTCGGCGTGCAGAGCTTCGACGACGGCCTGCTCGCGGGCATGGAGCGGCGCGAAAAGTACGGCCACGGTGAACTGATCCGCGAGCGCATCGCGGCGGTGCAGGGGCTGTTCCCGACGCTCAACGTCGACATGATCTTCAACCTGCCCGGCCAGACGCTCGCGATGCTCGAGCACGACCTCGACGTGCTGGAAGGGCTCGCCGTCGACCAGATCTCGTTCTACCCGTTGATGACGGCCCCGACCGCCCGGCACAAGATGGAGAAGAGCATGGGGCGCAACGACCCTGCGCTGCGCCATCCGATGTACGAGCGGATCGTCGAGCGCCTGCTCGGTGCCGAGTACCACGCCGCCTCGGCGTGGTGCTTCTCGCGTAACCAGGGAATGTTCGACGAATACATCATCGACCAGGCCGACTACGTCGGCGTCGGCAGCGGCGCGTTCAGCTACGTGGGCGGCGCCTACTACTCGACGACTTTTTCGCTGAACCATTACTGCCGCCGCGTCGAAGGCGGGCAGAGCGGCATCACCCAGCGACGCCCCGTCTCGCGCAAGGCGCAGATGCGCTACGACTACCTCGTGCGGCTGTTCGGCGGCGAGCTCAGGCGCGACTACATCGACCGCCGCTACGGCCGGGCGTTCTGGGTCCGCATGGCGCCCGAGCTAGCTGCGATGCGCGCGATCGGAGCGACGCGCCACGACGCCGATGCGATCCGGCTGACGCGCCGCGGCATGTACTGCTGGGTGCTGATGATGGCGGAGTTCTTCAACTCGGTGAACAACGTGCGCGAGCAGATGCGCGAACACATCCGCGCCGAGCTCGATGCCTGGAACGAGGAAGCAAGGATTCCGGTCGGGGCGATCGGCCACGTCGCCCCGCGCGAGACCGCAGCGAGCAGGTAGACATGCAGGACACACACGTTTCGCTCGCCCACGGCAACGGCGGGCGCTACATGCGCGAATTGATCCACGAGATCTTTGCGCGCCACCTCGGCAATCCGCTGCTCGACACCAACAGCGACGCGGCGGTGCTGCCGTGGGACGCCACGCAGGGCGAACTCGCGTTCACGACCGACAGTTTCACGGTCCAGCCGATCGAATTTCCGGGCGGCAACATCGGCTCGCTCGCAGTGCACGGCACGACCAACGACCTCGCCGTGGCCGGTGCGGTGCCGAAATACCTGAGTCTCGGTGTGCTGCTCGAGGAGGGACTCGAGTTCGCCGTGCTCGAGCGCATCGTCGCGGGCCTCGCCGCAGCCGCGAACGAAATCGGCGTGGTCGTCGCGGCCGGCGACACCAAGGTCGTGCGACGAGGCGAAGGCGGCGGCATCTATCTGAACACCAGCGGCATCGGTGTGCGCAACCCCGCGCTCCGGCTCGGCGTGCGCGAGATCCGCGCCGGCGATGCGATCCTGGTCAGCGGCCCGGTCGGCGATCACGGCATCGCCGTCATGCTCGCGCGCGAACAGTTCGGGTTGCGCGGCGACCTGAAGTCGGATGCCGCGAGCGTGCTGCCGATCACGCTCGCGCTTGCGAAGTTCCCCGGGCTGCGTTTCATGCGCGATCCGACGCGCGGCGGGCTGGCCACCGTGGCGCACGAGATCGTGCAGGGCAGCGGGCTCGGCGTCTGGCTGGACGAAGCCACGGTGCCCGTGCGCGATTCGGTGCGCTCGGTCTGCGAGATGCTGGGCTACGACCCGTATTTTCTGGCCTGCGAGGGACGCGTCGTCGCGGTCGTCGCGGGCGATGAGGCGGACGCCGCGCTCCGAGCCGTGCGTGCGCTCCCGTCCGGTTGCGACGCGGCCCTGATCGGCACGGTTCGCACACAGCCGCAGCGCGTCGTGCTGCGCACGCCCCTGGGCGGCGAGCGGGTGATCGAGGAACTCGAGGACGATCCGCTGCCCCGAATTTGTTAGTGGTTAGTGGCTAGTGGCTAGTGGCTAGTGGCTAGTGGCTAGTGGCTAGTGGCTAGTGGGACAAGGAAAGGCCGGCATCGCTGGCCTTTTTTACTGGCCACCAGCCACTAGCCACAAGCCACTAACGCGCGTACAGCGGCGTCACGTCCATGTAGATGCAATAGCGCCCGGCCTTGTCGCCGCGGAAATGGAGCACGTCCACGAACGGCAATGTGATCGTCGAGCCGTCGTGCCGCGTATACGTGCAGGTGCCTTCGCAGACGGCGCTCGCCGAGCCGGACCAGCAGCCTGCGACGTGGTGCTCGCTCGCGCGGATCGAGGACCAGAACGCGTCGACGGCGCCGCCAATTGCCGCGTGACCGACCACCGAAGGGCCATTGGCAAAGCGAAACTCGCAGTCATCCGCGAGATAGGACATGAAGCCGCGCGTGTCCTTTGCGTCGATCGTCGCGCAAAGCTGCTGCCACCATCCCAGGTCCCTCATGCCGCTTACTCCAGTCCCGGTGTCCGGTCGTTGCTGCTGCGAAATGGTGCCACGTCGTCGTTCCGCGCAACATGCCTGCGCGAGCTCGGCGTGGACTGATTCTCGAGACACCGGAAGTGATGCCGCGTACCCCATCGCGTGACGTCGATTCACGTGTCTGTGCATTAATCGCTAGGCCGGTGGGCGGCGCAATGACACCGCGCGAAGAAATTTCTCGGCTAATCGGGATTATTGCGCTGCGTCAGGCTTCCTAAGATCTCCGTTCATACGGGGCCGGGCATCCGTCCTGCCTTGAACCCGACAGATCTCGGGTGAGGGAGCCAAAGAAATGACATCGACGAAACTGCGGGGCGGCCGGACCTTCGTGCCGCTGATGGCGCTATTGGCGCTGGGCGTCGGCATCGCCGGGTGTTCCGGCGACGACGGCAAGGATGGGACAGCGGGCCCCGCCGGCCCTCCGGGCGGCGCGGGTTCGACGGGACCCTCGGGTCCGACGGGGCCGACCGGCCCGACGGGACCGGGCGCAGACGACCCGACGAACGTGCTCGCAAGCGTGCAGCCGGAATCCTGCGGGACCTGTCACGGCGACGCCGGCGACCTGCACCAGGCGGTCTACGACGACTACATCGATTCCGCCAACGGCAACCTGAAGCTCGACATCGTCAGCGTGGTCACGACGCCGGTCGGGCCGAACGACTACACGCTGCGGATGAACTTCGCGATCCGGGACGCGGCCGGCAACGGCATCGCGGACGGCGACAAGCTGCCGTCGTTCATGAGCCCGGGCCAGCGCACCTTCTACGTCGTTGCCTACGACTCGGCGAACCGCAAGTTCGACAAGCTGCTGAGCTTCGGTGCGAACCCGTCGGCCGTCTCCTGCACGGCGAATTGCTCGAGCGGCGTCATCGACGACACCGGGGGCAGCTACCACATCACGCTCACCAAAGTCGCGTACGACCCCGGCACGCCGCCGACGCCGTACACGGGTGCGCTCGCGTACGGTTACGTTGCGAAGGGCGGGGACGTGATGGTCAACAAGGGTCACTACCGCCTGTATCGCGACTTCGCGAGCGACGGCCTGGTGATTGCCGGTGACGTGGCGACGAACGCATATGTTTCGACGGCCAACGTCGAGGCCTGCGAGAAGTGCCATGGCTCGCCTTACCAGAAGCACGGCTATCGCGAAGCGCAGGTGGCAAACCTGCCTGACTTCGTTGCCTGTAAGACCTGCCACTACGACACGCGGCCGGGCTCCGACCCAATCTTCCAGGTCATGCTCAACGACCCGCTTGACTGGGCGACGGGCGGCAACGGTTACGTGAACGACGACGAGAGCAGCGGGCAGGTCCTGCCGCAGTACCAGTACGTGGCCGACGTGATGAACGACACGCACATGTCGCACGCCATGGAGTTCCCGTACCCGCAGTCGATGGCCAACTGCAACACCTGCCACAAAGGCAAGCTCGCCCTGGTCATCAATGACGACACCTTCACCGCGAAGACGTGCCGCAGCTGTCATGCAGTCGAGGGCATAGACGCTTGGGAAGGCGAGAAGTACGACGAGCCTCGCGCCCCGGCGCTGATGGAGCTTTGGACGAAGGCGGACGTGCTGTTCCACGACGTCACCGACGACTGCCAGGTCTGCCACAAGGCGGGCGGCGCCGGCAGCACGTTCGGCGAGTACCACTCCGGCTACAACGCGATGATCTACGACGCGGCCGGCACGCGATATGACACGCTGTACAAGGTCGCAGTCGACGCGGTGACATTCGACGAGACGACGAACGTCCTCAACATCAAGCTGAGCGCGACGAACACGGCGACGAAGCCGGTCGTGACCGTGAACTTCTACGGTTTCGACACCAAGGACTTCTACATCAGCGGTCACACCGGTGACGGCCACACGGGCACCGATGCAACGACGGCGTGCTGGAGTTCACGTGGCAATCGGTGGCAGGGCTGCGTGATGGAATACACGCTCGGCGCGAACCTCAACGACGTGGCGGCCGACGCCAACACGACCAAAGATAACAACCTGTTGTTCACGGAAGTGGCCACGGGCACGGCGGGCAAGTGGGAAGTCAACCTCGACCTCACGAAGTACATCCAGCCCACCTCGACGAGGTCGCCATCGACGAGTTCGCCGACCATTGCCACGATTCCGGCGCTGATTGCCGACGGCACGATCAAGAAGGCTGAAATCGCGGTCCTGCCGACGCTCGTGATCGGCGAGCAGACGGTGGCGATCGACGCGGTCTCGAAGACGGTGGACCTCACGACGGGCGGCGCGTTCGTCGAGAACTACTTCCAGGGCGAGAACGAACTCGCCCCGGTCGCGGGTTGCGACGCGTGCCACGACCAGCTGGCGACGAACTTCCACAGCCCGGCCTACGGCGGCAGCGTCGTGGTGTGCCGCACCTGCCACGTCGTGACGAGTGGCGGCTCCCACCTCGAGATGCAGTCGCGGTCGATCGACTCGTATGCGCACTCGATCCACATGTTCCAGGCGTTCGACACGGGCAGTGTCGACTTCGCGGAGCCGGTGGCTGCGGCTCGCTACCATCGGCACGTCGAGCACACGCTCCCGTACTTCACTCCGCTGGCCTGCGAAGCCTGCCACGCGGACGGCAAGTTCAACGTGCCGGATCAGTCGAAGTCGATGCCTGGCTTGCTTTCCGCGTCTTACACGCTGAAGAACGCGGACCGGGCGATCGGGACCGTGCCTGGATACGCGACGGGCGCTGCCGGTCGCGCATGCGCGGGTTGCCACCGTGCCGAGCTGATCAACGAGGACGCGGCGGGCGATCTCGCCTCGCTCAACGCCCACGTTGCGCAGAACGGCGTACTGGTCGACAACACGGCGCCGAACAGCTACCTGTACGGCGTGATCGACAAGGTCATGAGCCTGTTCAAGTAGCCCCGGACACGCGAGGCGGGTCGACCGGCCTGCCTCGCGCCCGATGTCGCAGACGAGAGGTGGGCTTCGGCCCACCTCTTTTTTTTGTCCGGTGAAGAACGGCGGCATAGGCGCTTATCAGCAGCGAGCCGGCGGCGTCATTCGCAACCTCACAACCGGCTTAGGTATTAACCCTAGTGGTTTCCACGCACGCTGCGTGTGCATTTCCCCGCCAGTTGCGAATCGATCACAACACGCCGGGCGTGTGTCGACGCTCGAGCAGAAAAGTTCCCTACGACGCACAAAAACTTCGGTAATCCGAAGTTATTGCAGTGCGTCGCGTTTCCTACCATGACGCCCGTCAACTCAGGACCGGCCGAGGTCCGCGTTTTTTTACTCGACGAGAGTCGAGGTAGGGAGTCAAAAATCATGAGACTTGAGAAATTGCGAAGCGCGCGAGGCCTCGTGCCGCTCATCGCGCTGTTGGCGCTCGGCGCCGGCATGGCCGGCTGTTCGGGCGACGACGGCAAGGACGGTGCCGCGGGTCCTGCCGGCACGCCCGGCACGCCCGGCGCCACGGGCCCCACGGGCCCGACGGGCCCCACGGGTCCTACCGGTCCTACCGATCCGGTCACGGCCCAGAAGCCGCTCGAGAGCTGCGCCGTGTGTCACGCGGACGATTCGATCGCGTCGGCGGCGGAGGCGCATGCCCTTGCCGGACAGATTGACGTCAGCGACGTCGCCTTTGCCGTGAACGGCGGCGATCTGCAAGTCACCTTCAACCTGAAGGTCGACGGCGTGGATGCGACGGACTTCAATGCCATCGCGGTCGGCCGCAGCGGCCAGAGAGCATATCTGTTCGCGGACCTGGCGGACGCAGACACTCTGCCCGAGCGAACGAGCCTGGGCCCCAATGCCCTCCTGAGCGGAGGCACCGGCGGCGACTACACCGTCACGATCACGGGCGGGGCGGTCTACGATGCGCTTCCCGCGTCGCGCTATCTGATCGGCGTGACGAACGGCACCTTGACTGCTTACGTCGTCGGCGACCACAAGGCCGCGCCGGTGCCGGAGCTGGCCAGCAATGAATCGTGCACCAACTGCCACGGCAATACGGGCACGACGCAGCACTACGATACGCCGACCGGTTCGAAGCAGTGCGTTGTCTGCCACGAAGCGCAGAACACGGACTATCCTCGACTCGAAGTACTGGCTCACGGCATCCACAACTCGCACAACATGCCGAGCGGCCATTTCGAGCTCGGTGAGGGCGACGAAGTCGAGACCTTCTCGGTCACGTACCCCACGTACATGACGAACTGCAGCGTCTGCCACGACACGACCGAAGGGCTCGCCGAGGCGAACGCGATGCTCGTGTCGGGTCCGGGGTGCTTCAGCTGCCACGAGTCGATGGAGAGCTGGGACTTCTCCGTGACCGGCACGACCTTCCACGAAGGCTACACCGGCGCCGAGGATTGCCAGGTCTGCCACGAGCCCGACGGCACTGGCATCGCGCCGGGAGTCGTGACGGAGTTCCACAACGGTCTCACCACCGAGCGCGGCGGCGTGATCTGGAACGGCGTCGACACCTCCGTCGTCGAAGGCGACCTGATCGACGTGCAGATCACGGGAATCGCGTACGAAGGCACGAACATGAAGATCTCCTGGACCGCCGCATACGACGGCTCCCCGGTGGATCCGTGCAACGCGACCCCGGCCCTGGGCCTTCCGGCGTTCCACGCCATTCCGGCGCTGCCGCCGGTGCCGCCGGCAACGACCCCGACGAACCGCAGCAACATGAGCTTCATCCGCAGCTATGCGCAGGGTGACGACTTCATCATGGGTCTGGGCACGTCGCCGGGTCAGCCGTCGTCCGTGAACCTGAGCACCACCAACACGACCTGCGCCGCCAACGTCGCGACCACGACCCTCGCGGTCGAAACGCCGCCGGCCGGTGCGACGCGCGGTATCGTGGCGCTGCAGGGCAAGCCCTGGCTGCCCGCGTACGACCCGGCCGACGCCGACGGCGTCCAGCAGGTCCGTGCGCTGACCCCGACGCGCGAATTCGTCGTGGGCACGGGTGTGCTGCCGGCCGAGCTGCGTCGCAACATCGCCGACACCGAGCAGTGCGTGAAGTGCCACGTCGGTTCGCTCTACCAGCACGGTGGCAACCGCGTCGACAACGTGGAGATGTGCAACATCTGCCACAACTCGGCATCGACCGAGCAGAACATCCGGACTGCGATGAACGTCGACCAGACCGACTCGTACGACGGCCTCAATGGCCAGACCTATGAGTTCAAGACCATGCTGCACTCGATCCACTCGGCCGGCCACGAAGGGCAGAAGCCGATCGTGATCTACCGGAACAACGGCATCTACGCCTGGGCCCCGAGCGAGGACCTGCTGCGGAACTGGCCGGGTGCGGGCACGTCGATCCCGGTCTTCGGGTCGGCCGATGCCAGCGGCAACCCGGTGCTGCGCAACCACAACTTCCATGCCCCGACGTATCCGCGTCCATTGAACGACTGCGTCGCCTGCCACTTCTCTGATTTCGAGGAAATCCCCGACCAGAGCAAGGCCGTGGCCACGACGCTCGATGCCGGTTCGACGACGTGGGCCAACCAGAACGACGACGTTCTGCAGGGTGCTGGCGCGGCGGCGTGCACGACCTGTCACCAGGACAGCGCGTCGAAGGGCCACGCCTATGGCGAAGGCTGGAATCCGCAGGCGTTCCCTGAGGGTCGCAAGACCATCCTGGACGAGGCTGCGAAGTAAGTAACGACGGTCAGGTTCAACTGACCATGGGACGGGCGAGGTGGGCCTTCGGGCCCACCTCGCGACCCTTCGAAAGGCCGGGCTCTGCCCGGCCTTTTTTCTTTGTCACGTCAGCAGCCGAGCCAGCTCCGCCGCATCGACCGGCTTGACCAGGTACCGTTCGATCCCCGCCCTGCGCGCGCGCTCACGATCCGCCGGCTGGCCATAACCCGTGATCGCGATCAGCCGCAGGCCGTCGCCTGCGGCGTGTATGCGCTCCGCCACCTGGTAACCGTCGAGGCCCGGCAGCCCGATGTCGAGCAGCACGACGTCGGGTTTCAGGCTGACGGCCATCTCAACGCCCTCGGGACCGGAGGCCGCCTCGTGAATCTCGTGCCCGGCCAGCTGCAACTGCAGTCGCAGCGCTTCGCGCGCGTCGTCGTTGTCCTCGATGATGAGGATGCGGCGTGGCGACACGCTACTCGCACAGGCCTCGCCCGTCGGCGCCGCCAGCTCCGTCGCATCCACTCGCGGCAGGTACACCGTAAAGGTGCTGCCGCCTGACGGTCCCGGGCTGCTGGCGACGATCCGTCCGCCATGGGCCACCACCAGTCGTTGCGCGAGTGCCAGTCCCAGGCCGAGTCCTCCCTCGGCGCGATCGAGTGTGCGCGGTCCCTGCGTGAACAATTCGAAGACGTGCGGCAGCAATTCCGGCGCAATGCCGGCGCCGTCGTCGCGAACGTGCAGCACGACCTCGTCGTGCTCGCTCGAGGTTCGAACCTCGATCCGCCCGCCGGGTGGCGTGTACTTCACCGCGTTGGTCAGCAGGTTGTCGACGACCTGCGTCAACCGCGCAAGGTCGCCGAGGACCCAGGCCGGCGTGACGTCGACGTCGACCTGGTGCTGCTTCAGTCGTCCGCCGCTGCGCATCAGCGCCATGCAGCCGTCGACGACGTCGCCGAGATTCACCTTCTCCCGCGCGAGCAGTATCTTCCCGCTGGAAACCCGCGCCACGTCGAGCAGGTCGTCGATCAAGCGGCTCAAGTGCCGCGTCTGCCGGTTGACGATGTCGACCGCGCGCTCCGCGATGCCGTGTGGAGTGCCCGGCGTCGACAGCACCTGGGCCGCGTTGCCGATCGCTGCGAGCGGATTGCGCAACTCGTGGCTGAGCATTGCCAGGAACTCGTCCTTGGCATGACTCGCCCATTCGGCGTCCGCACGCGCGGCGCGCTCACGCTCGAGCAGCGCCGATCGCTCGCGCTCGATGGCCTTGCGTTCCCAGACGAGCCCGGCCACCGACATGGTCAGCACGGCGATCGTGACCATGAACGCCTGCAGCAGCAGCAGCGATTCGTTGTCGCCGGCCGTCGCAAACGGTCCGAATCCGCGGGCGGTAGCCCACGTCGCGATCGCCGACAGCAGCAGGACGGACGTCGCGACTTCACGCTGGCCGAAGCGAAATGCAGCCCAGATCAGGGGCGGGATGCACAGGAACGGCAGCGGATGGCGGCTCAGTTCAGGGTGCGCGAACACCAGGGCCCCGGTCGCGACGACGACGATCAGCAGCAGCACCGCCTCGAACAGTCGTTCACGCAGGCGCACTGAGCCACCCGGTGCGCTCCACAGCACGAGCACCGGCGTGACGATCAACGCCCCGGCCGCATCGCCGAACCACCACGTGAGCCAGATCGCGCCAAAGGCCGCCCAGGCAGCCTCGCCACCGATGACCAGCGAAACCACGCCGATCGTGGCACTGACGGCCGTACCGACCAGGCCGGCAAGGATCACGAATCGCAGGAAGTCCCGCGGCCGCTCGAAGGCGCGCACACCGCCGGCGTAGCGCGCCACCAGTGACGCCCCGACCGCGGCCTCCAGTGTATTGCCGACCGCGATCCCGACCGAACTCGCGATCGAACCGGACGTCGTCAGGTTGACCAGGAAGGCGCCGACGAAGACAGCTGGCCAGACATGGCGGCCGAACAGCAGCAACGCCGCCAGCGCAATTCCCGTCGGCGGCCAGACAGCGGACGCGCTCTCGTGCACGGATGCGAAGTGCAGCCCGAGCCTGCCGGTGACGAAATACACGAGCACCAGGGCGCCGAGGGCCAGCGCCTGCTGCCATCGACTCGACTTCGACGTGTCGGCCTCCGCCGCGGAGACTGCCTGCGCCATGCGTCGCCCCAGCCCGTCTGACCTGCTGCGCCGACCATACGCTGCTCGCACATGCCGGCCAAGAATCGTTCAAGACGCCCGTGCCGACGAAAGCAATCTCTTCTGCGACGACAATGCCGGTCCGCGCGCGCAGCGCGCGAAGGCCAGTACGGTCTCGGCCACGTGGCCCGTCGACCAAAGAAAAGGCCGGGCACTGGGCCCGGCCTTGTCTCGTCGCTGCGGCCGCGTCGAATGCGACCGGCGGTACCCGCGATTACGGCGTTGCCGCGCCCGACTCTACCTTGACGTCGGCCTGCTCGACGATGACCGGGTACTGGTAGCCCATGCCATAGTCCTTGTTGGTCGTGACCGTGCCCGTCACCAGCACGGTGTCGCCGACGGCCGGGGTCGGTTTCACGTTCGTGGTCACGGTGAGGTCGTTCGTGCCCTCGCTGCCCGAACCGTCGCGGACGTGCAGCCAGTCCATGTTCATGACGCCGGCATTGACCTTGACCACCTTGCCGCGGAACGTCACCTTCTGGTTCGCCAACGCGTCCTTCTCCGCGTAGATCTCAGCGACGGTCTTGCCGCCCTCGGCCTGGGCCACGCCGGTCAGGTCGACCTCTGCGCTGGGCGGCGTTGCGACCGGGTGATTTTCCGGCAAGGTCGACGGCATGGTCGTGGGGGCGGCAGCGGTTTCGGCCGCCGGCGCGGACGCCTGTTCCTTGCCGCCGCAGGCAGACAGGGACACGACGGCGAGGGCGAGGACACTGGCGATGGTTGCCTTCAACACTGAAGTTCTCCGAAGGATGTTTGCGAGCGGGAGGGGTATCCGGGACGCGGCAGTCTAAAGGACAACTTCACTGCTGCTAATAGACAAGTGCCACCGTTCCG
>DASUMQ010000091.1:0-2215 GCA_036277615.1 Steroidobacteraceae bacterium
AGGATGACCGCGTGCGCCCCAGTCGGGCACGACCGCCACGGGTCGCGGCATTGTCGAGGCATGAACATCTGCTCCTCGATCTGGCCAAAAGCCGTGCTCGTGACGCTGCTGGGCAAAATGGCCCGGCGGGCTGCCTACTACTCGAGCGCCTGAGCGAGCATATGGAGATCCCCGGCGGGCCTGCCGGGGCAGCAGCGGAACTCTCGACACCGCCTGATCTCATGACGTGAAGGTGCGGCACGAGCTGGGTTCGAGCGTACGAGCCCCCCGACGAAATGACGCGAGACGCCCCGTGCGGGAACGCCTAAAATTCCTGTAGTTTGCGTGCGCAACCGCGACGGATGCGTGCAGGGCGGAGAACTTGAAGTCCGTTGCCCGCAAGGGCGTGCCGGTTCGAGTCCGGCCCGGGGGCACCAGAGGAGCCAATCGGTCAGATTGCAGATGACGACGATGACAGTGATACCTCGATGAGCGACACCGACTTCCAGTCCACTTCCACCTCGACCGGAAGAGACGGCAAGCGTGGTCGGGTCCGCGGCACGCCGAAAGGACGGCGCGTCGATCCCCAGGCCCGACAGGAGGTCCGGGCGTTGCTGGGCGATGCCACGTGCCGCCGCGATCTGCTGATCGAATACCTGCACCGGATCCACGACTGCTACGGCCATCTATCGGCGGCCCACCTCGCCGCACTCGCCGACGAGTTGAAGATGGCGATGGCCGAGGTCTACGAGGTGGCGACCTTCTATCATCACTTCGACGTGGTCAAGGAAGGCGAGACGGCGCCGCCGAGGATCACCGTGCGGGTGTGCGACTCGATCGCGTGTGAACTCGTGGGGGCGCACGAACTCCTCGACAAGCTGTCGGCCCTGCTGGGCCCCCGCGTTCGCGTGCTCCGTGCTTCGTGCGTCGGGCGGTGCGAGACGGCGCCTGTTGCCGTGATTGGTCAAAACCCGGTGCCTCACGCGACGCCCGAGAAGGTCACCCGACTCGTCGATGACGGTGCCATCGTGCACCCGCGACGCACCGGGCCGGCCGGGCCCCCGGACCTCGACCTCATCACACCGGGGCACATCGACTACGCGGCGTATCGCGCGTCGGGCGGGTACGCGCTGGCGGCGGAATGCGTGAACGGCAAGCGCACTGCCGCCGAGGTCATCGGCGCGATGGAACATTCGGGCTTGCGCGGCCTGGGCGGTGCCGGGTTCCCCGCCGGGCGCAAATGGAAGATCGTGGCGGCCGAACCGGCACCGCGGCTGATGGCGATCAACCTGGACGAGGGCGAGCCCGGCACGTTCAAGGATCGCTACTACCTCGAACGCGATCCGCATCGCTTCCTCGAAGGCGCCGTCATCGCGGCGTGCGTGGTGGGCATTGCCGACGTCTATATCTATCTCCGCGACGAGTACCACGGCTGTCGCGAGGTCCTGCAGCAGGAACTCGCCGCGCTGACGACGAACCCACCGTGCGCTCTCCCGACGTTCCATCTCCGGCGCGGCGCCGGCGCATACATCTGCGGTGAAGAGTCGGCGATGATCGAGTCGATCGAGGGCAAGCGCGGCGAGCCTCGCCTGCGACCGCCGTACGTCGCCCAGGTCGGCCTGTTCGGGCGCCCCACGCTCGAACAGAACATGGAAACCCTGCATTGGGTCCGGGACATTCTCGAGAAAGGTCCGGGCTGGTTCGCCGGCCACGGGCGTCACGGCCGCAAGGGGCTGCGCTCTTTCTCGGTCAGCGGGCGCGTCAAGAAGCCCGGCGTGCACCTGGCACCCGCGGGCATCACGCTGCAGGAACTCGTGGACGAGTACTGCGGCGGCATGCTCGACGGGCACACGCTCTACGGCTACCTGCCGGGCGGCGCGTCGGGCGGCATCCTGCCGGCGTCGATGGCGGACATCCCGCTGGACTTCGACACGCTGAACGCATACGGCTGCTTCATCGGCTCTGCGGCGGTAGTGGTGCTGTCGGACAAGGACACGGCGGCTGCCGCGGCGAGGAACGTCATGAAGTTCTTTGCCGACGAATCGTGCGGCCAGTGCACACCGTGCCGCGTCGGCACCGTCAAGGCACTGCACCTGATGAACGCGGGCACCTGGAATCGTCCGCTGCTCGAGGAACTCTCGCAGGCGATGGCCGATGCGTCAATCTGCGGCCTCGGCCAGGCCGCGCCAAACCCGGTGCTCAGCGTGCTCCGGTATTTCCCGAAAGAGGTCGAGTA
>DASUMQ010000092.1:0-5564 GCA_036277615.1 Steroidobacteraceae bacterium
CATCGCCTCGGCTATCTGCGCACGGGGCACCTCGTGTCCGTGACGCGCGACGACCTCGTCGGACAGTACGTCGGTCACACGGCGCCCCGCACACGCGAGGTGCTGCGCAAGGCGATGGGCGGCGTGCTGTTCATCGACGAGGCCTACTACTTGTACCGTCCCGGCAACGAGCGCGACTATGGGCAGGAAGCCATCGAGATCCTGCTCCAGGTCATGGAGAACGACCGCGACGACCTCGTCGTGATCGTCGCGGGTTATCGCGACCGCATGGAGACGTTCTTCCAGTCGAACCCGGGGATGCGCTCGCGCATCGCGCATCACCTCGACTTTCCCGACTTCGCGCCCGAAGAACTGCTGACGATCGCCGAGCGGATGCTCGAGGAACGGCAGTACGCGTTCGGTGCCGGCGCGCGCGAGGCGTTCCGCGAGTACCTCGGTCGCCGCATCGAGCAGCCGCTGTTCGCCAATGCCCGCAGCGTGCGCAATGCGCTCGATCGTGCGCGGCTGCGCCAGGCGAGCCGGTTGTGCGCGCAACCGCACCACGAGCTGTCGCCGGAGGACCTGAGCGAGATCCTGCCGCCCGACATCCGTGCGAGCCGCGTGTTCGAACCTTCCACTGCCCCGACCGCGGGCTCCGTGTCATCGGTCTGAACGTCACTGCGCAGGCATCCACCATGCACCTGGGTCGCACCACGCTCTCCAAATTCCTGATCCAGCAGCTCGAGGGTATCGACGGCTCGCGCGACCTCGGCGCGCTGCTGATCGACGTCGCGGCGGCGGTCAAGGCGATCTCGTCGATGGCGGCGAAAGGCGCGCTGGGCGGCTACGTAGGCCAGGCCGATACGGACGACGTGCACCAGCGCGAGACGCAGGCGCCGCTCGACATCGCCGCCAACGACGTGCTGCTCCGGAGTTGCGAGTGGGGCGGGCTCGTCGCCGGCATGGCCTGCGAGGAACTCGCCGAGCCGTACGCGATCCCCGCGGAGTATGCCCGCGGCCGTTTCCTGCTCGCGTTCGATGCCCTCGACGGCTCCACCAACGCGGACGTGAACGTCAGCGTCGGCACGATCTTTTCTATCCTGCGACACGACGGGCCGGACGCGCCGCGTCCCCAGCACTTCCTGCAGAAAGGCGTCGAACAGGTGGCGGCGGGCTACGCCATCTACGGGCCCGCGACGATGCTGGTGCTGACCGTCGGCAAGGGCACGCACGGTTTCACGCTCGACCGCGAGATCGGCAACTTCATTTTGACGCATCCGGATTTCCGGGTTCCGCAGGACTCGAGCGAGTTCGCGATCAACACGAGCAACGCCCGTTTCTGGGAGGCCCCGGTCCATCGCTACGTCACCGAATGCCAGGCCGGTCGCGCGGGCGAGCGCGGCCGCGACTTCAACATGCGCTGGATCGCCTCGCTCGTCGCCGAGGTGCACCGCATTCTCGTCCGTGGCGGCGTGTTCATGTACCCCCGCGACACGCGCGATCCCGAGAAGCCCGGACGACTGCGCCTGCTTTATGAGGCGAACCCGATCGGCTTCCTGATCGAGCAGGCGGGCGGCGCGGCGTCGACCGGGCGCCAGCGCGTCATGGACCTGCTGCCGCACACGCTGCACCAACGCGTGCCGGTGATCTTCGGCTCGCGCAACGAGGTGGAGCGCATCGCGCGATACCACTGGGAGCACGACCAGGGCTTCGACCGGCGCTATTCCTCGCCGCTGTTCAACGAGCGCTCCCTGTTCCGGCCCGAGTCTTCGTCGGCCGCGCGCTGAGCAGACCGGTCCGCGGATCACGAGCACGAACGCACGCACCGAGGCACGAGCCCTTCGACATGTCACAGCTGCATCCCGTCATTGCGGTCACCGGCTCCTCGGGCGCCGGCACGTCCACGGTCATGAAGTCGTTCGCGCACATCTTCCGCCGCGAAGGCATCGAGGCGCAGGTCGTCGAGGGCGACTCCTTCCACCGCTACGACCGTGTCGAGATGCGTGCGCGCGTAAAAGCGGCGGACACGGGGCAGGGGCCGCAGATCAGCCACTTCGGGCCGGAATCCAACCTGCTCGCCGAACTCGCGCAGGCCTTCGAGCATTACGGTCGCACGGGCCAGGGCAAGGTGCGTCGCTACGTCCACGACGAGGTCGAGGCCAAGGCGCTCGGCAGCCCGCCCGGCACGTTCACGGACTGGCAGCCGATGGTCCCGGACAGCGACCTGCTGTTCTACGAGGGCTTGCACGGCGGCTACGTCGGTCCGGAGGCCGACGTCGCGAAGCACGTCGACCTGCTCGTGGGCGTCGTGCCGATCATCAACCTCGAGTGGATCCAGAAGCTGCATCGCGACAAGCACCAGCGGGGCTACAGCCAGGAAGCGGTCGTCGACACGATCCTGCGCCGCATGCCCGACTACGTGAACCACATCTGCCCGCAGTTCAGTCGCACGCACGTTAATTTCCAGCGCGTGCCGACCGTGGACACGAGCAACCCGTTCATCGCCAAAGACATCCCGACCGCCGACGAGTCGATGGTGATCATCCGTTTTGCCAACCCCAAGGGCATCGACTTCCCGTACCTGCGTTCGATGCTCGACGGGTCGTGGATGACGCGGCCCAACAGCATCGTCGCGCCGGGCGGCAAGATGGGACTTGCGATGCAGCTGATCCTGACGCCGCTGATCCTGCGGCTCGTCGACCGCAAGCGTCGCGCCGCGTAATTTGTCCACCCCCGCTCGCAGGAGAGGTGCGGGCCGGTGACGCTTGGGCGCGGCCTATACTGCCGCACCCGCACGTCACGGACGAAGCGATGGACATCTCCGAGGCCGACAAGACGTTCGCCGGCGCGATTCCGGAAGTCTATGAACGGTACATGGTGCCGCTGTTGTTCGAACCCTACGCGCGGGACCTCGCCGAACGCGTGGCGCCGCTCGGCGCGCGACGCGTGCTCGAACTCGCCGCCGGGACGGGCGTGCTGACACGACGATTGGCGCAGGTGCTGGACGAGACGACGAGCATCGTGGCGACCGACCTCAACCCACAGATGCTGGAGCAGGGGATCGCGACGGGCACCCGCCGTCCCGTCGATTGGCGCACGGCCGATGCGCTCGCACTGCCGTTTCCCGACCGATCGTTCGACCTCGTGGTCTGCCAGTTCGGCGCGATGTTCTTCCCGGACAAGCCGCGCGCGTGGGTCGAGGCGAGGCGCGTGCTCGGTCCCGGCGGCCGGCTCGTGTTCAACGTCTGGGACCGGATCGAACGGAACGGCTTCGCCGACACCGTTCAGGGTGCGGTGGCTTCACTGTACGAGCAAGATCCGCCGAGCTTCATGGCGCGCGTCCCGCACGGGTACTTCGATGAGGACGTGATCCGGGCCGATCTGCACCGCGGCGGCTTCGAGCGCGTCGCGTCGATCGAACCCGTCACCTTATCCACCGAGGCGGCGTCGCCGCGGGTGCCCGCAGTGGCGATCTGCCAGGGCACGCCCATGCGCCACGAAATCGAGGCGCGTGATCCGGCGGGTGTGCTCCCCGCGACGGAAGCCGCAACCGCTGCCGTGGCCGCGCGGTTCGGCTCCGGTGCCGTCGTCGCGGACGCGCGTGCGTTCACGGTCTCCGTGGAGACCGGATGACGACCATTGGCCTCGGTCAGGCCACTGCGGATTTCTCCCTCTCCGCGTGCACCGACACCTTCGACCTGGTGACCGGCGGTGAGCCGGCGTCGCGTCGCGTGCGACGGAAGCCGAGGTGCGCAATGTCGGGCGGGAAGAACATCGCCCAGTTCCACTCGAGGAACAGTCGCGCCTTGCGCGAGAGCGTCGGGATCTTGAGCAGGTACACGCCGCGCCAGAGCAACCAGGCAACGAACCCCGAGATGCGCACCCCGAACATCTCGGCGACCGCCTTGTTGTGGCCGATCGAGGACAGCTGTCCCGCCGGTTTGTAACTGAACGGCCGCGTCGGCCGCCCCGCGAGGCTCGCGGCAATGTTACGGGCCAGCACGCGCGCTTGCCGATCCGCGAACTGCGCCGTCGGCGGCGAAACCTTGCCGTCCCGCATGTTCGGCACCGCTGCGCAGTCGCCGAGCGCCCACACGCCGGGGTGCCCGGGCACCGACATGTCGGCGTTCGTCACGAGGCGACCGCGATCCCGCGCGAACGGCAGGTTCGCCAGCAGCGGGTTGGGCACCGTACCGATCGTCGAGATCACCGTGCCGGCGGCGATCAGTTCGCCATCTGCCAGTGTCACGGAGCGATCGTCGATGCGGACGGCGCGCGCGTTGAGCCGCACGTCGAGTCCCTGCATGTGCATCTTGCGGTACGCGAATTCACCCAGTGTCGGCGACAGCTCCGGCAGCAGCCGGTCCTGCCCGTGCAGCAGCACCACCCGGATGTCCTCCTCGCGGATCCGCGGGTAATAACGCAGGCTCGCGCGCAGGAAGTCGACGAGTTCCCCCGCCGTCTCGACGCCCGAGAATCCGCCGCCGATCACGACGAACGTCGTCAGCCAGCGCCGCGCCTCGGGGTCGGGCTGCAGTTCCGCCTGTTCGAGTCGCGCGATGATCCGGTTGCGCAGGAACAGCGCGTCGCCGAGCGTCTTGAGGGGCAGCGCGTACTGCGCCATGCCCTTGACGAGCTGCAGGTTCGCGTGGACGCCGACCGCCAGCACGAGCTGGTCGTACTGCAGCTGCCCCGTGCCCTCGCCGAGGTAATGCACGACCTTCTGCCCGAGGTCGATCTCGCTCACCTGCGCCATGCAGACCGAGCTGCAGTGGATCATCTGTCGCAGCGGGGCGACGACGTGACCCGGCATGATCGAGGCGCCGACCACCTCCGGCAGCAGCGGGTTGTACGTGATGAAGTTCTCCTGGCTGACGAGCGTGAGCGTCCAGCCGGGGGGCAACCGGTGCTCGAGCTGCTCGGCCAGCGTGATGCCGGCGAACCCGCCGCCGACGATGACGACGCGCTTCATGCCAAGGGCTGGAGAGTCGTCGCTCGAGTGATCGTGACCTGGGTGGATTCGCATCGAAAGCCTCCTTGCGCTGCTCAGTGCTGCGCGGCGACACGCTGCTGCAGCAACAGCGCGTGGCCGTCCGGATCTCGCACGAGCTGCGCGCTCATCCGTTCATCGGGCAGGGCGGCGACGGGGCCCGCGCTGCCGAGACCCGTCTCGGCGAGTCGAATGCGCGCCGCGTCGAGGTCGGCCGTCACGTTGACCTGCCAGTGCCAGAGGTCGGTCGGCAACGTGTCGGTGGGCATCGGCCTGCCCGTGCGAGGTGCCAGGTACTCGAGGAATTCGATGCCAGGCCCGGCCGCCGCGCGCAGCGCCGTGATCTGCAGGTGGGCGCCGAATACGTTGTTGAGCCGCTCCTGCTCGAGGCCGTAGTTCTCGCTCGCCCCGGTCACCCGGAGGCCCAGCGCGTCGCGGTAGTACTGCACGCTCGCGGCGGTGTCCGCGACAACGATGGCGGTGTGGTCGATGCCGAGAAAGAGCGAGCCGTTCTCCTGCCACCTTGCGTCGCCCTTGCCCGGCGGGAAATGCAGGATCTCGAGGTGGTTGCCGTCGGGATCGCGGAAATAGAACG
>DASUMQ010000093.1:0-11498 GCA_036277615.1 Steroidobacteraceae bacterium
AGCAGGCGGTCGATCCGCGGACGTCCCTCCGGCGTGAACATGCCCGCGATCTCGTCGAGCGTGAAGCCGGCGACGCGCCCCAACGCGATCAGTGACAGCCGTTCCAGCACGCGAGGATCGAACACGCGTCGCAGGCCTCGCCGGCCGACCGAGGAGATCAGTCCCTTGTGCTCGTAGAAGCGCAGCGCCGATGCCGGGATGCCCGAGCGCTGCGCCACCTCTGCGATGTCCAGGTCGCGCATGGGTGTCTTGACTTGAAGTCGACTTCAAGTGGCACCTTGCCGTCTGCGCAACCAGAAGACAAGCGACGGAGGCGACGGCAATGGAAACACTCGTGTGCACGGTGATCGTGGGTGTCGGCGCGACGGCCTGCACGGACCTCTGGGCGCTCGCCCGAAGACGACTCCTCGGCACGCCGTTGCCGAACTACCGGCTGGTCGGACGCTGGTTCGCGCATCTAGCGCACGGTCGCTTCCGCCACGATTCGATCGCGGCCGCTGTCCCTGTGCGCGGCGAGGCGACGATCGGCTGGATCGCGCACTACCTGACCGGCATCGCCTTCGCCGCGCTGCTGCTCGCGGCATGGGGCCTCGCATGGGTCCGGCAGCCGACGCTGGGACCCGCCTTGCTCGTCGGTATCGCCACGGTCGCTGCACCCATGCTGATCCTGCAGCCCGGCATGGGTGCGGGCATCGCGGCCCGGAGAACCGCGCGACCGAACGCGGCACGGCTCCAGAGCGTCGTGACGCACGCCGTGTTCGGCGGCGGCCTTTATGCCGCCGGGTGGCTGGCCCGTTCTTTCCTCGTGTGCTGACCCGCGGGTCAGCCACTGCATCGCGCCGTGGGTTCGGCGGATCGTCGCCGGCATCACGGTGGCACCCGCCACTGCCGCTTGAGCAACGCCTGGGCTCGGGTGCCAGGCATTCCGCCACGCGCGAACGCCAGACCGCCGCGGTGGTGCGATTGGCCGGATTCGTATACGGTCGCCGCCTCGCCGACCAGCACGGAGACGCTCACCATGTCGCTTGCATCCCGCATCGGGCCGAGCCGGTCCGCCCTGGTAGCTCTGGTCGTCGCGGTCGCAGGGCTGCCGGTCGTCACGGTGGCCGACGCGCCCGCGGCCGCACCGGGCACGGAAGCGCAGGCGCTGATCGAGAAGCTCGGGCTCGAGGAATCGGCCGCACCCGTGCGCGAGCGCAAGGACTGGGCAAGACCGAAGGCGGTGCTCGTCTTGAATGCGGCACCGGAGCTGTTGTCGTCGCTGCAGGCCGTCGCGCCCGGCATAAAACTGCTCACCGCGGACGACGCTGACGAGGCCGCAAGACTCGCCGGCCAGGCGGACGCCGTGCTCGGCTTCTGCACGCCCGAAGTGCTCGAGGCCGGGCGCCGGATCCGGTGGGTACAGGTCCTCAGCGCCGGCGTCGAGCGTTGCGTCGCGGTTCCCGCGATTCGCAACCGCGGCATCCTGCTCACCAACATGCAGCGGGTCGCGGGGCCCGTGATGGCGGAGCACGTACTGGCGATGATGTTCGCGTTCGCGCGCGGCCTCGACTTCTACATTCCGGAGCGGCTCGAGCGGCGCTGGACCAACGAGCTGCCCGACACCTCGCGCATGGTCACGCTGGAAGGCAAGACCGTGCTCGTGGTCGGCCTCGGCGGCATCGGCTCGGAAGTGGCCCGGCGTGCTGACGCGCTGGGCCTGCAGGTCGACGCCGTCCGCGCGAGCGGTCGGACGGGCCCAGAATACGTTCGTGAAGTCGGATTGGCGGCGGACCTTCTACGACTCGCCGGCCGTGCGGACTACGTCGTCAACACGACGCCGCTGACACCGGAAACGAAGGGCCTGTTCGACCGGCGATTCTTCGCGTCCATGAAGCGAGGCGCGTACTTCTTCAACGTCGGCCGAGGCCAGAGTGTCGACCAGGACGCGCTGATCGAGGCACTCAAGAATGGCCAGCTCGGCGGCGCGGGCCTCGACGTCACCGAGCCCGAGCCGCTGCCGCCCGGAAGTCCGCTGTGGACGCTGCCGAACGTCATCCTCACGCCCCACGTGTCGACCCGCTCCGACCTGGGCGACGCGGTGCGTTTCGCGGTGCTGCGCGAGAACCTGCGGCGTTACGTCGCGGGCGAAAAGATGCTGTCGGTCGTCGACGTCGGCAAAGGGTATTGATGGCGCCGCCCGCGGGCGCCGTCCCGGTCTTATCGGTCGAGTCGGGCCTTGAGTTCCGCCAGCTCGCGCTGCAGTTCGGTCACGGTGGCCTCGAGCGCGTGGACGCGCGACGCGAGTGACCCCGCCCCGGTCGCGTCCTCGACCGCCGACGAGACCGGCGACGGTTCCGGCGCCGGCTGCATCGACGGCGGTCCCGTGAAGAGCTGCGCGTAGCGGGATTCCCGCCGTCCCGGTTCGCGCGCGAGCTTGACGACGTGCGGTCCCTCGGGTCGGGTCAGCAGGTCCTCGAGCGCCGTCTCGATTTCCTCGACGTCCCGGATCGGTGCGAGGCGCGCGGCGTGCGTGCGCAGCTCGCCCGGCGTCTGCGGCCCGCGCAGCAACAGCTCGCAGACGATGGCGGTCTGCTGCGGCGTGAACTTGAGCGATCCGAACTGCGTGTTGCAGAAGAGCTGGTGATACTTGGGCACCCGGCTGCCGAAGCCCGACTTCTCCAGCACGAGCTGCTTGCGCATGAGTCCGTCCACCACCGCCTGCACGTCGCGCTCCTCGAGGGCGAGCACCGGCTCGCGATTGCTGCGCTGGTTGCAGGCGTTGACCAGCGCATTCAGCGACAGCGGATACTGGTCCGGTGTCGCGATCTGTTTCTCAATCAGGGAACCGATCACGCGTGCCTCGAGGGCCGACAGCTCGAGCGACATGGCAGGCTCCGCAGCGCTTCCGACCCGGGCATAATCGCACACCCGCAGCCGAGGAAGGGCAGGCCGAACGTGCAGCAGAAGCGTGGTTCGACGCTCAAGGGGATCGTCACCCTGTTGCTGATGGCGGCGAACGTCGTCTTCTGGGTGCCGATCCTGATGGTCGTGGCGGTCGGTAAGCTCGTCGTCCCGTTGCGCGGGTGGCGCGCGCTCGTGAGCCGCTGGTTGACGTGGATTGCCGAGGCCTGGATTCGCTGCAACGGCGCGATCTTCCGGTTGATGGGCGTGCTGCGGCTGCAGATCGAAGGGCTCGCCGGCCTCGCACCGCGCGAGTGGTACCTCGTCGTGTCGAACCATCGCTCCTGGGTCGACATCCTCGTGCTGCAGGAAACGTTCAGCGGGCGCATCCCGTTCCTCAAGTTCTTCCTCAAGCGCCAGCTCATCTGGGTGCCGTTCCTCGGGCTGGCGTGGTGGGCGCTCGACTTCCCGTTCATGAAGCGCCACTCGTCGGCGCATCTCGCGAAGCACCCTGAGGCGCGCGGCCAGGACCTCGCGGCGACGCGCAAGGCCTGCGCGCGCTTCGCGCTGATCCCGACGTCGGTGATGAATTTCGTCGAGGGCACGCGATACACGCCGGCCAAGCACGACGCGATGCGATCGCCATACCGGCACCTGTTGCCGCCGCGCGCGGGCGGTGTCGCGTTCGTGCTGTCCGCGATGGGACAGATGCTGCACTCGGTGCTCGACGTCACGATCGCCTATCGCGAGCGGAGCCCGAGCCTGTGGGACCTGTGCTGCGGGCGGCTCGACACCGTGCGCGTGCACGTGCAGAAGCGGCCGATCGAGCGCTGGGCCACCGAGGGCGACTACAGTGACGACCCGGAATTCCGCGCGCGGTTCCAGCAGTGGCTGGCCGGGCTCTGGGCCGACAAGGACCGTCGTCTCGAGGCGATGGCCGTGAATTCATGAGCTGGGACCTGCCGTCGCCGTTCATCCACCGCCGCGTCGCGCACCACGCGGAGATCGACGGCTACGGTCATGTCAACAACGCCGTCTACGTGGCGTGGCTCGACGACTGCGCGTGGGCCCACTCGATCGAGCGCGGCATCGGCCCGGAGCTCTGCCGCGAGCTCAACCGCGGCATGGCCGTCTGGCGCACGCAGATCCACTACCTGCGCTCGGCCCTCGAGGGCGACCAGATCGAAGTCGCGACCTGGCCGGTTCACAACGACAACCGGCTGCGGATCGAGCGTCGCTTCCAGGTCCGGCGGGTCGGCGACGGCGAGACGCTGCTGCGGGCGCTGATTCATTACGTCTGCATCGACCTGCAGACCGGCAAGGCGAAGCGCATGCCCCCGCAGTTCACGCAGTACACCGTGCTGCCGGAGGTGGCCGCGGTCGTCGCGGCCGAGCAGTCGCCTTACGAACCCGGGGTCGAACCCCGCTAGGCCCTAGCACAAGGAGGAACACGCACATGCACGACCAATGGACCAGCGCCGACCTCGCCTCGCTGCTCGGCAGCACGCCGACCCTGACGCGTCGCGAGATCCTCGTCACGTCGCTCGCGGCCGGTTTCGCACTCGCCGTGCAGCCGGTGTCCGCGGACACGATCACGACCGGCACCGACGGCCTCACGGCCGGCGAGGTGCGCATTCCCGTCAAGGGCGGCGAGATTCCCGGCTACCGCGCCATGCCCGCGACCGGCGAGAACTTTCCGGTCGTGCTCGTCGTGCAGGAAATCTTCGGCGTGCACGAGCACATCCGCGACGTCTGCCGGCGTTTTGCGAAACAGGGCTACCTCGCCGTGGCGCCGGAGCTTTACGCGAGGCAGGGCGACGTGTCGAAGATCAGCGACTGGAAGCAGATCATGTCCGAAGTCGTTGCAAAGGTCCCTGACGAGCAGGTCATGGCGGACCTCGACGCCGCGGTCGCCTGGGCCGGCAAGTCGAGCAAGGGCGACGCCAGGCGGGTCGCAGTGACGGGCTTCTGCTGGGGCGGCCGCATCGTGTGGCTGTACGCCGCACACAGCGCGGACCTCAAGGCCGGCGTTGCCTGGTATGGCCGCCTCACCGGCGAGCGCACGCCGCTGCAACCGAAGTACCCGATCGACCTCGCCGACCAGCTCAAGGCGCCCGTGCTCGGGCTCTACGGCGGGCAGGACCAGGGAATTCCGCTCGCGAACGTCGAGCAGATGCGCGCGGCACTCGCGAAGGCGAAGAAACCGTCGAAGATCGTCGTGTTTCCCGACGCACCCCACGGCTTCCTCGCCGACTACCGGCCGAGCTACAAGCCCAAGGAAGCGGCCGACGCGTGGGCGCAGTGCCTGGCGTGGTTCCGCCAGCACGGCGTGGGTTGAAGCCGCGGCACGATCGGAGGCGCAGGGACATGCAGCAGCGGAATTTGGGTAGCAGCGGCCTCACGGTGTCCGCGATCGGGCTCGGCTGCATGGGCATGAGCATGGCATACGGCCCGCCGGCCGATCGTCGCGAAATGGTGTCGGTGCTGCGCGCGGCCGTCGAGCGTGGCGTGACGTTCTTCGACACCGCGGAGGTCTACGGGCCCCACGTCAATGAAGAGTTGCTCGGCGAGGCGCTGGCGCCCGTGCGCGAACGCGTCGTCATTGCGACCAAGTTCGGCTTCAGGCTGCGCGACGACGGAGCGCCCGGGTGGGCCGGGCTCGACAGTCGGCCTGCACACATCCGCGTAGTCTGCGACGCCTCGCTCGCCCGGCTCAGGACGGACGTGATCGACCTGTTCTACCAGCATCGCGTCGACCCGGACGTGCCGATCGAGGACGTCGCGGGCACGGTGCGCGACCTGATTCGCGAAGGGAAGGTGCGGCATTTCGGCCTGTCCGAGGCCGGCGTGCAGACGATTCGCCGCGCGCACGCCGAGCAGCCGGTCACGGCGCTCCAGAGTGAGTACTCGATCTGGACGCGCGACCTCGAAACCGAGGTGATCCCGACGCTCGAAGCGCTCGACATCGGACTGGTGCCGTACAGCCCGCTGGGTCGCGGCTACCTGACGGGCAAGATGGACAGCAGCACCGAGTTCGACCGCACCGATTTCCGCAGCCTGCTGCCGCGCTTCACGCCCGAGGCGCGCCGGGCGAACCAGGCGCTCGTCGACCTGCTCGGTCGCATCGCTGCGCGCCGGCAAGCGACTTCTGCGCAGGTCGCGCTGGCCTGGCTGCTCGCGCAAAAGCCCTGGATCGTCCCGATCCCGGGCACGACCCGGCTGAGCCGGATCGAGGAGAACATCGGCGCCGCGACCGTCGCGCTCACGGACGCCGACCTGCGCGAAATCGACGAGTCCGCCTCGCAGCTCACCGTGCACGGCGCGCGCTACCCCGATCATCTCGAGCAGATGACCGGCCGCTGAGCACGCTCCGACACGTTTTATTCTTTCCAGCCACTCGTGCGGCACTACGTCCGCACCCAAGGAAGCTTGTCGTGATCAAGACCAAAGCCTATGCGGCGCAGTCCGCAACCTCGCCCCTCGCACCGTTCGACATCGAGCGCCGGAACCCCGTCGCCGACGACGTGCAGATCCAGATCCTGCATTGCGGCGTCTGCCACTCGGACCTGCACACCGCACGCAACGAGTGGAAGAACACGCTCTACCCGTCGGTGCCTGGGCACGAGATCGTCGGGCGCGTGGTGGCGGTCGGCCCGCAGGTGAGCAACTTCAAGGTCGGCGACCTGGCCGGCGTCGGTTGCCTGGTGGACAGCTGCGGCCGCTGTCCGTCCTGCGGCGAGGGGCTCGAGCAGTACTGCGACAACGGTTTCATCGGCACCTACAACGGCCCCGCGTTCGGTGGCGAGAATACGTACGGCGGCTATTCCCAGACGATCGTCGTCAAGGAATCGTTCGTGCTGCGGATCCGGCACGACGAGCGGCAGCTCGCGGCCGTCGCGCCGCTGCTCTGCGCCGGCATCACGACATACTCGCCGCTTCGTCACTGGAATGCAGGCCCGGGCAGGACCGTCGGCATCGTCGGTCTCGGCGGCCTGGGCCACATGGGCGTGAAGATCGCGCGTGCGATGGGTGCGCGCGTCGTGCTGTTCACGAGTTCGCCAGGCAAGGTCGACGATGGGCTGCGCCTCGGCGCGCACGAAGTCTGCGTCTCGCGCGACGCGTCGCAGATGGCCCGCTTCGCGAACCGGCTCGACCTGATCATCGACACGGTCGCCGCCCCGCATTCGCTCGATGCGCTGCTCGCGCTGCTCAATCGCGACGGCACGCTCGTGCTCGTCGGGGCGCCGGAGAACCCGCATCCGTCGCCGCAGGTGTTCAGCCTGATCTTCCGGCGGCGGCAGCTGGCCGGCTCGTTGATCGGCGGTATCCGCGAGACGCAGGAAATGCTCGATTTCTGCGCGGAGCACGAGCTCGTCTCGGACATCGAAACGATCCCGATGGACTACATCAACACCGCGTACGAGCGGATGCTGAGGAGTGACGTTAAATACCGGTTCGTGATCGACATGGCGAGCCTGGCCTAGGTCGCGGCGCCCGCGAACTCGCACGGCGACGGAGGCGTCAGAATTTCCAGAGCACGCCGACCGAGGGGACGAGCGGCAGCCAGTGTCGCAACTCGCGTTCGAGCGTGGCGGTGCCGCCGGCGTCGCGCTCGTACTCGAGATCGGTGCAGCAGGGGTTGCGTCGGTCGAGCGAGTTCGTGACGTCGAAGTGCGCCGTCAGCGTGCCGCGTGACAGGGTCCACTCGTAACTGACACGGGCATCGAGCGCACCATAGTCGGCGTAGCGGCGATCGTTGCGCTCGCCCACGACCACGTTGCCCTGGGCGTCGAGTCCGATCGGCGTGACCGGCCAGCCCGTGTGGTATTGCGCGGCGAGCGTGGCCTGCCAGGGTCCGCCGGCCCAGCCGAGCCCTGCGTTGACCGTGTGGGACTGGTCCCAGCTGCGTCGCACGTCGGCGCCGGCGACACGGTCGACCGCATGCGACCACGCGTACGAAAGCCAGCCGCTCCAGTGTCCCGACTCCTTGAAGGACAACAGCGATTCGAACCCTTCGGCGCGCGCCGAGTCTGGCGAGATGGCAGTGCGGTCCCAGCGCAGTTCGGGCGCGAGCGACAACGGGTCGTAGAGATTCTCGAACCGCGTGCGCAACCGCTCGTAGTCCTTGCGATAGGCTTCGACCCGCAGCGTCAGCGCCGGCGAGAAGTCATGCTCGAGGCCCACGATCGCGTGGTCGGCCTGCTGGGCGCGCTGGAACTCGTCGATGCCGTCCTCGACCTGCAACTCCTCGATGCCCTGGAACTGCACGTAGCGACCCCAGCTCGCGAGCAGCCGGGTGCCGTCGCGCAACCGCCAGGCGAGGTTGACACGGGGGGCGAGCTGATCGTCCGCGTCGACGCCGTACGTCTGCTCGTCCCAGCGCAGGCCGAATTCACCCGTGATGGCGTCGCCGAGTTGCGTGCGCACGGTGTAGTACGCGGCGACGTGTTCGCCGGCCGGCGCAGGCGACAGCACGCGCACGAAAGCTTGCGCCCCGGGAAACGGGTAATCGGGAGCGTAGTCGACCTGCCCGGCGTACTCGTAGCGCGCCGACAGCGAGCGCACGTCGAGACCGGCGCGATGCCACCATCGTTCACCGGAGTAACGCGCGTCGAGCCTGAGCCCGAGCACGTCGTAGTTCCGTTCGTCGTCGACGTGCCCGCTCCGCAACCCGGGTTCGTCGACCACGGCTTCGCGTCGGGACCACACGTCGGTGTACGAGAGCAGCGCCGTGGTGACGAGGCGCGGTGACCAGTCGTGCTCGAGCGTGGCCCAGAGGTAGGTGTTCGAGTACTCGGCGTCGCTGCGCTCGGTGTCCGCGGAGTTGTTCACTTCCGCGACGTCGCTGGCCGCGAGCAGGTGCACGCTGCCGCGCGTTGCGGGCGACCATTCGTAATCGACGCGCGCAAAGCCGTCGACGTACGAGGTCTCGCCGATCTCGGACCGGAGCATGTCGGCGATCTCGTCCAGGTTGCTGCGCCTGAACGAGGCGAGCCATCGCCCGTGGCCGCCGGCGAAACGCTGCGACGCCAGCGCGTTCGCGTGCATCAGGCTCAGGCCGAGTTCGTACTGCGCGTCGGTTTCGGGATGCAGCGAGCGCGCATCGACGATGCCGCTCATGCGGTCGCCGAATTCGGCCGTGAAGCCGCCGGCGTACGCGTCGAGGCCGCCGAGAATCCGTTCGTCGAGCAGGCTCGCGGGACTTTGCAGGAGCCGGAGGTGGAACGGCTCGTACAGTGGCAGTCCGTCGAGCAGCACCTGCGTTTCGTCGGCCTCGCCGCCGCGCATGTGCGCAAGACCGTCCAGGCCGTTGCTCGCGGCGCCCGGCAGACGGTGCACGGCCTTCAGCGCGTCTTCCGCGAGGCGCGGCAGGGCCTCGAGGTCGCCCTGCGCCAGGAACGTGTGCACGTCCGGGACCGACGCGGCGAGCGCGTAGCGGCTCGAGGTCACGACGATTTCGTCGAGCCGGTCGGCCGCGGCAGGCTGGCGCTGCTCGCTCGGCGCCGATCGCACCGGCGTCGATGAGCGCACGATCGCGAACGTGCGCTCGTCGATGCGCTCGATCCGGAGTCCGGCCGGCGCGAGCACCTCGGTGATCGCCTCGAGCGGTGAACCCGCGCCCGGCTCGCGTTCGACCGTGAGGTCGGGCGGTACCAGGGCCGACGTATAGACGAGTTGCAGGTTGCCGGCGGTCGCGAGGTCGCGCAGCGACTCGTCGAGTGAACGGCCGGCATACGGTGGGGCCGCGTGCGACGGGGCCGCCACGCAGACGCCGAGCAGCAGCGCGAGCACGCAAGCCCGGTGGCGCTGCGACGAATCTCGACCTTGGCAGGGAAGGGCGGTGCGGCGTGGCATGCGGCGCCCGGCAACGTGCGCCGGGCGACCGTGATGTTAGCCGACGTGCAGCGGTGCGCCTATCGTGGATCCTCGCCCGCCGCGCCGTGCGCGATGCGGATCTGTCCGCCGGCCCATCGGTGCTCGAGCGACGGCGTCGTCGTCAGGACCGCCGCCACGGCATCTACCGGCGACAATCCGTCGACCGAGCCCTTGAGCACCGTCTGCTCGGCTTCACGTGCCGCCTCCGGCGAGGTGTACACGAGTTGTCGCCCGGTCTCCCGCGCGGCCCACGCGAGGAATTCATCGAGCGTGCGTCCGTCGATCGCCAGCGTCGGCGCGACGGCCTGCGCCCACTGCCACTGCTCGCCGTAGCGCACGACTTCGCTGCGCAGGAGGCGACCGTCACGCTGCAAGGTGATGCGTTCACCCGCGCGCGCGACCACGGGTTTGCGGTCGTGATCGACCGTCACGCTGCCTTCGCGCACGGCGACGTCGAGCGTGTCGCCGGCGAGGCCGACGCTGTATTGCGTGCCGAGGTGACGCACGTCGCCGAGCGACGTCGTGATGGCGAATGCGCCAGCGACCGGGCCCGCGTCCACGTAGACGCGCCCGCGGTGGAGGCGTACCGCGTCGTCGCCCTCGAACGCGATGGTCGTCGCCACGTCGAGACGGAGCTCGAGCCCGTCCGGGACACGAAGCGACAGGCGGCCGGTCGGCAAGGTCCGCACCTCGTCCCCGGACGCGACCGAGGCGGCCGCGTCCAGTGCCTGCCACGCTTCGCTGCCGGCGCGACGGTACTCGACGGCTCCGGTAAGCCGGGCGACCGCGGCGACATCGGTGGAGCGTTGCAGCATCCCCGGTGCGAGCAGCCAGACGCCGATTGCGACGGCGGCGACGGCGGCTGCGGCGAGCCAGGGCGTGCGTGGGCGCCGCGCCCGCCTGCTCTCCACCACGGCCCGCCACTCGTCCGCGACGGCCGCGCGCACCGCGGCCGTGACGTCGGCAGGCGGCTGCGGGCGTGGTCCTGCGGTGCGCAGCAGGGCTTCGAGCTTTGCATCGTCGCCGGCGGAGGTGTCGTCGTCGTATTCGTCTTGCATCGTTGTACTCACGTGCCGAGGCTGGCGAGCACGTCGCCGACCGCGGCGCCGAACACAGCCTCGAGGCCTTCCCTGAACGCGATCCGGGCGCGCGCGAGCAGCGACTGGGCCGCGGTGTGGCCGATGCCGAGCCGGTCACCGATCTCCGCGACCGACCGACCCTCCACGTACTTCCACTCGAGCGCCTCGCCATAGCGTTGCGGCAGCCGGTCGAGCACCGCGTGCACGAGCCGGCGGAGTTCCGCGCGGTCGGCGCCCCGGAACGGGTCGTCGGCATCCGGTGCCTCGACGGCTTCGAGCGCTGCCCGGACCTCGTCGCTGTCATCGATCAGGACCACCTTGCCGGCATGCCGGCGCTGCGTGCGAACGTGGTCGGCGATCTGGCGGCGGCTGATCTGGCAGAGCCAGGTGAACAGCGTCGCCTCGCCACGCCAGTCGCCGAGCGCTCGCATCGCCTTGATCAGCGTGGACTGCACCACGTCCTTGGCCGCGTCGACGTTGTGCCCGAGGCGCGGCAGGACGAAGCGGTAGACGCGGGGAAAATAGGTTTCGAAGAACCGCGTGAATGCGCGCTCGTCGCCCGCGAGCATCGCAGCGACCAGGTCGCGATCGTCCTTCACGGCATCGTCCATCGGCGCATGCGAGTAAGACGCAGCACCCCGGCCAAATCAATCGCCGGTC
>DASUMQ010000094.1:0-10862 GCA_036277615.1 Steroidobacteraceae bacterium
AGGTACGCCGGCAGCGTCGCGACCAGCGTCTTGCCCTCGCCCGTCCGCATCTCGGCGATCTTGCCGTCGTGCAGCACCATGCCGCCGATCAGCTGCACGTCGAAATGCCGCAGCCCCAGCGTGCGGCGCGAGGCCTCGCGGACCACGGCGAACGCTTCGGGCAGCAGGTCGTCGAGCGACTTGCCCTTGGCGATCTGCTCGCGGAACTGGACGGTCTTGCCGGCGAGCTCGGCGTCGGAGAGTGCCTGCAGGGTCTGCTCGAAGGCATTGGTCTGGCGGACGATGCCGTTGTACTGGCTGATCAGCCGCTGGTTGCGGCTGCCAAAGATGCGGGTGAGCCAATTGGCCACAGGGGCTCCGGGCGAAGCGGGGTGGGGTGAAAAGCGGAAATTCTACAGGATCGCCGGGGATGGGGCCGAAGCCAGTAGAAACAAGGGGATAGGAGACAGGGGATAGGGGTTAGGGGATAGGGATAGTGCGGAGGTGCGGCGATTTGGACCGGCGGCACGCAGTCAAGGTTCGTGGCCCGCGGGCTGCGGCAGACGCCGTTGGAGCCGGCGCCCTGCGATGTTCAGCTGCTGAGAATACGGTGGGGTTGCGCCACTATCCCCAATCCCCTAACCCCTATCCCCTTCTTCAGGGCGCGGCCAGGTACCTGGTCGGGTTCAGGACGTTGCCGTCGCGGAGCACTTCGAAATGCACGTGGGTGCCGGTCGAGCGGCCGGTGCTGCCGATCACCGCGATCGGAACGCCCTTCTGCACCGACTGGCCGACGCGGACGAGGTTGCGCGCGTTGTGCCCGTACCGCGTCATGTAACCGGTCGGGTGGCTGATCTCGACCACGTTGCCGTAGCCTGATTTGTAACCCGAGAACGACACCACGCCGGGACCCACCGCGATCACCCGGCTGCCCGGTGCGCCGGCGAAATCGACGCCGGAATGGAAAGCGCCCCGGCCCGTGAACGGGTCGGTGCGCCGGCCGAAGTGGGAAGAGATCCAGCCGCCGATCAGCGGCAGGCCGCCCGGCATGATACGGGCGCCGAGCTCGCGCGAGGCCAGCAGCGTTTCGAGCGCGAACAGCTGCTGCTCACGATTCTCGATCTGTGACTCGAGGGCGTCGAGCACGGAGGTCAGGCCCGGCACCTGCGCCGAACCGCCCTGCGGCTCGCTGGCCTCCGGGCCGCCCGCAGGCGGCGCCTGCTCGAAGTCGAATTCGCCGCGGTCCAGACCCGCGAGGTCGGTCAGGCGCCGGCCGAGCGCATCGAGACGGAGTAACTGAGCGTTGAGCATGCCGACGCGGGCCGCGAGCGCGTCTACCTGGCCGTCGATCTGGCCGCGCGCCGCCTGCAGGTCGATCCTCTGCTGCGCCAGCGCGCGGACGAACGCCCGCTGCTCGGCGCCGGCGCCGAGCAGGAAGCGGCCGAGCACAAGGCCGACGACAAAAATCGTGGCCACGATCAGCACTGCCGCGAGCGTCGTGCGCGGTCCCGAGAGTTCGATGTGACGGGTGCGGCCCGCACGGCCCGTGGTGATTCGAAAGTTCATGCCGCGCCAGGTCCTGGTTCGTGCTGGGCGAAAGCAACACGGTCGCCGGACGTGCCCTCAGCGGGCTACGTTGCGCCATGTCACAGAATCGTCAAACTATGGCGCAGTGGTCGCGCCCTTGGCAAATAAAACTCGTCTTTGTAAAAAATCGTTTGATAATGTCCGGTTCGCTCAAACCGCTGTTCACCGGTCTCGCCCCCGGCCTCGACGCCCTCGCCCGCAAGGCTGGATCCGCCGCGACCCTGACCGAAAAGGTGCGCCTGGAACTGGCCGAGGCGCTCCGCCCGCATCTGGTCTCGGCGTCGCGTCGAGGGGCCGATCTGGTCGTGATCATGGACTCCGCCGCCTGGACGCCACGAGTGCGCTACGGCGCGCGCGCACTGAAGGCCCGACTCGAGGCCGGCGGCGAGGTGCCGATCGGCAAGCTGCGGGTGAAGGTTCGGGGCAGGGAGAAAGTGGCTGGTGGCTAGTGGCCAGTGGCTAGTAACAAGCTGCCAAGCCGTGCGCCGACGCAGTCGGATACTTACTAGCCACAAGCCACCAGCCACTGACCACGTCTTCAGGCCGTGCTTGCAGCCTCGACGTACTTGATCGGCGCGTCGGCGGGGCGCTCATAGGTCACTTCTTCCCAGGCCGAGGCGTCCGCGACCAGCGCGCGGACCAGGCGGTTGTTGAGGCCGTGACCCGACTTGTAGCCGCTGAACTCGCCGATCAGGCTGTGGCCGAGCAGGTACAGGTCGCCGATCGCGTCCAGGATCTTGTGCTTCACGAACTCGTCTTCGTAGCGCAACCCGTCCTCGTTCAGGATCCGGTAGTCGTCCAGCACGATCGCGTTGTCGAGGTTGCCGCCGAGCGCCAGGTTGCGCGCTCGCATGTACTCGAGGTCGCGCATGAAGCCAAACGTCCGGGCGCGGCTCACCTCGCGCAGGAACGTGGTCGTCGAGAAGTCCATCGACGCCGCCTGCGAGCGGCGCTTGAACACCGGATGGTCGAATTCGATTTCAAAGTTAACCTTGAAACCGTCGTACGGATCGAAGCGCGCCCACTTGTCGCCGTCCTCGACCTTGATGCTCTTCTTGACGCGCACGAAGCGCTTCGCGGCGTTCTGTTCCTCGATGCCCGCCGACTGCAGCAGGAACACGAAGGGGCCGGCGCTGCCGTCCATGATCGGCACCTCGGCCGCGCTCAACTCGACGACGAGGTTGTCGATGCCGAGGCCTGCGAGCGCCGACATCAGGTGCTCGACGGTCGAAACGGTCGCCGTGCCCTGCGTCAGGCTGGTGCCGAGCGTGGTCTGGCTGACGTTGCCGGCCGTGGCCGGGATGTCGACCACCTCGTCGAGGTCGGTGCGCCGGAAGACGATCCCCGAGTGCGCGGGGGCCGGGCGCAGGACCATGAGCACCTTCTTGCCACTGTGCAGGCCCACACCGGTCGCGCGGATCGAGTTCTTGAGCGTGCGTTGCTTGAGCATCGGTGGCGGTGGACCCGCAGGATCGAATTAGCCGCGCACTTTACCACACGGGCTTTGAGCGCCCTAAGTGTTTGTTCCCATGACGGTTATAGTCGGCTCGCGCGCTGGGCCTGTGCCCAGGCGACGTCGCAGATCGTGTCGGTGAAGCCGGCGTAGCGGCGGGCCTCGGCGCTCACGGCAGTGCCGCGCACCACGCGGCTGCGAATGCCGTGGAAGATGCCGCCGAGCCGGAACATGCTGAACGCCAGGTAGAACTCTAGCTCGCGTCGATCGATGTCGAAGCCGGTGACCCGCTCGTAATGCGCGAGGTACTCCTGCTCCGACGGCAACCCGAGTGCCGCGACGTCGCGCCCGCCCAGCATCGGAATCGACAGCGTCGGCAGGCGATAGACCATCAGGTGATATGCGAAGTCCGCGAGCGGGTCGCCGAGCGCGGACAATTCCCAGTCGAGGATCGCGACGACGCGCGGCTCCGTCGGGTGGAAGATCGCGTTGTCGGCGCGGTAGTCGCCATGCACGACGGCGGCCGGCGGCTCGTGCTGCGGCACGTTCTTCGGCAGCCACTCGATCAGGCGCTCCATCGAGTCGATGTGACCGCCGGCGGTGTCCTCGGTGTACTGCTTGGTGAAGCGCGCGATCTGGCGGCCCAGGTAGCCGGTCGGCTTGCCGTAGTCCGCCAGACCCGCAGCCTCCGGCCGGACGCGGTGCAGCCGCGCGAGGCCGTCGCAGAGCGCGAACGCGTGCGCACGCCGCTGCTCGAACGGCACGTCCGGAAAAGACGGGTCCCAGTAGATCCGGCCGTCGACGTGGTCCATCACGTAGAACCACGTGCCGATCACCGTTTCGTCGGTGCAGAGCACGTGCGCGTGTGGCACGGGCACGTCGGTGTGGCGACCGAGCGCGCTGATGACCTTGAACTCGCGGTCGACCGCGTGGGCGGAGGCGAGCAGCTGTCCGGGCGGCTTGCGCCTGAGCACGTAGCGCTTCGCCGGCGTGATCAGCAGGTACGTCGGGTTCGACTGCCCGCCTTTGAACTGCCGGATCTCGAGCGGCCCCGCGAAACCCGCGACGTGCTCCGCAAGGTAGGCCTCCAGCGCTGCGCTTTCGATCTCGAGCCCCGGACGCATCGGCGTGGTCGCGGCCTCGATGCTCGCCGTCGTCGTGGGCGCGCTCATGCTCGGCTCCTTATCCCGACGTCACTCTCCCGCGCCCGCGGGAGAGGTTGCACGCTGTGCGGATGAGGGCAATCACCGGCCCGCGAACTTCGGCGCGCGTTTCTCGCGAAACGCCGTGACACCCTCGAGGAAGTCTGCGCTGTCGATGCACGGCGCCTGCAGTCGCGCCTCCGCGCGAATCGTCTGCTCGTAGCCCATCCCCGGTGCGCCGCGCAGCAGTTGCTTCATGTAGCCGAGCGCGATCGGTGCCGCCTCGCAAAGCTCGTCTGCCCAGGCGACGGACGCGTCGACGACCTGCTCGTCCGGCACGACCCGGTTCGCAAGGCCCCACTCGAGGCACCGCGCCGCCGGCACGCGCTCGCCGCTCACCGCGATTTCGAAGGCGCGCCGGTGACCGACGCGCTCGGTCAGCAGCCAGCACATGCCACCGTCCGGCACGAGGCCGAGCTTCTGGAACGGCACCTGGAAAAAAGCGTTCTCGCCCATCACGACCAGGTCGCAGGCAAGTGCGAACGAGCCGCCGATGCCGGTCGCGAACCCGTTTACGGCCGCGATCACCGGCTTGGCCATCGTCACGATCGTGCGCAGCGCCGCGCCGTACTCGTCGTTCAGCATGCGCTCGACCTGCGCGCCCGAAGTCATCGGCTCCGCCTTGAGGTCAGCGCCCGCGCTGAAGCCGCGGCCGGCGCCGGTCAGCACCACCGCGCGCACCGACGTGTCCGCCGCGGCATCCTGCAGCGCTTTCAGCAACCCGAGCCGCAAGTCGGTCGTGAAACCGTTCAGTGATTCCGGGCGGTTCATCGTGACGATCGTCACGCGTCCCCGCTTTTCCTGCAGCACTACGCTCATTCGTCGTCTCCTAAGGGTCAGGACGCCTGGGCGGCGGCCGGAGTCGCCGTGGCGTAATACGTCTCGCCGCTCTGCGCGCGCGCGAGCAGGCCCTTGGTCGGTTTGAAGCGCTCGCCGTGCAGCTTCGCGAGCCGCTTGCACTCGGCGACGAACTTCGCGGGGCCGACGGTGTCGATCAACGACAACGTGCCGCCCGTGTAGGCGGGGAAGCCCCACCCGAGGATCGAACCGAGGTCGGCCTCGTGCACGCTGCGCAGCACGCCCTCTTCGTAGCAGCGGGCCGCCTCGAGCGCCTGGATGTACAGGAGGCGCGTCTTCAGTTCCTCGACCGACGGCTGTTTCTCGAGCAGCTTGAACTCCTGCGCGAGTCCGGCCCAGAGCCGCTTGCGCCCGTCGGCGGGGTAGTCGTAGAAACCCGCGCCGCTCTTGCGCCCGAGGCGTTTCAGGTCCTCGACGAACCGCTTCACGACCGGCCAGGACTTCGGCTCCTTGTACCTGGCGCCGAGGTCCTCGCGCGTCTGCGACATGACCTTGTACTGCAGTTCGATGCTGACTTCGTCGCTGACCGCGAGCGGCCCCACCGGCATGCCGGCGAGCTTGCCGGCGCCCTCGATCAGGCGCGGGTCGATGCCCTCGGCGAGCATCGATTCGCCTTCGTTCGTGTAGGTGCCGAAGCAGCGGCTCGTGTAGAAGCCGCGGCTGTCGTTGACGACGATCGGCGTCTTCCTGAGCTGGCCCACGTAGTCGAGCGCGCGCGCGATCGCCTCGTCGCTGGTCTGCTTGCCGACGATGATCTCGACCAGCGGCATTTTCTCCACCGGCGAGAAGAAGTGGATACCGATGAAGTTCTTCGGGCGCTTCGACGCCTTCGCGAGGCCGGTGATCGGCAGCGTCGAGGTGTTGCTCGCGAACACCGACTCCTTCGGCATCACCGCCTCGGCCTGGGCCGTGACGTCCGCCTTGATGCCGCGGTGTTCGAACACGGCCTCGATCACGAGGTCCGCGCCCTCGAGCCGGGCGTAGTCGACCGTGGGCGTGATGCGCGCGAGGACCTGCTCGACCTGCTCGGGCGTCCTGCGGCCCTTCTCCACGTCTTTCGCGAGCAGCTTCGCCGAATAGGCCTTGCCCTTTTCGGCCAGTTCGAGGCTCGAGTCGATCAGCACGACGTCCATGCCCGCGAGCGCCGAGACGTAGGCGACGCCTGCGCCCATCATGCCGGCGCCGAGCACGCCGAGCTTGCGGACCTGGGCTTTCGGCACGTCCGCGGGTCGTGCCGCGAGCTTGTCCGCGGCTCCCTTGTTCACGAACATCGTCCGGATCAGGTTGCGCGAGACCGGGCTCGTGACCAGCGTCGCGAAATACTTCGCCTCGATGTCGAGCCCTTTGTCGATCGGCACGAGCGTGCCTTCGTAGACGCACGAGAGGATCGCGGCCGGCGCCGGGTAATTGTGCAGCGTCTTCTTCGCGACGAGTGTCGTCGCGCCGGTGAAGGTCTGCGTCACCGTCGCGCTCTGGAAGCCGACGCCGCCCGGCACGCGGTACCCCTTCTGGTCCCACGGCTGCACGGCCGTCGGCGTCGCAAGCAGCCAGCGGCGCGCCGTCTCGATCAGTTCCCCCGGCGGCACGATTTCGTGCACGAGGCCGAGCTTCCTCGCCTCCCTGGCCGAAATGTTGCCACCCTCGAGCAGGTACGGCAGCGCCTGCGCGACGCCGATCAGGCGCGGCATGCGCTGCGTGCCTCCGCCGCCCGGCAACAGGCCCACCTTCACCTCGGGCAGGCCGACGAACGCTTTCGGGTCATCCGCCATGACGCGGTAGTGACAGGCGAGGCACAGCTCGAAGCCGCCGCCGAGCGCGAGCCCGTTGATCGCGGCCACCCAGGGCTTGCCGCAGGTTTCGAGCCTCCGCAGCAGCTTCTGCAAGCCGCCCGAGAACCGTTCGTAGGCCTCGGCCGCGGTGATGCTCGGACCGAACTTGCCGAGGAACTCGGTCAGGTCGTAGCCCGCGAGAAAGCTCGGCTTGCCCGAGGTCACGATCGCGCCCTTGATTGACGCATCGCCGACGACACGCTCGAGCACCTGCGCGAGTTCGGCCTCGACTTCGGGCGCGAACACGTTCATCGAGCGGCCCGGGCTGTCCATCGTGATCAGGGCGATGCCGTCCGTGTCGACGGCGACGTTGAAATGCTTCGACATGTGGTTGCGTTCCTGCTCGACGGTGCGCGTCAGACGCGCTCGATGATCGTGGCGGTGCCCATGCCCGCGCCCACGCAGAGCGTGATCAACGCGGTCTTGAGGTCGCGGCGCTCGAGTTCGTCGAGCACGGTGCCGAGGATCATTGCGCCCGTGGCGCCGAGCGGGTGTCCCATCGCGATCGCTCCGCCGTTGACGTTGACCTTCTCGTGCGGCACGTCCATCGCACGCATGAAGCGCATGACGACCGACGCGAACGCCTCGTTGACTTCGAACAGGTCGATGTCGCCGATGCTCATGCCGGCGCGCTTGAGCAACTTCTGCGTCACGAGCGCCGGGCCCGTCAGCATGATCGCGGGCTCGCTGCCGATCGAGGTGAACGCGCGGATGCGCGCGCGAGGTTTCAGGCCTGTCTTGCCCGCGAAGCGCTTGCTGCCGATCAGCACGCCGGCCGCGCCATCGACGATGCCGGACGAGTTCGCCGCCGTGTGCACATGGTCGATCGACTCGACCTGCGGGTACTTCATCTGCGCGACCGCGTCGAATCCGCCCTGCTCGCCCATCGCGGCGAACGCCGGCTTGAGCGCCGCAAGGCTCGCGACCGTGGTGTCCGGGCGCATGTGCTCGTCACGGTCGAGCACGACGCGGCCGAGTACGTCCCGGACCGGCACGACGGACTTCGCGAAACGGCCGTCGGACCACGCGGCCGCGGCACGCCGCTGGCTCTCGACCGCAAACGCGTCGACGTCCGTGCGGCTGTAACCGTCGAGCGTCGCGATCAGGTCGGCGCCGATGCCCTGCGGCACGAAATAGGTCTGGTAGGCGACGGCGGGGTCGGCGACCCACGCGCCGCCGTCTGCGCCGATCGGCACGCGGGACATCGACTCGACGCCTCCCGCGATGACGCCGTGTGACTGGCCCGACATCACCTGCGCCGCGGCGTTGTTGACGGCTTCGAGACCGGACGCGCAGAAACGGTTGAGTTGCTGCCCCGGGACGCTCTCGTCGAATTCCGCGACCAGCGCCGCGACGCGCGCGATGTCGGCGCCCTGCTCGCCGATCGGCGAAACGCAGCCGAGCACGATGTCGTCGAGCAGGGCGGTGTCGAGTCCGTTGCGGTCGCGCACGGCCTGCAGCGCCTGCGCCGCGAGCTGGATCGGGGTGATGCCGTGCAGCGAGCCGTCGGGCTTGCCGCGACCGCGCGGGGTGCGCACGTGGTCGAAGATGAATGCGTCTGCCATCGTGTACTCCGTTCTGTCGGCGCGGACGCGTGCGCCCGGGCTCGGTCGTCTCGATCGTCCTGCTGCGAGGGGTGCGACGCCCGAGACCGGGCGGTCACCGGTCGATCATAAACGACCGGCCGGCGTTTTTGTGCGGTGCGTTAAATCCTCGGTGACCCTGCAGGTCAGTCACAGCAGGGTGGAGCTGCCGCGGCGCCGCGTTCTTCGCCAGCGCCGCAGTGTTCCCCACCGACGCGGCCGGCGCGTACGACTCAGTCTATGTATCGGAGCGTGGCCGCCACCGACGCGTGGTCCGAAGGCCACAGGCCCTGGCCTTTGGGCAGCGTCTTGTCGCCGATGGACTCGCCGAGCAGGCGCGCGTCGCGCACCTGCGGTGCGCCGCTCGTCCAGATCAGGTCAATGCGCTCGTAGAGATCGGAACGCCGGTTGCTCAGGTCTTCCCACTGGCAGCAGCTGCGCCCGTCGAACGCGCGACCGCGCGCCGTGTCGCTGCCGGGCTGGGCCGTCCAGGCGTCGAGCAAACCCGCGTTCGCGATCTGCAGATAGGGCGGAATGCCCAGGTAGGCCGGGAACCCGGGCGGCACCGGGAACGTCGGGTCCTCCGGCGCGGAATTGAAATCGCCGACGACGACCTGCGTGTCCACCGGGAGGTATTGCGCGGCGGCCGCGAGCACCTGCATGAGCTCGAACGCCTGCGCCGACTGGAACCCGCGCGCAGCGGGGCCGGACCCCTCGAGTCGCGTCTCGAGGTGCGTGTTGACGAAACGCAAGCTGCGCCCGTCGACGACGGCGTCGACCGCGACGAAGCCCCGCTCGAAGCGGATGTCGATCGGGACCGGGAATGGCGGTACGTCGAGCGGGGCCGACGCCGCTGCCTGGAAGTTGCAGCCGTCATCCGACGCGGTGCAGAACCCGAGTGCCGCGAACGGCACCGGCGTCGCCGCGACGTCGTCGCGCGCGAGGATCACGTCACGATCGACGACCGAAACATAGATGACGCCTTCGTCGTACACGATCGGCACGCCGGGGAGCTGGTTCAGCGGCGGTGGCAACGTGGCCGGCAGGTCCAGGTTCACGACGGTGCCGACCTCGCGGTAACGGCTCCCCAGCGCACTGACCGTCGCCGCCAGCTGGTCGATGAACGCACCGGCGACCTCGGGGTTGTCGCAGCCGCGGTTCGGCCGCGGCACCGCATCGGCACATCTGAAGTCGTACACCTCCTGCAGGCCCACGAGCGCGGGATCGCGCACGTCGATCAGGCGTGCAAGCGCCTGCATTCGCTCCGCCGGTTTCGTGCCGGCTCGCGTCTTCAGCGCGTCGACGACCGCGGCGTTGAAATCCGGCTCCGTGACGAGCGCGATCAGGTCGGTGCCGACGTACTGGTTCTGCGTCATGACCTCGACTTCGGCGGCCTGCGAGCCCGCGGCGACGGCCCATGCGCCGGCGCACGCCAGGACGAACCTCATTGTTCCCCTCATCACCGGCTCCTTCCCGACCTCCAGGTCGTGGCGTGAATCGATGTCGGCCCCGTGGCGAACGCCCTGCGCGGCGCCCGCCCCAAAGCGATCAGGTCAATGCACCGGCCGCGCGCAACTCCGCAATCCGCTGCTCGCTGAACCCGATGTCCTGGAGCACGGCCGCGGTGTCGGCACCGGCCGCCGGCGGTGGCCGCACCGGCGACGCAGCCGTGCGGCCGAAGCGCGGGGCAGGCGCGTGCTGCTCGACGCCGTCGACCGTCACGAACGTGCCGCGGGCGACGTTGTGCGGATGCCTGGCCGCTTCGGCGAGGCTCAGGACCGGCGCGACGCACGCGTCGGTGCCTTCGAAGACCGTCGCCCACTCGTCGCGCGTACGCGTGCGCACGGCTGCGGCGATCGCCGCGCGGACGTCGTCGTCGCCGGTGCGACCCGCGGGAAACCCCGCCCCGAGGTATTTCCGATCGAGGCCCAGCCGCTCGATCAATAGCGCGTAGAACTGCGGCTCGATCGCGCCGATCGCGAGGTACTTGTGGTCGAGGGTCTCGTACGTGCCGTAGTACGGCGCCGCGCCCGCGAGCATTTCACCGCCGGTGACGTCCTGGAAATCACGATACGTCGCCCGCTGCGAAAAGAAGATCCCCAGCAGCGCGACGGTGCCGTCGGTCATCGCGGCGTCGACCACCTGCCCCTTGCCGGAGCGGGCCGCCTCGAGCAGCGCCGCCAGCACGCCGGCGAGCAGCATCATTGCGCCGCCCCCGAAATCACCGACGAGGTTCAGCGGCGGCACCGGCTTGCGACCGCGCTCGCCGATCAGATGCAGTGCACCCGTGAGCGCGATGTAGTTGATGTCGTGCCCGGCGGCGTGCGCGAGCGGACCCGTCTGCCCCCAGCCCGTCATGCGGCCATAGACG
>DASUMQ010000095.1:0-2319 GCA_036277615.1 Steroidobacteraceae bacterium
ATCGCGTTGTCGTGGATTTCGAGCGTCTTGATGACGCCGTCCGGATTGGCGACGAACGTGCCGCGCAGCGCCAGGCCTTCCTCCTCGATGTGCACGCCGAAGGCGCGCGTCAGCTGGTGCGTCGGGTCGCCGACCAGCGGGAACTTCGCCTTGCCGACGGCGGGCGAGGTCTCGTGCCAGACCTTGTGCGAGAAGTGCGTGTCGGTGGTGACGATGTAGACCTCGGCACCCATCTTCTGGAACTCGGCATAGTTGTCTGCCGCGTCCTCGACTTCCGTCGGGCAATTGAAGGTGAAGGCGGCCGGCATGAAGATGAAGACCGACCACTTGCCGCGCACGGTCTGGTCCGTCACCTCGACGAACTTGCCATTGTGGTAGGCGGTGGTCTTGAAGGGCTTGATGGTCGTGTTGATCAGGTTCATGCGTTCACTCCAGTCGAATCAGGTGCCTGCGCGGGCAGGGCGGTAGGGGATGGCGTGCATTGTCCGTGCGCGGGCGTCTTAGAGCCAATAGATTGTCACGCCGGATTTGATAGGCAGCGGCTATGAGCCGCCGCCGGTGCGCTGCGCCTTGCACGGGTTGACGCGCGCGGCGATCTGATCGCCACTCGCTCAGACCGGATGCGGCGGCGAGGTTCATCGCGCCGGGGCGCACAGGCGCCCGCGAGGGCCGCGTGTCGGCGGCCGTCCGATTTCCGCCGGGTGCCGGAGCGTGGAGCATGGCAGCTCCAGCGATGCGGAGACGACCATGGCCCACCTCGATGCCTACCTGTTCTTCGACGGAAATTGCGCGGAGGCGATGCGCTTCTACGAGCGCGTGTTCCACGGCAAGATCGAACTGATGCAGACGTATGCCGAGTCGCCTGCGGCGAGCGACGTCGGGCCCGACCGGGCACAGCGCATCATGCACGCGCGGCTCATCATCGATGGACGCGCACTGATGGCGTCGGACGCCGTGAGCGAAGATCCCTTCGAAGGCATCAGGGGCTTCGCGCTCTCGATGAATTACGAGTCGGTCGAGGAAGCGCAGCGTGTCTTCGGCGAACTGGGCGACGGCGGCACCGTGCAGATGCCGCTGCAGCCGACGTTCTGGGCCGAGGCATTCGGCATGCTGGTCGACCGGTTCGGCACCCCGTGGATGGTAAATGTCAACGCACCGGGGCAGGATGTCGACTCGACCGGGAAGGTGAGGCCCGCCGAACAGACCGGCCCCGAGCGTCGCTGAAAACGGGGCCGTGCACGTTCCTGGGCGGTCGCGAGCCCGGCCAGGGGAGACGGATGGCACGACTCGGGTACTGGTGGTCGGAGGTGCTGCGCCGGCGCGTCTTGCGCGTCGCCGCGTGGTACCTCGCCGGCGCGTGGGTCCTCGCGCAGGTCGCTGACCTGCTGCTCGACGCCTTCGAGCTCTCCGGCTACACCCGGTTCGTGATCGCGGCGCTCGTCGCCGGCCTGCCCGTGGCACTGGTGCTCGCGTGGATCTTCGACGTCACTCCGCGCGGCATCGTGCGCACGCTTGCGCTCGAACCCGACGACGCGCCGCGCGATCGGCCAGCGGCCGCGCCGGCGGCCGCGCCGGAGAATTCGATCGCGGTCCTGCCGTTCACGAACCTGAGCCGCAACCCCGACGACGAGTACTTCTCGGACGGGCTCGCCGAGGAGATCCGCAACCAGCTCGCCGGCGTGCCCGGCCTGCGCGTCGCGGCGCGCACGTCCTCGTTCGCGTTCAAGGGGCGCCACGAGGACGCGCGCACGATCGGGCGCCGGCTCAACGTGGCGACGCTGCTCGAAGGCGGCCTGCGTCGGCACGAGGATCGCGTGCGCATCGACGTGCAGCTGGTCGGTGCGACGGACGGTTTCCAGGTCTGGTCGCGGACGTTCGAGCGACGGCTCGGCGACGTCTTCCAGTTGCAGAGCGAAATTTCGCAAGCCGTGCTCGAGGCCGTCGGCCAGCGTTACGGGCAGCCGCTCGGCACGCCCGCGCGGCTCGACGCCCCGTCGAATTTCGAGGCCTACAACGCCTACCTGCTCGGCCGGCACCACTTCCACAAGCGCGCCGAGGCTTCGCTGCAGCGGGCCGCATCGTTGTTCCAGCGCGCGGTCGAGCTCGATCCGGGTTACGCACTCGCCTATACCGGGATCGCCGACACCGCGCTGCTGTTGTCGGCGCGTCACTACGGCAACCTGCCGGTCGATGAGGCGATCGCCCGCGCGCGACCGGCGGTCGACAAGGCACTCGAACTCGTTCCCGAACTTGCCGAGGCGCACGCCTCACTCGGCCTGGTGCGACTCACCGAGGGCGATGCCAAGGCGGCCGAGCACG
>DASUMQ010000096.1:0-4699 GCA_036277615.1 Steroidobacteraceae bacterium
GCGCGACGCGGACGCATACGCTGCGGCCCATCCGTTTGCTGCGATCTTTCCCTATGAGCAGTTCAACATCCCGGTTGCGGCCCGACAGCGCTACCTCGAGTTGCAGTCTTTCAAGCGCAGTGCGGGCAACGCCGTCATCGAGGCTAACGACGCCAGGAAAGCGGCCGAAAAGACGTACAAGGCCGTCAGCGCAGCGAGAACAGCGACTGCGCGGCAACTGGAGCGCGTCGACAGCGAGGCATTTCACGCGCTCGATGCGGTGATCGCAGCGAAACGAGAATCCGCCGCCGGGGTGAAAGCCAGTCTGCGGGAGGTCCGGCATCGCATCGGCACGCTCGTGTGGACGGCCGTCTGGGTCGTCGTGCTGCTCACGGTCATGCCGCTCGTGCTGAAGGCATTCTGGTATTTCGTGATGGCGCCGCTCGCGGTGCGGCGTCCGCCCATCCGGCTCGCGCCGTCGTCCCAGCCACTGCTTGCACCGCCCCAGAGTGCCGACAGCCGAATCTCGTCCGTCTCGCACGACATAGAGCTCGCCGCAGGCGAGGAGCTGCTGGTGCATCCCGAGTTTCTGCAAAGCCTCGCGCACACCGGGGACAAGCAAACCAAGTGGCTGCTCGACTCACGCTACCCCGTTTCCAGTGTCGCCAGTGGCATGGTCGTGCTGACGCGAATTCGAGGAGCAGGGCAGACGTACACCGTCTCGAGCAGGCGAGACCCATTGGCGGAAGTCGGCATCATCGACCTGCCGGACGATGCACAGCTCGTGCTGCACCCACGGCACCTCGTCGGCGTGGTGCAGCGAATCGACCAACCCGTTCGCATCACGTCCCGCTGGTCGTTCGGCCTCACTGCGTGGATCACGTTGCAGTTTCGATACCTGCTGTTTCACGGCCCTGGCCAGCTGATCGTCGCTGGCTGTCGCGGTATTCGGCAGGAATCCGCCGGATCGGGACGAAGCGTCGACCAGACGGCCACGATCGGCTTCAGCGCGAACCTCGACTACGTCCCGAGACGCTCGGCCACGTTTGGCGCGTATGCGCTGGGGATCAACGGCCTGTTCGACGACGGGTTCACCGGCGGCCCCGGCATCTATGTTTATGAAGAGATGCCTTACTACGGCAAGCGATCAGGGCTGACGGGGCGGGGACTGGAAGGCGTCAGTGACCTGGTGTTCCGGGCGTTTGGGCTTTGAGGAGCAGATGAGATGCAGGGCACGCAAGTGGACGTGGAGGAACTCGAGTATGTCGGCTTCTGGCCGCGCGTCGGAGCGGCGTTGATCGACACACTGCTGGTGCTGGCCCTGTGCATACCGCTCGTGACGGCGGTTTACGGCCGACAATACTGGCTCTCGTCCGACCTCGTCCAGGGCCCGGCGGATTTTCTGATCACCTGGGTGCTACCCGCGGTGGCCGTGATCCTGTTCTGGGTGTATCGGCAGGCCACGCCGGGGAAGATCGCGATCGGGGCACGCATCGTGGATGCGAATTCCGGAGAGAAGCCCAGCACGTGGCAATGCGTCGTCCGCTATGCGGGCTATTACGTGGCGATGTTGCCCCTGATGGTCGGCATCCTGTGGGTCGCGTTCGACCCGCGTAAGCAAGGGTGGCACGACAAACTCGCCGGCACGGTCGTCGTGCGCACGCGGAACAAAGGTCCTGTGCCCGTGAAATTCGACAGGACTCGGTAAGAGGACGCGCTCCGTCCGGGTGCCTGCCGTCCGTGGTGGCCGAGCGCATCTTGCGCAGCATCGGGCGGGACGACGCGTATCTCGTCGTCCGTCCGATGGCCCGGCCTGCGTCGTTGCTCACCCGTGTGTCGCGCCGGATCACGCGCCGCGTGACGGTTCGCGATGCGCGCAAGACCGGCTACCTGGAATAAGTTAACCTCTGCATCGCGACATCGACCCAGGAGCGCGCAGGTGACAATAAAGAACTCGACGAACTGCGGGCAGCGCTATCGGCTTGCTCGTGCCATCACAGCCACGATCTGCCTTACGACTGTCGTCGTGGCGACAACCGCAAGCGGATCCGAGACGGCCGTTGCCACCGCATCGAAGAAAGCCTATTCGCCGTACGTCGGCCGAACCTATCCGACCCGGCCATACTTCGGCGACACGCATCTACACACGGCCGCTTCGATGGACGCCGGCGCGTTCGGCGCAAGACTGACGCCGCGCGACGCTTACGTCTTTGCCAAGGGCAACGAAGTGAAGACGTCCACCGGGCAGCAGGCGAGACTGTCGCGACCGCTCGATTTCCTCGTCGTCGCGGACCACTCCGACGGCATGGGCCTGTTCCCTTTGCTGCTGAAAGGTCCTCCCGAGGTCATGGCGGATCCGCAGGGCAAGAAATGGCACGACATGATCATGTCGGGCCAGGGGGGCGAGGCGGCGATCGACATCATCCGCAGTTTCGGCGCGGGCACGATATCCAAGGCGATCATGCCATTGCCGGGCACGGTCAACTACCGGAACGCCTGGGAGGAAACCATCACGGCCGCGGAAGATGCCAACGATCCGGGACGGTTCACGGCCTTCATCGGCTACGAATGGACGTCCAACACCGGCGGCAACAACCTGCATCGCAACGTCCTGTTCCGGGACGACGGCAAGATGGCCCGCACGGTCGAGCCGTACACGACCCAGGCGCCACTCGGCAGCGACAACCCGGTCGATCTCTGGAAATGGATGGATGCATACGAGCGCAGGACGGGCGGCAACGTTCTTGCCATCGCGCACAACGGCAACCTGTCGAACGGCCGCATGTTCCCGACGGTCGAGGCGTTCGGCAAGCCCGTCGATCGTGAATACGTCGAGACCCGCGCGAAGTGGGAGCGTCTCTATGAAACGACGCAGACCAAGGGCGACGGCGAGGCACACCCGTTCCTGTCGCCGAACGACGAGCTCGCGAACTTCGAGCGCTGGGACAAGGGCAACCTCGACGGTTCGGTCGCGAAGACGAAGGACATGCTCGAGTTCGAGTACGCCCGGTCGGCGTTGAAGAATGGACTGCGTCTCGAGGACAAGCTGGGGACCAATCCCTACAAGATCGGCCTGGTCGGCAGCAGCGACGCCCACACCGGCCTCGCGGCCATGGAGGAGGAGAACTTCTTTGGCAAGACCACGCCGCAGGAACCCAGCCCGGAGCGCATGACGAAGACGTTCTTCAACGACCCGAAAACCGGCGTCAAGGTCATGGATTGGGAGGTGTCCGCGTCGGGCTACGCCGCTGTCTGGGCGACGGAGAACACCCGCGAGGCGCTGTTCGACGCGATGGAGCGCAGGGAAACCTACGCCACGACGGGATCGCGCATGGTCGTGCGCTTCTTCGGCGGCTGGGATTTCACTGCGGCGGACGCGGCGACGCGCTCGCCGGCCGACGTGGGCTACGCCAAGGGCGTACCGATGGGCGGGGACCTGAAAGCCGCACCAGGCGGAAAGGCGCCGACGTTCCTCGTGGCCGCCATGAAAGATGCGCTCGGCGCGAACCTCGATCGCATCCAGATCGTGAAGGGCTGGCTCGACGCAAAGGGCAATGCGCACGAACAGGTCTACGACGTGGTCTGGGGCGACGCCGACAAGCGCAGGCGCGGCGCCGATGGCAAGGTCCTGCCGGTCGGCAGCACAGTCGACGTCGGGAACGCGACCTGGACCAACACGATCGGCGACCCGGAGCTGATCGCGAGCTGGCAGGACCCCTCGTTCGATCCGCAGCAGCGTGCGTTCTACTACGCGCGCGTACTGGAGATCCCGACGCCGCGCTGGACCGCCTACGACGCGAAGCGCTTCGGCATCCAGCCGCTGCCTGGCACGGTCATGACGCTGCAGGAGCGCGCGTACACTTCGCCGATCTGGTACACGCCTCGGTGACCTGGTCGCCGATTCGGGAAAACCTGTCTTGAATCTGCGTCGCATCGTTCGCGAACCGCTGCTGCATTTCCTGCTGGTCGGGCTCGCACTGTTCGTGCTGTTCGATCGCAATGAGCGGGACGACGACACGCACCGGCGAGTCGTCGTGGGACAGTCGGAGGTCGCAGGGTTGGGCCAGCGCTTCCAGGCGACGTGGAACCGCGTGCCGACGGATGCCGAGATCGACGGGCTCATCGACTGGTACGTGCGCGAGGAGATCCTCTACCGCGAGGGCGTCGACCTGGGTCTCGATCGCGACGACCCGGTGATCAAGCGGCGTGTCCGGCAGAAGATGGATGTCATGCTCGAGGAGTCGCGGGAGGCGCCGCCGCCGACCGATGACGAACTGGCGGGCTACCTGCAGGCCAATGCCGACAAGTTCAGCCTGCCGGCGACCGTCAGCTTCACGCAGGTCTACCTTGGCTCGCCCGAGAGCGCGGAGGCTGCCGCGGCCCTCGCGTCGCACGCGCGCGCTGCGCTCGCGAGTGGCGCGGACCCGGCCGAGCTCGGTCGCCCGACACTGCTGCCGCCTTCGCAGGAGCGCGCGACGATCGACATCGTGTCGCGCGATTTCGGTCCGACGTTCGTCGAGCGTGTGCAGCATCTACCCGTGGGCGAGTGGTCGGGGCCGATCTCGTCGAGTTTCGGGGACCACCTGGTACGCGTCGAGGAAAGGACGTTGCCCGTGCTGCCGGCGCTGGGTTCGGTTCGGGCGCGGGTCGCGCGCGAGTGGGAGCTGGATCGCCGGAGTCGTGCGGCCGACGAAGGCTACCGCAATCTGCGCGAGCAGTA
>DASUMQ010000097.1:0-5370 GCA_036277615.1 Steroidobacteraceae bacterium
AAGTCGCTTCGGTACAAGGACATCATCAAGCCGGGCTCGATCAACCCGGAGTACGTGCGCTACGAACTGCACCGCGTCTGGGTCGTCGAGGGCACCCTGAAGGCCGGCCAGCGGCACATTTACGGCAAGCGCACGTTCTACATCGACGAGGACAGCTGGTCGGTGCTCGCCGAGGACGCCTACGACACCCGCGGCGGCCTGTGGCGTGCGTCGATGCACGGACTGGTGCAGGCCTACGACGCCCAGGTGCCGTTCTACCGCTACGGGATCTACCACGACCTCAATAGCGGCGGGTACCTCGTCGGCGGTCTCGACAACGAGCTCAAGGAGCCGATCCAGTTCAACGCCAAGGCGCGGATCACGGAATTCCAGCCGGACGCGCTGCGCCGGCTGGGCAGCGGACTCTAGGCGTTCGCCAGTAGCGGCTGGATCAGTGCCTCGATCGCCGCACGGATCTCGCGCCGGTCGAGGTCGGGCTCGCGCGCGGCGCGCAACGTCAGGCCGTCGACCACGAAGCGCACCGCGAGCGCGCGCGTCCGCGCCTGCTCCGCCGTGAGTCCGGCCCCGCCGTCCTCGCGCGGCCGGCGTAGCCATTGCTCGAACTGCGCGCGCGTCTGCGCATCCGAGGCGCGCAACGCTTCGGCGATCTGCGGGTTGCGCGTCGCCTCGGCGCTCATCTCGAGCAGCAACGCGACACTCATGGTGTCCGCGCCCGGCCGGCACCATTGCTCGAACGCCTGCGCGAGCCCGTCGAGGATCTGTTCCGACGACTGCAGCTGGCGGATGGCGGCCTGTTTTTCCGCGAGCTGGCGCTGCACGATCGCGAGCACGATGGCGTTCTTGTTCTCGAAGTAGCGGTAGATCAGGCCCGCACTCATCTGCGCGGTGTCGGCGATGTTCGCCATGCTCGCGGCGTGGAAGCCGTGCTCGATGAAGCACTTCAGTGCGGCGCACAGGATGCGGTCGCGCTTCGCATCGGCACGGCTCGCGGCGAGCGGACCCGGGGCGTCGATCATCATCGCGGTCCCTCCGTCCAGCCGCCGCCGAGGACCTTGTAGAGCGTGATGCGATTGGCCTGCTCCGCGAGCCGCGTGGTGATCAGCGCCTGCTCGGCAACGTAGAGCGTGCGCTGCGCCTCGAGCCGCGTCAGGTAGCTGTCGCGACCCGCCTCGTACCGGACGCGCGCGATCTCCTCGGCCTTCGCGGCTGCCTCGACCAGTTGCTCCAGGGCCTGCCGCTGCTCGGCGAGCGTCGACGTCAGCGCCAGGGCGTCCGACACTTCGCGGAAGCCGCGCTGGATCGCGCCCTCGTACTCGGCGAGCGCGATGTCACGGTCCGCGCGGGCGACGCCCAGATTCGCGCGCAGCCGTCCGCCCTCGAAGATCGGAATGTTCACGCGTGGTACGAAACTCCACGTGTTGGTGCCTCCGCCGAACAGTCCCGAGAGTTCGTCGCTGGCCGATCCGACCGTGCCCGTCAGCGTGATCGACGGAAAGAACGCGGCACGAGCCGCGCCGATGCTCGCGTTGGCCGCGCGAAGACGATGCTCGGCGCTCAGCACGTCGGGCCTGCGCAGCAGCGCCTCGGACGGCACGCCCGCCGGCAGCGCGTCGAGGCCCGTCACGTTGGGATCGAACCCCGCCGGCAGCAGTTCCGGCTCGACCGGCCCACCGACGAGCAGGTTCAACGCGTTGACGTCCTGCGCGACCTGGCCCGCGTAACGCGCGAGGTCGGCCCGCGCGGTCTCGACCTGCGTCCGCGACTGGTAGACGTCGAGCGACGAGACCGCGCCGAACTCGTGCCGCTTCTGCGTGATCGCGTACGCCTCGTCGCGCGTGCGCAGCGTCTCGCCCGCGAGCCGCATCTGGTCCCGGTCGGCGGCGAGCGTGAGGTAGACGTTCGCGACTTCCGCGATCAGGCTCAGCTGCACACTGCGACGTGTTTCCTCCTGCGCGAGATAGCTCTGCAACGCGGCCTGGCTCAGGTTGTGCACGCGGCCGAAGAGGTCGAGTTCGAACGCGGTGACCGCGAGGTCGGCCGTGAATGCCTCCGTGGTGGGCAGGCCATCGCCGCCCTGGCGGACCATGGCGCCGACGGCGTTCACGGACGGCACGCGATCGGCGCGCTGGATGCGGTACAGCTGTCGCGCTCGCTCGACGTTGGCCACCGACACCCGCAGGTCGCGGTTGTTGGCAAGCGCGCGTGCCACGAGTTCCTCGAGCTTCGGGTCGACGAAAAAATCACGCCAGCCGACGTCGGCAACGACGCGGCTGGCCGCACCCGTCGCCGTGGCGGGCACCACGGGCGCCGCAGCCGTCGTCGGCGGCAACGGCCACTGGTCGGGGATCGCCGGCTGCGCCTCGGGCAGGCGCGGTTCGAGCGCGCCGCAGCCGCTGAGGAAGGCCGCGCAGGCAACGGCAGCCAGCACGCGCTCGAACGTCCTGGTCATGCCGCGTCTCCAGCCGGCGCGGGCTCAGGCGCGCCGGCCGAGGCGACCGGTGGATGCGGCTTCTTGCGCACGAGCCAGCGCTCGACCACGACGAAGAACAGCGGAATGAAGACCAGGCCGAGGGTCGTGCCGACCACCATGCCCCCGAGCACGCCGGTGCCGATCGCGCGCTGCGCGCCGGAGCCTGCGCCCGAGGCCAGCGCGAGCGGCAACACCCCGAAGCCGAACGCGAGCGACGTCATCAGAATCGGCCGCAGACGGATCTTCGCGGCCTGCATCGTACCTTCGAGCAGGTCCATGCCCTTCTCGTAGTTGGACTTCGCGAACTCGATGATCAGGATCGCGTTCTTGCTCGTGAGACCCAGCGTCGTCAGCATCGCGACCTGGAAGTACACGTCGCGCTGCATCCCGAACACGGTGCTCGCGAGCGTGGCGCCGAGGATGCCGAGCGGCGCGACCATCAGCACCGCGGTGGGGATCGACCAGCTTTCGTACAGTGCCGCGAGGCAGAGGAACACGATTGCGAACGAGAGCGCGTACAGCAACGGCGTCTGCGTTCCGGCTTCGCGTTCCTGGTAGGACGCGCCGCTCCACTCGATGCCGAACCCCGGCGGCAGTTGCTCGACCAGGCGCTCGACTTCCGCCATCGCCTGTCCGGTGCTGACGCCCGCCGCCGCCTCGCCCTGGATCTCCATTGCGGAGACGCCGTTGTAGCGCTCGAGTCGGGGCGAGCCGTACCCCCAGTGCCACGAGGCGAACGACGAGACCGGCACCATGCGCCCCTCGCTGTTGCGGACCGACCAGCGACGGAAATCTTCCGGCGACATGCGGAACGGCGCGTCGGCCTGCACGTAGACTCGCTTGACGCGGCCGCGGTCGATGAAGTCGTCGATGTAGCTGCCGCCCCAGGCCGCCGACAACGTCGCGTTGATGTCGGAGACCTCAACACCCAGCGCCGCCGCCTTCGCCGTGTCGACGTCGAGCTTGAACTGCGGCGTGTCTTCCTGGCCGTTCGGTCGCACGTTCGTCAGCAGCTTGCTCTCGGCAACGAGCCCGAGCAGCTGGTTGCGGGCGGCGGCGAGCGCCGCGTGGCCGTTGCCCGCGTTGTCCTGCAGGTAGAACGTGAAGCCGGTCGCGATGCCGAGTTCGGGCACCGGCGGCGGGGCGAACGCGAACGCCATCGCATCCTTGATCTGCATCAGCGCGGCCATCGCCCGCCCGGCCACGGCCTTGACGTGCAGGTCGTCGGAATCGCGCTCGTCCCAGGGATGCAGGTTCACGAACGCCATGCCCGAGTTCTGGCCGCCCCCCGCGAAGCTGAAGCCGACGATGCTGAAGATCGACCGCACCGCGGGCTCGTCCTCGAGGAAATGCTTCTCGACCTTTTCGAGCGATTGCAGCGTGCGCTGCTGCGTCGATCCGACGGGCGCCGAGATCATCGAGATCAGCGAGCCCTGGTCCTCGTCGGGCAGGAACGCACTCGGCAACCGCAGGAACAGCACGACCATCACGGCCGCGAGCGCGAGGAATACCAGCAGGAAACGCCCGGTGCGGGCGAGGACGGTGCGTGTCACCCTCTCGTAGCCGTGCGCACCGCGGTCGAAGGCGCGGTTGAACCAGCGAAAGAACCCCCGGGCCTCGTGATGCTCGCCGCGGCGGATCGGTTTCAGCAGCGTGGCGCAGAGCGCCGGCGTGAGCACGATCGCGACGAGCACGGATAACGCCATGGCCGAGACGATGGTCGCCGTGAATTGCCGGTAGATCACCCCGACGGAGCCCGCGAGGAACGCCATCGGGATGAACACTGCGGCGAGCACGAGGCCGATGGCCACAAGCGCGCCCGTGATCTGGTCCATCGATTTGCGCGTCGCCTCGAGCGGCGACAGCCCCTCCTCCCGCATCAGCCGCTCGACGTTCTCGACCACGACGATCGCGTCGTCCACGAGGAGGCCGATCGCGAGCACCATCGCGAACATCGTCAGCACGTTGATCGAGAACCCGAGCGCCGAGAGCACGCCGAACGTGCCGAGCAGCACGACGGGCACGGCGATGGTCGGGATCAGCGTCGCGCGGAAGTTCTGCAGGAACAGGTAGATCACGAGGAAGACGAGGACGATGGCCTCGAGCAGCGTCTTGACGACCTCGATGATCGCCGCGCGCACGAACGGCGTCGTGTCGAACGGGATCACCGTCTCGAGACCGGCGGGGAAGAACGGGCGCAGTTCCTCCAATCGGTCACGCACGGCGTTCGAGGTTGCGAGCGCGTTGGCGCCTGTGGCGAGCGAAATCGCCATGCCGACGGCCGGCTGGCCGTTGAACCGGGTGATGGCCTCGTAGCTCTCGGCGCCGAGTTCGACGCGCGCCACCTCGCCGAGCCGCAACGCCGACCCGTCCGGGTTGCTGCGCACGACGATGTTGCGGAACTGCTCGGGGGTCTGCAGACGCGATTGCGCACTGATCGTCGCGTTGAGTTGCTGACCCTCGATGGCCGGCGCACCGCCGAGCTGGCCGACCGTCACCTGCGCGTTCTGCGCGCGCACGGCCGTGGTGATGTCGGCGACCGACAGCCGGTACGTGTCGAGCTTGTTGGGATCGAGCCAGATGCGCATCGCGTACGGCGCGCCGAACAGCTGCACGGTGCCGACGCCCTCGACGCGGCTCAACGGGTCGCGCAGGTTCGCGCCGACGTAGTCGGCGAGATCCTCGCGCTTCATGCTGCCGTCCTTGGAGACGAAGCCGATGATCAGCAGGAACCCGGTGCGCGACTTGGTCACGCTCACGCCCTGCCGCTGCACTTCCTGGGGCAGCAGCGGCATCGCGAGCTGCAGCTTGTTCTGCACCTGCACCTGGGCGATGTCGGGGTTCGTGCCCGACTCGAACGTCAGCGAGACGCTCGCCTGGCCCGACGCCTGGCTCGTCGC
>DASUMQ010000098.1:0-3521 GCA_036277615.1 Steroidobacteraceae bacterium
TCCTCGAGCGGCGGCACCCGGATCTTGGCCTTGTCGAGCAACCGCTGCGTCGCCGTCGAGTCGAATCGCGTCGGGTAGTTGATGAACTGCAGCACCGAGCGCGGCACCTGCAGGTCGCGCAGCACCTGGTTGAACACGTTCTGCGCCGGCCTGCTGCGCCCGATCGACTGGGTGATCGGCTCGGGCACCATGTCGAAGATCTTGGGATCGACCCTGAACGCCATCTCCGGCGCGTGGGCGGCACGCGCGAAGACGTTGATGATCTCGCCCATGCGACGCGTCTTCGGGTCCGTCAGGTGGAAGCATTCGCCGTCCTGCTTCGGCAGGTGCGAGAGGTGCACCAGCGCCTCGACCACGAAGTCGACCGGCACTGCGTTGACGTAGCCGCCTTCGACGCCGACGAGCGGGATCCAGCGCGGCCACGACTCGCGCAGCCGCTGCAGTGCCTTGAAGAAATAATACGGCCCGTCGATCTTGTCGATGACACCGGTCTGGGAATGGCCCAGCACGATGCCCGGCCGATAGACCCGGAACGGCACGCGGCCGTTCGCGCGGACGAGCGCTTCGGAGTCGTGCTTGGTGCGGTGGTAGGGATGGTCGAGTTCCTCGGCTTCCTCGAACATGTCCTCGCTGAACGTCCCGCGGTAGAGTCCCGCCGCGGCGATCGAGCTCACGTGATGGAAACAGCCCGCGCCGATCGCGTCAGCGACGGCGAGTGCGCCCTCCGTGCCGACGATGTTCGCCTTGTGCATCTCCTCGGCGGAGGCGTCGATGTCGTACACGGCACCGAGGTGGTAGAAGTGCTTGACCTTGCCCTTGAGCCGGGTCAGGTCGGCCTTCGCGGCGCCGAGCTTCGACTGGCCCAGGTCGCCCTTGATGGGCACGACCCGTCGCGTGCTGTCCTTGCCCCAGAACTGTCTCAGCTCGTCGAGCTTGCCCACCGATTTCGGCCGCACCAGCACGTAGACGGTGCCCTTGCCGTGCTGCAGGAGGGCCTGCACCAGGAAGCGGCCGATGAAGCCGGTCGCGCCGGTCACGAAGTAGGTCATGGAGCACTCCCCGGTTCTTTGCGGGTTACGTTAGGGGTCGTACGTAGTCGCGTCAACGTGAGCCTCTCGCGCAGGGGACTAGAATTCGACCGCGGTGCAGCGCGGCCCGAGTGCGGGTGGGGACCCTCATGGCGAACAAGCAACGTCCCGGCATGTCGCCCGGGCGTCACGAGCGGATGTCGCCGGTCGACACGGCGTGGCTGCGAATGGAAGGCCCCACCGACGCGTTGTCGATCGTGAGCGTGATGACGACCGACACGCCCGTCGCTGCGGCCGAGTTGCGGCGAGTCGTCGCGACGCGCCTGCTGAGCTTCCCGCGGTTCCGGCAGCGACCGGTTGCGGACGCCCTGGGGGCGTCGTGGCACGAGGCCGCGGCGTTCGACCTCGACGCACACGTCGTCGCCACGCAGCTACCGGAACCGGCCGGCAAGATCGAGCTCGAGCAGCTCGTGTCGCGACTGGCCGGCGAGCGCCTCGACCCGACTCGACCGCTCTGGCAGATCCACTTCGTCGAGCGCTACGGCGAGGGCAGCGCCTGGGTACTGCGGGTTCATCATTGCTATGCCGACGGCACCGCGATGGTCGGCGTGCTGTTGTCGCTGACCGAGTCGGGTGCGCACCCGGCGAACGACCCCTCAGGTCCGGCCGCCTCGCGCCGCCGTGGAGGCGACCGCAGGCCCGGCGAGCGGCCGGGTGTCCCTCGGCCGCTCAGGACCTGGCTCGACCAGCTCTCGCTGCCGGCGAGCGATCTCCTCGACAACGTCGTCGCCGAAGGCGCGCGGCGGCTCGAGGCCGGGGTGGACACGCTGTTCCATCCGGACAGTGCGGCGAAAGTTGCGTCACAGGTGGGCGGCATGGCCGCCGAGTTCGCGCGTGTGCTCGCGCTGGCCGACGATCCGGTCACGCCGCTGCGCGGCGTGTTGAGCGGCGCGAAGCGCGTCGCGTGGTCGACGCCGCTCGATCTCGCCGACATCCGGACGGTCGCCAGGGCGCTCGGCTGCACCGTCAACGACGTGCTGATGGCGGCGATTGCGGGCGCGCTCGGCGCGCACTTGCGCGAGGTGCACGGCTTCGACACCGACGAACTCGTGTTGCGCGCCTCGGTGCCGGTGGACCTGCGCCCGCCCGGGGATTGCACCACGCTCGGCAACAGGTTCGGGCTCGCGTTCGTCGACTTGCCCGTCGGCACGCACAATCCACTGCACCGCGTGTTCCGGGTGCACGAGACGACGGACGCCCTCAAGCGCTCGCTGCAGCCGCCCGTGGCGCTCGCGGTGCTCGGCGTGCTGGGCCTGTTGCCTGCCGCCGTGCAGGCGCCGGTCATCGAGCTGTTCAGTCGCAAGGGCACGCTGGTGGCATCGAACGTGCGCGGGCCCGACGCGCCGATCTACCTTTGCGGGCAGCGCATCCGCGAGCTGTATTTCTGGGTCCCGCAGGGCGGGTCGATGGGAATAGGTGTGAGCATCCTGTCTTACGCAGGGCAGGTGTTCTTCGGCATCGTCGCCGATCGCAGCCTGCTGCCTGAACCGAGCCGCCTGGTCGAGCGACTGGGCCCGGAGTTCGAACGGTTGCTGCTCGCGACGACCGTGGGGCAGCTCGCGCTCGGGCGTCGACGGCATGTGCGCGTGGCGCCACCGTTACGCCCGCGGAGCCGGCGTCAGGCGAAACCAACTGCGGGAAGTACCTAGCCCTCGGATTGACACACTGCAGCAAAGCCCTAGCATCCCGCAGAATACGTTCACGGCCGACGCGCCGGGAGACTTGCCATGCCCAACCGCGACACCCGCCGTCCTCGACCGCGCGCCCGCAAGCAGCCAGGTGATCGGGCCAGTTCCAGCGTCCCGCCGCGAGGGCGGACTCGCGCCCGGAGCGCCGTCGACGACGCGCAGTCCGCCCAGGCGCAGCTGCTGCAGGGCGTGCAGCAGGTCTGGCTCGCCGGCATGGGAGCGATCGCGCGTGCGCAGAAGGAAGGACCGTCGGCATTCAGCGATGCGGTGTTCGAAGGGTTGCGGCTGCTGAACCAGTCGCGCTCGACCGCGCAGCGCATGGTCCGCGACGCGTTCGAGAGCGCGCAGGGCACGCTGCAGTCACGCGTGGGTGATGCGCGCAGCCAGGCCCAGGAAACCTGGGACAACCTCGAGTCGCTGTTCCAGAGCCGCGTGCAGCGTGCGATGCACCAGGTCGGCGTGCCCACGGCGGACGAGATCCGGGTGCTGACCCGGCGCGTCGCCGAGCTGAACGAGAACGTCAAGCGGATCACTGCCCGCGAACCTGCGCGCAAGACCGCGGGGAGCAAGCGCGGTCCCGCAAGCAAACGCGGGCGAGGGAAGCCGGTCCGGAAGCCGGCCACCGGCAAGTGACGTAGCGGCGCACCCCACCCACGAGCGCCAGTCATGCTCGACCTGCAAGTCGCCACGGACGGTCGAAACAGACCCAGCCATCGACGGTTCGGGCTCGCGCTCGCCGGTGGCG
>DASUMQ010000099.1:0-3552 GCA_036277615.1 Steroidobacteraceae bacterium
CGAGGTGGGCGAGGGGTGCAGGCGGGTGGGATCGTCCGCCGCCAGTTCCTCGAGCCAGCACAGCGCTCGTTCGACTTCGGTACCGGGGAACCCGGCCTTCTCCAGCTCGAGCTTCAGCGTTTCGCGGTCGGGTTCGAAGCCATCTTCCGTTTCGGCGTCGAAATAGTTCTCGAACAGGTAGATCAGGATGTCGAGGACGCCTTCCTTCATTTCACCTTCCCGGCAACCTGCGGCTGTACAGCCCGCCCGGCTGCTGTTGTATCCGCTCGTCCAGCTCGAGGATGAGCAGCATCGAGGCGACCACACCGGTTTCAAGCCCCGTCCGTACGACGAGCGAATCGAGGCCGGCCGGTTCGAAGCCGAGCGCATCTAACAGGATTTCGTACTCCTTGTCCAACGAGGGCGATCGCGGCGTGGGTGTCTGTCGAGGCGCAATTGGCGACCTCGTGCCTAGATCGCCGCAGATCGACGCAAGTTCCTCGAAGATGTCGTCGACGGTTTCGACCAGACGGGCGCCTTGGCGCAGCAATCGGTGGCAACCCCGTGCCACGGCGTTGTGAATGGAGCCGGGGACGGCAAACACCTCGCGACCTTGTTCCGCCGCCAACCGCGCGGTGATCAGCGAGCCGCTCTGCACCGCCGCCTCGACGACGAGCGTGCCGACGGCGAGCCCGCTCAGGATCCGGTTGCGTCGCGGAAAGTTGTGCTTCAGAGGTGGCGTGCCGATCGGCAGGTCGGTGACCAGCGCTCCGCCGGCGTCCAGGATCCGGCGGGCCAGCGGCTCGTTCTCGCGCGGGTACACGGCGTCCAGTCCACGGCCGACGACGGCGACCGTGGGGGCGCCGGCCTCGAGCGCGCCACGGTGGGCCGCCGCGTCGATGCCGAGCGCGAGCCCGCTCGTGATCGCCAGGCCGGCTCGCCCGAGGTGGCCGGCGAACTGCGAGGCCGTGTCGCGCCCGAGACCGGTCGGGTTACGACTGCCGACGATGGCGAGTTGCGGTTGCGACAGCACATCGACCCTGCCTTCGACGTAGACCACGAGCGGGGGATCGGGAATCTGCGCGAGCAGTGGCGGGTAGTCGGCGGCGCCCCACGTCACGAGCCGCCGGTCCGTGCCCGCATCGAGCCAGCGGAGGTCACGCTCGATCGCGCCTGCGTCGGGCGCGAGCAACGAGCGGATCGTCGGCGCCCCGAGGTCGAGCGCCGACAACGCGGCGGTCGATGCGCCGAGGAGGTCGGACGCACCCCCGCCCTGTGCGAACCACTCGCCGAGGTGCCCGGCGTGCAGACCGGACGCGTGCGCGAGCGTGAGCCAGGCAAGTCGATCGTCCATCGAACAAAAAGCCTGCCGGAGGGTGCCCCGGCAGGCTTTCGCGAAATCGACCGTCTCCGCGCAGTTAGTGCGCGGCGGGTTCAGCGCATGTAGACGACGTTACCCGCGTCGCGATGACCGTACTGCGGGTGCGCGATGAAGTCGCCGACGTGCAGCGCCTGCGACGATTCCACGACCAGCGCGTAGCTCATGCGCCCGTAGACCTGGAACACCAGCACCGTGGCGCTGCGTTCGTCCGGCAGACGCACCTTGTCGTAGTTGGCCGTCCAGTTCCGCCAGTCGGCGCGGTCGTAGCGGTCACGAATCTCTTCGCCACGATAGAACACGCCGAGCGCGTTGCCCGGCTCGAGTCCGTGCTGCTTGCCGCGGTTGACCGCGACGACCTGGTAGCGCCCGCCGACCGAAACGCCGTCGACCACCGCGACGACCTGGCCGAGCACGCTCTCGTTCTTCGGCAGCGTGATCACGAAGTCGTCGCCGAGGTCGACCGTCGCCGGGAACAGCTTGTCGCCCTGCATGATTTCGCGGCCGACCTCGAGCACCTTGATGTGGGCGAGTTCCTCGTCGCGCTTCATGCTGAAGATCGAGTCCTTGCCGGGGATCACGGCGCCGGTGCTCTGCACGACTTCGCCGAGCCCGGCGAAATGGCCGATGTAGCCGAGCAGGTCGCCGTCGTCCGGGTCGCGCAGTTCCTTGCCGATGTTCACGATGTTGTAGCGCGTGCCCGGCGCCGGCTTCTCGAGGCCACGTCCGTAGATCTCGTTGTAGTCGGTGCCGACGATGTGGCGGTCGCGCATGCCGACCACGTACGGGGCGTCCTTGATCTGGTCCTTGTCCAGCAGCCGCGGGCGGCCGACGAAGTCCATCAGCAGGTCGTACGGGATCGCGCGAATCGCGCCGTCGAGCGGTGAGGTGCGGACTTCCGGCGACAGGCGCACGGTGCCCGCACGCTCGAGCGATACACGCGGCTTGCCGTCGACGTAGCTGAAGTACAGCACGTCACCGGGATAGATCAGGTGCGGGTTGGCGATGTTCGGGTTGACGTACCAGATCTCGGGCCAGTACCACGGGTCCTGGAGGTACATCGCGGAGATGTCCCACAGCGTGTCGCCCCGCTTGACCACGTACCGCTCCGGCGCGCTCTCCGCGATCGGCACGGACATCGAGCGGCCCGACTCGGCCTGCGCCAGCGCGGACCCGGGGACGGCGAGGCCGGTCCCGACGCCTGCGCCCGCAACGGCGGCCGCCAGCACCAGGGCCCGCATCCAGCCACGCGGGCGCTGCGATCGAGGCGACTCAGGTCGTAGATTACGATCCATCCCTTTCTCCATCGGGTATCGGGGTCGTGACCGCCGTCTTATAATCCGGCCCACCCGGCGGCGGCTGCCGACCACGTCTCAGTCGCGCCACGCGACGGGGCGTTTTCCGGGGGTCCGACCGCTCGTTTTTGCGAGCGCTAACTTCAAGCGTGGCTTAACTTTAGCAGTATTTTTGAACGAATGGCGAAGCTGACCATCCTCGAGTATCCGGACCCGCGACTGCGCACGAAAGCGCAGCCGGTCGAGGCCGTGGACGACTCGATCCGCACGCTCGTCGAGGACATGCTCGAGACCATGTACGAGGCCAAGGGCATCGGCCTCGCCGCGACCCAGGTCAACGTCCACCAGCGTGTCCTGGTCACCGACGTGTCCCCGGACCGGACCGCTCCGAGGGTCTTCGTGAACCCCCAGATCATCGAGCGCGAGGGGTCGACCGAGGCCGAGGAAGGCTGCCTCTCGGTGCCTGGCATCTTCGACACCCTGCGCGCGCGGGCGGAGAAGATCCGCGTCCGCGCGCTCGACCGCGACGGCGTGCCGTTCGAACTCGAGGCGGACGGACTCCTCGCCGTCTGCATCCAGCACGAAATCGATCACCTCGACGGCAAGCTGTTCGTCGATTACCTGTCCGAGCTCAAGCGCAACCGCATCCGCAAGAAACTCGAGAAGGAGCGCCGCGAGCGCGTGCCGGTCAGCGCGAATCCGGCTCGCCGCCCCGTCCTGTGACGTTGCCGCTGCGCATCGTCTTCGCCGGCACGCCGAAATTCGCGGTGCCGGCGCTCGAGGCGTTGCACGCCGCCGGGCACTCGATCGTGGCGGTCTACACGCAACCGGACCGTCCCGCCGGGCGCGGGCGCGAGCTCGTGGCCGGGCCGATCAAACGACGGGCGTCCGAGCTCGGAC
>DASUMQ010000100.1:0-2480 GCA_036277615.1 Steroidobacteraceae bacterium
TGCCGATCGTGCAGTACTCGGCTTCGATGCCCTTCTCGAGCCAGGCCTTGTGCTGGTTCAGCACGAGCCGCAGCAGGTTGGTGTTGAGGCCGCCGCACAGGCCCTTGTCGGTCGTGATGACGACGACGCCCACGCGCTTCACGGTCTCCCGACGCGTGAGCAGCGGATGCTTGTACTCCGTGTTGGCGCGAGCGGCGTGCATCGTGATGTCGAGCAGGCGCTGCGCGTACGGCCGGCCGCGCCGCATGCGCTCCTGCGCCTTCTTCATCTTCGAGGCAGCGACCATTTCCATCGCCTTCGTGATCTTGCGCGTGTTCTGCACGCTCTTGATCTTGAGGCGGATTTCCTTGGTTCCGGCCATGTCTGGTTCCTGTGCTGTGGCTGCGGTCGAACGCGGCCGATCAGTACGCGCCGTTCTTCTTGAAGTCCTCGATCGCGGCGACGAGGGCTTTCTCATCGTCCGCGCCCAGGTCCTTCGAGCTCTCGATGCGGTCGAACAGGTCCTTGTACTTGCTCTTGACGTGGGCGCGCAGCGCGGCCTCGAACGCGAGCGCGCGCTTGACCTCGACGTCGTCGTAGTAGCCCTTGCTGACGGCGAACAGGGTGATGGCCTGCTCGGCCACCGACAGCGGCGAGTACTGCGGCTGCTTCATGAGCTCGGTGACGAGGCGGCCGCGGTCGAGCTGGCGACGCGTGGCGTCGTCGAGGTCGGAGGCGAACTGGGCGAACGCCGCCAATTCGCGGTACTGCGCGAGCGCGAGACGGACGCCGCCGCCGAGCTTCTTGATGACCTTGGTCTGCGCCGCGCCGCCGACGCGCGACACCGAGATGCCGGCGTTGATGGCCGGACGGATACCGGCGTTGAACAGGTCGGTCTCGAGGAAGATCTGGCCGTCGGTGATCGAGATCACGTTGGTCGGCACGAACGCGGACACGTCGCCGGCCTGCGTCTCGATGATCGGCAGCGCGGTCAGCGAACCGGTCTTGCCCTTGACGGCGCCCCTGGTGAACTTCTCGACGTACTCCTCGTTGACGCGCGCGGCGCGCTCGAGCAGACGGCTGTGCAGGTAGAACACGTCGCCCGGGTACGCCTCGCGGCCCGGCGGACGGCGCAACAGCAGCGAAACCTGGCGGTAGGCCCAGGCCTGCTTGGTGAGGTCGTCATAGATGATCAGCGCGTCCTGGCCGCGGTCGCGGAAGTACTCGCCCATCGTGCAGCCGGAGTAGGCGGACACGTACTGCATCGCCGCCGATTCGCTGGCCGAGGCCGCGACGACGATGGTGTACGCCATCGCGCCGGTCTCCTCGAGCTTGCGCACGACGTTCGCAATCGTGGAAGCCTTCTGGCCGATCGCGACGTAGATGCAGATGAGGTCCTTGCCCTTCTGGTTGATGATCGTGTCGACCGCGACGGCCGTCTTGCCGGTCTGGCGGTCGCCGATGATCAGCTCGCGCTGGCCGCGACCGATCGGCACCATCGAGTCGATCGACTTGAGGCCGGTCTGGACCGGCTGGCCCACCGACTTGCGCGCGATGACGCCCGGAGCCACCTTTTCGATGACGTCGAATTCCTTGGCGTCGACCGGGCCCTTGCCGTCGATCGGCTGGCCGAGCGAGTTGACCACGCGGCCGATCAGCGCCGTGCCCACGGGCACTTCGAGGATGCGGCCGGTGCACTTGACCGTGTCGCCTTCCGAGATGTGCTCGTACTCGCCGAGGATGACCGCACCGACCGAGTCGCGCTCCAGATTGAGCGCCAGGCCGTAGGTGTTCTTCGGGAACTCGAGCATTTCGCCCTGCATCGCGTCCTGCAGGCCATGGATGCGGCAGATGCCGTCGGTGACCGTCACGACGGTGCCGACGCTGCGCGCCTCGGTCGCGGCGGTGAAGTTCTGGATGCGGGCCTTGATCAGTTCGCTGATCTCAGAAGCCTTGATGGACATGTAGGCAATCCTCTGCGGGCCTGCCGCAACGTGCAGGCCTCAAGCCGGTGAATACTGTTCGGTCGTCGTCAGCGTGTCGTCAGTTCAGTGCCGAGGCGCTCGAGTTTGTGCGCGAGCGAGCCGTCGATGAGCATGTCGCCCGCCCGCACCACCGCGCCGCCGATCAACGCCGGATCGACAGTGCAATGCAACCGCACGTCGCGGCGCAGTCGTGCGCGCAGAGCGCCCGCGAGGCGCTCGCGCTGGACGTCGTCGAGGGCCACGGCGGAGACGACCTCGACGTCGGCAACGTTCGCGTCCTCGGCCTTGAGCTCCTCGAAACGCCGCGCAATTTCGGGCAGGTAGTCCAGGCGTCCGTTCTCGGCGAGCAGCTCGAGGAACGCCCGGGCGTTCGCATCGAGCGCTCCGCCGACGACGCCCGCGATCAGCTCGACGAGCTGGCCCGTGCCCACGCCGGGGCTGCGCTCGTACGCGGCGTACTCGTCGCTCCTGACGACGGTGCGCGCGGTCCCGAGCCAGCCCGACCATGCGTCGAGC
>DASUMQ010000101.1:0-7162 GCA_036277615.1 Steroidobacteraceae bacterium
CCGTGGGCAGCGTCGCACTGCTGGAGCTGGTCGAAAACGCCGTGATCAGCACGTCCTCGATCTGCCGGAAGAACTCGCGCGGGTTGCGCCGGGCGAGGAAGTGCAGCCAGATAGACATCGTGCCGAACAGGTGCAGCAACAACATCGCACCGCAACCGAGCACGAACAGCCCGAGCGCGACGAGGATGTCGAAGCCGACCTTGACCACGACGCTGAAGATCATCGCCGGTACCGCGTATGGCGCGAGCCTGAGCGCGAAGTGCACGATGCCCGTCATGAGGTCGCTGACCGTCTCGAGACCGTCGAGCAGGCGCCGGCGTCGTGACTCGCCGAAACTGAGCCCCGCGGCGCCCACCAGGATCGCGAACGTGATCAGCGGCAGCACGTCACCGAGCACGCTGCGCTGGTTGCCGACGAACGCGCCGAACAGGTTGCGCGGCATGAACATGTCGACGACCGTACTCGGCGTCACCTTCGGGGAGGATTCACGCGTCGCGACGTGCTGCTCGGCCTGCCCGCTGTACTCCTGCACGAGCCGCTGCGTGGTCGCATCGTCCATGCGTCCGCCCGGGTCGAGCAGGTTCATCATCAGCAGGCCGAGCGTGGCGGCGATCGCCATGTTGGCGAAAAACAGGGCGAACGTGCGGCCGGCGAGCGGCCCGAGGTTCGAGAGGTCGCCGAGCTGTACGACACCGCTCGCGAGCGACGCGAACACGAGCGGGACCACGACGAAGAACAGCATGCGGAGGAACACCTGCCCGAGCGGGTCGAACAGGTTGGTTGAGAGCCAGCGGGAGCCGTCGAGCAGCCCTGGCACGTAGGGCGCGAGGATCAGCACGAGTGCGCCGGCGATCGCGCCGATCACGAGCCCGCGCAGGATGCGGTTGGCAAGCTTGGCGTCGGTCTCGGCAGACATTCGAACGTGCCCCGCGAATGCGCAACGGAGCGCGCACTTTGTCCGACGCGCCGGACGAGGGCAAGCGTCGCGTGAGTCCGCTCAGACCGACGGCGGATCGGTCTCCCGCGCGAAGTGCCGGTGCTTGGCGACCGCGGCAACGAACGCGTCCATCACGCCCTCGAAATCATCCGAGTCGCCGAAGACGAGGCCCGGATCGGCCGCGCCGGTCGGCAACGTGCGCGGGATCGACAGCTTGCCGAGCAGCGCCTCGGCGCCGGGCAGCACCAGGATCGGCTTGCAGTGACGATACTGGTCGCGAACGAAGTCGTGTGCGTGACCCAGCGTCAACAGCACCTGGACCGCGTCGCCTCCGGGCAGCACCAGCGCATCCCAGAGCACGGCGGGCGCGGCTTCCATCGTCACCTCGACCGGGATGGAATTGCCGTCCGCATCGGTCACCGAGCCCATTTGCGCACCGACGAAGCGCGGCACCGCGCCCGCAGCGCTGAACTTCGCGTGCAGCTCGAGGAGTGGCGCCGCGTCGAGGCCGTCCGCGACGAGCAGTGCGATCTTGCGCGTCGCCACGCCGGTCTCGCCGGGGCGCGCCAACAGCGACAGCGCCGGCGACGTCGTGACCTCCGGCGACGCGATCTTCGGCGCCGCCTTGGGCAACGGCGCCGGAACGTCGATGCCGAGACCCGCCGCGACCTTCGACGCCAGGACCGGCGACACGTTCGCGAGCTGCGCGACGACGCGGTTACGCACGGCGGGAGTCTGCACGCGCGTCAGTTCGAAGCGGAAGGCGCGCGCGATGTGTTCCTGCTCGACGGGACTCTGGCTGTTCCAGAACAACTCCGCCTGCGTGTAATGCTCGGCGAAGCGCTGCGGCTTGCCGCGCACCTTGTCCGCTTCGATCGGCTCGCGGAACGACGTGAAGCCCGCGCCTGCGCCGCCCTGGAACGGAGAGCCGCCGGCCAGTGAATTCGGTTCGTACGAGACACGACCGCGGTGCAAAGTGTGCCGGTGCAGGCCGTCGCGCTGGTTGTTGTGCACCTCCACCACCGGGGCATTGACCGGGATTTCGTGGAAGTTCGGGCCGCCGAGACGCGTGAGCTGAGTGTCGATGTACGAATGGATCCGGCCGGCCAGCAGCGGGTCGTTGCTGAAGTCGATGCCCGGCACGATGTGCGCCGCGCAGAACGCCACCTGCTCCGTCTCGCCGAAGAAATTGTCCGGATTCCGGTTGAGCACGAGCCGGCCGACCGGCGTGATCGGCACGAGTTCCTCGGGCACGATCTTGGTCGCGTCGAGCACGTCGAACGACCACTCCTCGGCCTGGTCCTCGCTGAAGACCTGTACGCCGAGTTCGTACTCGGGATACGTCCCCGCCTCGATGGCTTCCCAGAGGTCGCGGCGGTGGAAGTCGGCGTCCGCGCCGGCGATCTTCACAGCTTCGTCCCACGCGAGCGAATGCGTGCCCGCGAGCGGCGTCCAGTGGAACTTCACGAACCGTGATTCACTCGCCGCGTTGAGGAAGCGGAATGTGTGCACGCCGAACCCCTGCATCATCCGGTAGCTGCGGGGAATTGCCCGGTCCGACATCACCCACATCAGCATGTGGGTCGACTCGGGCATCAGCGAGACGAAATCCCAGAACGTGTCGTGGGCCGATGACGCCTGCGGGATCGCGTGGTGCGGCTCGGGCTTGAGCGCGTGGACCAGGTCGGGGAACTTCATCGCATCCTGGATGAAGAACACCGGGATGTTGTTGCCGACGAGGTCCCAAATGCCCTCGTCCGTGTAGAACTTGACCGCGAAACCGCGCGCGTCGCGCACGGTGTCGGCCGAACCGCGCTCGCCGGCCACGGTCGAGAAACGCACGAACACCGGCGTGCGCTTGCCCATCTCGCGGAACAGCGACGCGCGCGTGATCTCGGCGAGGGACTGGTAACACTCGAAGTACCCGTGGGCCCCCGAGCCCCGCGCGTGCACGACCCGCTCGGGAATGCGCTCGTGGTCGAAGTGGGTGAGTTTCTCGCGCAGGATGAAGTCTTCGAGCAGCGCCGGCCCACGCAGGCCGAGCTTGAGCGAATGCTGGTTGTCGGCGACCGGCACCCCCTGGTTGGTCGTGAGCTTGCGACCCGTCGAGTCCGCGCGCATGCACGTGAGCGGTCGTGCCGTCAGGTTCTCCCCGACCGGCACGTCCTTCCCGAGCTTGGCGCTGACGTTCGTCTCGCTCAGCGTGCTTGCGGTCGCAGACCGGGAGCCCGGCTCCGCCGTGTCGCCGGCCGGCGGCCCTTCGGCCGCCGGATCGCCGTATTCCGCGCTCTTGTTCTCGTTGTGCTGAAACTTGTCGGCGAGTTCGCCCTGTGCGGCAAACCGCGCCACCGTCGGATCCTTGCTCTTGAGCGCGCCCGGGGGCGCCGGGACGGACGGCCCGCTGAGCGTGGATTTCGATGAACTGGTAAGCGCGGCGAGCGTGGCCGGGTCGGTCGGAGTCTTCGATGAAGGAGGCATTGGTCACCCAGGTGGAGAGCACGCACTCTAGCCGGGCCGGTCGCCGCCGCATCTCGGCTGCGCACACGCGGGGGTGTGCGACCTGTCTGACCGGTCTGCGGTCGTTCGACGACGTCTCCTGCACCGCCGGCGCGCACCGAACTCGCCTGCACAGCCGATTCTGGTGCAGAAAGCCGCTCAAACCGGCCCTTCCCATGGCATGCCGGTTGCTTGGTCCGGGGAATCGCTGTTGCGTGGAGGCGCGCATGAAGGTCCTCGATCCCGAGCGTCTGGGATGGCGCACGCTGCCCGGCCTGCTGGGTCGTCACGCGTCCAGTCCACAGTCGGTCCACGCGCTGCTCGGCTACTTCCTGCGCGACCGTGGCTCGCCGACGCCGTTCCCAGGTCGCGACATGCTCGCCAACGAGGGGTTCTTCGACTGGGGTCTCGCGCGCCCGCTCGAGAAAGTGATCGAAAGCCCGGAACACCTGCGCGTCCTGCTCACGATGCCGGAGATCTACCGGCAGAGCGTCGCCGTGGTCGAGCCCTGGGTCAGCGTCGGCACCAACTCGCTCGGCGAGCCCGTGCGCGCGTCGAAGAACATCGCTTACGTGCTGCAGCAGGTCGCCGACGCCGACACGATCCTGTTTCCGGTCTGGCAGAGTGGCATCGAACAACCGGAACGTCTCGCGAACGTGCTGAGCGCCGGCATCGCCACGATCGTCCAGGGCGGCTGTCCATCCGTGCACGACGCCAGCAGTTTCGCGGGCGCCAGCGCCGGGCTCGAGGACCTGCTGCTGCTCGTGGACCAGTTGCTGCTGCGACGTTCATCGGCGAGCGGACCGAGCATCTTCATCTGCCTCGGCCACCAGCTTGCCGCAGCGTCGCACGTGCGGCTGCTGAAGCGTGCAGTGCGCGACGTCGAGGCCCTGACCCGCCTGCCGCTCGACCCGCACGGCCGCGCGCTCGCGGCGCTGCGGCGTGCCGGCCAAAGGATACGTGAGGTCGGCGAGCGACTGCCGGTGGTCAAGCATGGCGAAGTGCGCGCGACGGGCTGGCACGCATCGGGCTTTGCCGTGTCGCGCAACGAGTCGGTCGAGGTCGGCACGCGCCGGCTGCTGCGCTACTCGCGCCGTCACGACGACGGGCACGTCCCCGGGGAACTGCACGAAGCGCACGCGCTCGTGGCCGACGAGCTCGAAGGGGTCATCGATTTCGTGATGACGCTCGAACGCGAGGTGTGCGTCGAGATGTTCCACGGCGACGAGGTGAACGAGGAAGCTGCGCTGTTCGTGAACTGGGCGTACCGGCTGCTGCACGACGCGATCGTGCCGATCCGCTACGAGGTCGCGGTGAGTCCGGTGGCCTGGCTGCTGTGCCTGCCGTACGCGCTCGAGATCCTCGGGCAGACGCAGGTCGACCCGGAGCACTGGACGGAAGTCGGCGCCACGGCCATCTATTACAAGGACTGGGAGACGCACCGGATCCGGCGCTCGTTCACCTGCCAGTTCCATCCCGAACTCATGGACGACATCCGGGACATCGGGCCACGCTCCGGACCGCGCTACCACGAGCTGAAGGACCACGACGGCGTCCGGCTGCTCGTGAGGCTTCTGTACCAGGGGATGCAGGACTAGACACTCATGACAGTGAGTGTCGACAGGCTCTAAACTCTGACGCGGGTCGTCCCACGCGACGCGGCGTGCACCGAGCGTCGTCGCGGCATGGGGCGCGAAGGAGGCGCGGATGGCTCCCCTGTACCACGAAGGCATGCGGCGCCTCCAGGATGCCCGGGACACGCGGGCGCTCGCGGACCGGTTGGCGAGCGTCACGGTGCGGCAGTCGTTCACGGCGGAGGACCGCGCGTTCATCGAGCGCTGCCCGATGTTCTTTCTTGCGACCGCAGACGCCGAGGGCCGCCCCGACTGCTCGTACAAGGGCGGCTTGCCGGGGTTCGTGCGCATCGTCGACGACCACACGCTTGCCTTTCCCGATTACGACGGCAACGGCATGTATCGCTCGCTCGGCAACCTCGAGGTCAACCCGAACGTCGCGCTGCTGTTCATCGATTTCACGCAACCGAAGCGGTTGCGCGTGAACGGCGTCGCGAGCCTGGGTCAGGACGACGCGCTCCTCCGGGATTTTCCGGGCGCAGTGTTCATGGTGCGCGTCACCGCCACGCACATCTTTCCGAACTGCCCGCGCTACGTGCACCGGATGTCGCTGGTCGAGCCCTCCACGTACGCGCCGCGGGAGCACTACGAGCCGCCCGTGCCGGCGTGGAAGACGTTCGACGCGTTTCGCGATGCGCTGCCCGCGCGGGACCGCGAGGCCGCAGAAGCGGCGGCGCGACAGCAGGAGTCCGACACGTGAACGCTGGCCGAGCGGCGTGGGTGCTCTGTGCCTCGCTGGCCGGCGCTTCGGCGCTGGCCGCCGACAGCGTCGACTCGCTCGCCTGGCTGGCCGGCTGCTGGGCGCGCACCGATGCCGAGGCCGGCTCGGGCGAACAATGGACGCTACCGGCGGGCGGCACGATGCTCGGCGTGAGCCGCACTGTCCGTGGTGACCGGACGATCGAGCACGAATTCGTCGTGATCCGCGCGGCCTCCGACGGAACGCTCGTCTATCACGCGCACCCGTCCGGCCAGGCCAGCGCCGAATTTCGCCTGATGCGCCTGCTCGAGCGCGAAGTCGTGTTCGAGAACGCCGCACACGATTTTCCGCAGCGTGTCGGTTATCGGCTCGGCGACGACGGCACGTTGACGGCGTGGATCGAGGGCACGCGCGGCGGCAAGGTCAAGCGCGTCCCATTCCCCATGCGCCGGGCGCTGTGCGATTCGAAGACACCCGGAGCGTCGCCACCGTGAGTTTTCGCGGCGGACGCAACATCGCGATGAAGGTTCCGCCCCATCGGTGGGACGACACCGTGGCGTTCTACGAGCGCACGCTGAACCTGCCCGTACACAGCCGGGAGCCGGCCTCCGTCGCTTTCGAGTTCGGGCCGAGCATCTTGTGGGTCGACCGCGTCGAGCACCTGAGCCGCGCCGAGGTGTGGCTGGAGGTGATCGATGACGACGTCGCCACAGCCGCCTCACGGCTCCAATCGCAGCGAGTGGTGCGTTGCGATGCCGTCGAGACGCTGCCCGCGGGATTCGAGGGTTTCTGGATCGCCAACCCGGCGGACGTGGTCCACCTCGTGACCCGCACCGAGGACTGATCGCTAACGACGGGTTGGCTATGATCCCTGGCCGATTGCCCCGAGCCCTCACGATCCCGAGTCTCCGCGCATGCCGCCTCCTGGTCTGACTCGCGCCACCCTGCTCCAGGGTGTCGAGGAACTGGCCCAGCGCGACCGCCGCCTGGCCGTCATCGTCGAGCGTTACGGTCCCCCGCCGTTGTTCTCGCGGCCGCGTGGCTTTCCGACCCTCGTATGGATCATTCTCGAGCAGCAGGTGTCGCTCGCGTCCGCCGCCGCGATGTTTGAAAAGCTCAGGATCGCGGTGGCCGGCGCTGTGACGCCGGAGGCACTGACCGCGCTCGGCATCGACGGGCTGCTGCAGCTCGGATTCACGAGGCAGAAGGCGCGTTATGTCAACGGACTGGCCGAGCGCATCGTCGCGGGCGAGCTCGACCTCCGGCGCGTCGCAGCGCTCGAGGACGGCGATGCCGAACGGGCGCTGCTCGAGGTGCCCGGCATCGGACCCTGGACGGCCGGCGTGTACCTGCTGATGGCCCTGCGCCGACCCGACATCTGGCCTCCGGGCGACC
>DASUMQ010000102.1:0-14312 GCA_036277615.1 Steroidobacteraceae bacterium
TGGTACTCGAAGCGGCTCGCGCAGATCCAGGGCGTCACCGAGGAGACGACGACCGGCGTCAAGCGTCTCTACGAATTCGCGAAGAAGGGCCAGCTGCCCTTCCCGGCGATCAACGTCAACGACTCGGTCACGAAATCCAAGTTCGACAACCTGTACGGCTGCCGCGAGTCGCTGGTCGACGCGATCAAGCGCGCGACCGACGTCATGATCGCGGGCAAGGTCGCCGTCGTGGCCGGCTACGGCGATGTCGGCAAGGGTTCGGCGGAATCGCTGCGTGCGCTCTCGGCGCAGGTCTGGATCACCGAGATCGACCCGATCTGCGCGCTGCAGGCCGCGATGGAGGGCTACAGGGTCGTCACGATGGACGAGGCCTGCGACAAGGCCGACATCTTCGTGACGGCGACCGGCAACGTGAACGTGATCACCCACGAGCACATGAAGCGCATGAAGAACCAGGCGATCGTGTGCAACATCGGCCACTTCGACAGCGAGATCGAGATCGCATCGCTGCGACAGTACCGGTGGGAGAACATCAAGCCGCAGGTCGATCACGTGATCTTCCCGGACGGCAAGCGCCTGATCATCCTGGCCCAGGGCCGGCTCGTGAACCTGGGCTGCGCCACGGGCCACCCCTCGTTCGTGATGTCGAACTCGTTCACGAACCAGGTGCTGGCGCAGATCGAGCTCTTCAAGCACGGCGCGAAATACGACCGGCAGGTCTACGTGCTGCCGAAGCAGCTCGACGAGAAGGTCGCGCAGCTGCACCTCGACCGCATCGGCGCGAAGCTCACGAAGCTGACGTCCGAGCAGGCCGCGTACATCGGCGTGTCGCCGCAGGGGCCGTTCAAGCCCGAGCACTACAAGTACTAGTCCCGGTTTCTTACGCCGCTCACGCAACGCTCCGCCGCCACACGTAGCCATCAGGAACGTGCGGCGGCGGGTCGGCTCCGGCCGGCAGGGTCATGCAGCACTACCGACCCGACATCGACGGGTTGCGCGCCGTCGCGATCGTGCCCGTCGTGCTGTTTCATGCCGGCGCGGACGCCCTGCCGGGTGGCTTCGTCGGTGTCGACGTCTTCTTCGTGATCTCCGGTTTCCTGATCACCGGCCTCCTGCAACAGGAAATCGACGGCGGCAGGTTTTCACTGACCCGTTTCTACGAGCGCCGCATTCGTCGTCTGTTTCCGGCACTGTGCGCCATGCTGGTCGGCACGTCGGCCATCGCTGCGTGGCTGCTGCTGCCGGTCGACCTGGTCGCCTTCGGCAAGAGCGTGCTCGCCACCAGCGTGTTTGCCTCGAATGTCCTGTTCTGGCAGGAGTCGGGTTACTTCGGCCGCGCCGCCGACGAGACGCCGCTGCTCCACACCTGGTCGCTGGCCGTCGAGGAGCAGTTCTACATCCTGTTCCCGTTGTTCCTCGTGTTCGTCGCGGCCCGCCGCGGACGACGCTACGTCGTCGCGACCGCACTCGTCTCGGCCGCGGCGTTCGTTCTGAGCGTCGTGCTGGTGACGACCGATCGCGACGCGGCGTTCTACCTGGCCCCCGCGCGTGCGTGGGAACTCGGCCTCGGCGCATTGCTGGCGCTCGACGCCGTTCCATCCTCGCGTCGCCGGTCCGTGCGCACGGCGGTCGCTGCCCTCGGGTCCGTCGCCATTGCACTGAGCGTGCTGGCGTATTCGCCAGCGACGGCGTTTCCGGGAACCGCCGCATTGTTACCTTGCCTCGGCGCGGCGGCCATCATCTGGGCAGGCCGTGGCGGGCACAATGTCGTCGGTGATGTGCTGAGCGCACGACCCGTCGTGCTCGTGGGCCTCGTCTCTTATTCCCTGTACTTGTGGCACTGGCCGGCGCTCGCGCTGGGCCGGTACTACGCCGTCCGCGACCTGACCGCAGTGGAAACGACGATCGTGGTCGCGCTCGCGTCGGTCGCGGCCGTGGCGTCCTGGCGTTACGTCGAACGGCCGTTCCGAGGCAAGAGCGGGTGGCTCGAGCGCGGCCAGTTGTTTGGCGCGGCGATTGCCACGACATGCGGCCTGGCCGCGATCGGCGCCGGCGTCACGGTGTCGAACGGGTGGCCGGCGCGACTCGATGCGGACGTGCGCCGTCTCGCGGACGGCAGCACCGACCGGCGACCGCACGACTGGGGCTGCGGCAGCGAATCGATCGCTGCGGTCGGTCGAGGCGAGGTCTGCCGCGCTGGGGCAGCCGGCGCAACTGCGCCAACGTTCCTGCTCTGGGGAGACTCGCATGCACGCGTCATGATCGATGCCCTGGGCCCGGTCGCGGACCGACACGGCGTGAGCGGATTGGCCGCCGTGCGCACCCGATGCCCCCCGCTGCTCGGGGTGCGCCGCGTCGATCGGGACGATGCGGAAGACTGCGCGGCCTTCAACGCAGCTGTCATCGAGTACCTTACTCGTGCCCCGGAAGTGACGGACGTCGTGTTGGTGGCACGCTGGGCCCTCGCCGCCGAGGGCGTGCGCGAGGAGCCCGGTGAGACTGTGCTGATCGTCGATCCGGCCTCGACCGAGGTGTCTGTGGCAGAGAATCGGCGTGTCTTCGCCCGGTCGATGCGACGCTCGGTCGAGGCCTTGCGTGAGCTCGGCAAGCGCGTGTGGGTCGTCGCGTCCGTACCGGAGGTCGGTTGGGACGTCCCGTCCGTGCTGGCGCGGTCGCAGCGCTTCGACCGCCCCGGCCCGCCCGCGCCATCGCGGGCGCAATTCGTCGCACGCCAGACGCACGCCGACGTCACGCTCGGCGCAATGGATGCACTGCCGGGCGTCCAGGTGCTGCGCCCGGATGCCGTTCTCTGCGCGGGCGACCGCTGTGTCGTGCAAAAGGCCGGACGGCCCCTTTATTTCGACAGTCACCACCTGTCGCTCACGGGGGCCGCGTTGCTCGAACCGATGTTCGAGACGATCTTTCTCCACCGACGCAGTTCGGCAAACGGGATTGGCTCGTTGCGCGCCGCTGCCGGAGCGTGATCGGGTTCGCGTGCCCCCTGCGTTCTATAATCCGGCTCCCTGCCGGCTCGTCGGCTCCCGGACCTGCTCCATGGGTGCGCATGGCTGACGTGTTCATTTCATACGCGCGTGAGGACGCTGAAACCGCGCGCCGTTATGCCGCAGCCTTCCAGGCAGGCGGACTTTCGGTCTGGTGGGATGACGCGCTGCGTTCTGGCGAGGCGTTCGACGAAAGCATCGAGCGCGCGCTGCGCGCGGCCCGGGCCGTGGTGGTGCTGTGGTCGACGCACTCGGTGAGTTCGCGCTGGGTGCGGGCCGAGGCGACGCTGGCGGACCGCAACCGCACGCTCGTGCCGGTGATGATCGAGCCGTGCCAGCGGCCGATCATCTTCGAACTGACGCACACCGCCGACCTGTCACACTGGCAGGGCGACGCGACGGACAAGGCATGGCAGGGGCTGGTCGCCGACGTATTGCGCCTGGTGGAATCGCAGGCGGCGCTGCGCGAAAGCGGGTTGGCCGGACCGGCGGCGGCGGCACCGACGGCAACCAGCGACCGCCCCACACCGCCGTCGCGGCCGGGCATCCTCATCCTGCCGTTCGTGAACATGAGCGGCGACCCGGAGCAGGAATACTTCAGCGACGGCGTGACGGAGGACATCATCACGGACCTCGGCCGCGTCTCCGCGCTGTCGGTGGCCTCGCGCAACGCGTCGTTCTCGTACAAGGGCAAGACCGTCGCGCCGGCGCAGATCGCGCGCGCGTCGAAGGTCACCCACGTCCTGGAAGGCAGTGTGCGCAAGTCCGGCAACCGGGTACGGATCACCGCGCAACTGCTCGAGGCCTCGACCGACACGCAGGTCTGGGCGGAGCGCTACGACCGCTGGCTCGACGACATCTTCGCCATCCAGGACGACATATCGAAAGCCATCGTCGCCGCACTCAAGCTGAAGCTGCTGCCGGCGGAACGGGCGGCCATCGAGCAGCGCTCGACGACCAACTCCGAAGCCTATGAACTCTTCCTCATGGCCCGCGGGTTCCAGCGCAAGGGCAGCGAGCGGCTCAAGCCGGTCATCGTGCGGATCTGCCGCCGCGTCGTGGAACTCGATCCCGGTTTCGCCCGTGGCTGGGCGCTCATGTCGCTGGCGGAGTCCGAACTGAGCCAGCGCGGCGTCGAAGGCTATTCGGTCGCGGCGGCGCGGGCGTCGGCCGAGCGGGCCATCGCTGCGGACCCCAACGTCGCCGAAGGCCACGCGGCCCTGGCCGAAAGCATGGTGCGCGGACTGCTGGGAACGGAGCCGGTCGGCGAGGTCTTGCGGACCGCGCTGTCGCTCGACCCGGACTGCTACGAGGCGCACGCGGTGGCCGGCGCCGGCGCCATCGGACGACGCGACTACGAGCAGGCGATCGTGCACCTCGAGCGCGCCATCGAACTCGACCCGGATGCCTACTGGCCGGCCGGCATGGTCGTTCAGGCTTACGAAGCACGCGGCGAGGAGCAGGCGACTCGCGCCGCGGAAAGACGCTCACTGGCAATTTGCGAGAACATCCTCGCCGACGAGCCCGATCACTCGGGCGCGCTCGGCTTCCTCGTAGCCGCGCTCGCCGGGCTCGGTCAGGCCGAGCGTGCGCGGGAATGGACCAAGCGGGCGCTGCTCTTCGATCCGGCCAACGCCCGCCTTCACTACAACCTCGGGTGCGCCATGGCGAAGCTCGAGGATGCCGACACGGCCGTCGACCTGATCGATCCGTGGATCGACAAGGTGAGCCACGGCTGGCTGATGTGGATGAGGACCGACAACAGCCTCGACCCGATCCGCGAACACCCGCGCTTCGTCGCCATGATGGCGCGCGGGGCCCGGCGCCTCGCGGAGGAGCAGTCGACGTCGTGACCCGGCCGGGGACCGTCGTCAGCCGACCCGCTTGCGCGCGAGCGTGAGCCCGTCGCCGATCGGGACCAGGCTCAGGTCGACCCGGTCGTCACGGTGCAGGCATTCGTTGAAGTGCCGCAACGCGACCGTGTCCTCGTCGGCGACTTCAGGATCGGCCACCCGCCCGCTCCAGAGCGTGTTGTCGACCATGATGAGGCCGCCCGGGCGCAGCAGTTCGAGGCAGCGCTCGTAGTACGCGAGGTAGCCGGTCTTGTCGGCGTCGATGAACGCCATGTCGTGTCGCCCGCGTTCACCGGCGGCGAGCATCGCATCGAGGGTCTGCAGCGCCGGAGCCAGGCGCAGGTCGATCTTGTGGTCGACGCCCGCCTCGCGCCAGTACCGTCGCGCCACCGTGGTCCATTCCTCGCTCACGTCGCACGCGACGATGCGCCCGTCCGCAGGCAGCGCCAATGCGGTCACGAGTGACGAGTAACCCGTGAACACGCCGATCTCGATGCAGCGCTTCGCCCCGGCGAGCCGGACCATGAGCGCCATGAACTGCCCCTGTTCGGGCGCGATCTGCATCGACCGCTGGCTCATCCGCAACGTCTCTTCGCGCAGGGCGCGTAGCACCGGCGGCTCGCGCGAAGAAACGTCGAGCAGGTAGTCGTAGACCGAATCGGTCAACGAGATCGTACGGTTCGACATGGTGACTCCACCGTGCGCGTCGATCTGCGATGATGCACCGTCGATCACGACGACGCGAGCCGCTGACGACGGACCGATGGCGATCGAACCCACGAAGCCCACCCTCATCGACGATGACGCGCGGCCGCGCGCCGCGCGCAGCGTGCGGCTCGTGCAGTTCACCGACACGCACCTGCTCGCCGATCCGCACGCGACGCTGCGTGGCGCACGGACCTTGCCGCGCCTGCGGGCTTGCCTCGAGCACGCACGACGCCTGTTCTTTCCGGTCGACGCGATCGCCGTGACCGGCGACATCGTCCACGACGAGCCCGACGCCTACGGCACCGTCGACCTGGTCTTTGGCGAATTCGACGTGCCCGTCCTGCTGATCCCCGGCAATCACGACCTGCCGGACGCGATGCGTCGCCAGCTGTCACACCCGCCGTTCCAGGTCGGTGGCGAGTTCCGGACCGCCAACGGCTGGCAGGTGCTGCTGCTCGACTCCTGGTTCGCCGCGTCCGCGGACGGCGAAGGCCGGCTCGGCCCACGGCAGGTCGAGGCGCTCGAGCGCGCGCTGGCGTCGGGCGCGGAGCCACACGCCTTCGTCTTCGTGCACCATCCGCCGTTGCCGATGGACTCGCCCGCACTGGACCAGCTCGGCCTGCTCGACGGTGCCGACTTGTGTCGCACTGTCTCGCGTCACGCGCGCGTGCGCGGCGTGTGCTGGGGTCACGCTCACCAAGCGCTCGACATCTTCGGCGCCCACGACGTGCGGTTCATGTGCACGCCGGCGACGTCGATGCAGTTCCGGCCGCGCAACCCCACGTTCGAGATCGACGATCGACCGCCCGGCTATCGCGTGATCGACCTGCGCGCCGACGGCGCGATCGCCTCCGAGGTCGTGTGGCTGGAAGGTTACGAGGAAGTGGCTGGTGGCTAGTGGCTAGTGGTCAGTGGGCAAGAAACGGCGCGACGCGCCTTTGCTAGCCACCAGCCACTAGCCACTACTGCTCACCGCAGTGCCGCCGCCATCGTCATGTACGCCGCCGCCGCGGCCAGCAGGCACAGTGCGATCGACGTTGCGACGTACGCCACCGCGGCCCAGACGACCCCACGCTGCAGCAGCAGCAGCGTCTCCAGCGAGAAGGCCGAGAAGGTGGTGAACCCGCCGAGGACGCCGACGACCAGCATCACGCGCAGGTCCTGACGCACGTGCAACGGGCTCGCAGGCTCGAACAGCGCCGCGAGGATGCCCACCACGAGGCAACCGAGGACGTTGACCACGAGCGTGCCCCAGGGAAAGACCGTGCCGGCGCCGCGGCTCACGAGCGTCGAAAGCCACAACCTCGCGGCGCCACCGAGGCCACTGCCGAAGGCGACGAGCAGGTAGGCGTGCAGCGGCAACGAGGGGTTCAGCGGCGCATCCCTTGGTTGGAACCGAATGGATCATCGGTGTTTTCCGCAGCATCTTAGTGCGCCGGCCGGGGACGCGCGAGCGCGCTGCTAAGATTGCGCCTCGCCCGCACCTGGAGCCCGATTCGTGAGCCTGTTCCAAGAAGCCTGCAAGTACATTCCCGGCGGCGTGAACTCACCCGTGCGCGCGTTCCGCGGGGTCGGCGGCGAGCCCGTGTTTTTCGCGCGCGCCAGGGGTTCGCGTGCCTGGTCGGCCGAGGGCCGTGAGTACATCGACTACGTCGGCTCGTGGGGCCCGATGATCCTCGGTCACGCGCACCCGGACGTGATCCGCGCCGTGCAGCAGGCGGCCGAGCATGGCCTGTCGTTCGGCGCGCCGACCGAGATCGAGACGACCGTGGCCCGCAAGGTGATCGAACTCGTGCCGTCGATCGAGCTCGTCCGCATGTGCAGTTCGGGCACGGAGGCGACGATGAGCGCGATCCGGCTCGCACGCGGCTTCACCGGCCGGCAGAAGATCGTCAAGTTCGAGGGTTGCTACCACGGCCATTCCGATTCGCTGCTGGTCAAAGCCGGCTCCGGCATGCTGACGCTCGGCGTGCCCACCTCGCCCGGCGTGCCGCCCGAGCTCGCGGCGCACACGCTCACGCTGTCGTACAACGACGTCGCGCAGGTGCGGCAGCTGTTCGCCCAGCTCGGTGCCGAGATCGCGTGCGTGATCGTCGAGCCGGTGGCCGGCAACATGAACTGCATCCTGCCGGTGCCGGGATTCCTCGAAGCCTTGCGCGAGGAATGCACGAAGGCGGGTGCCGTACTGATCCTGGACGAGGTGATGACAGGATTTCGCGTTGCGAAGGGCGGTGCGCAACAGCTCTACGGGATCAAGCCGGACCTGACGACGCTCGGCAAGATCGTGGGCGGCGGCATGCCCGTCGGCGTGTTTGGTGGCCGGCGCGACATCATGAGCCACATCGCCCCGCTCGGCCCCGTCTACCAGGCCGGCACGCTGTCGGGCAACCCCGTGGCGATGGCCGCGGGGCTGGCGACCCTGAACGGGATCGACGCCCCGGGCTTTCACGCGAGACTCGGCGCGCTGACGGACCGGCTCGTGTCCGGTATCGCACAAGCCGCGAAACAGGCGGGCATTCCGCTCGCGACGAACCACGTCTGCGGCATGTTCGGGTTGTTCTTCACGGGGGCGACGACCGTGACCTCGTACGCTGACGCGATCCGGTGCGACGTCGAGCGCTTCAAGCAGTTCTTTCACGGCATGCTCGACGAGGGCGTCTATCTCGCGCCCTCGGCGTTCGAGGCGGGCTTCGTGTCGATCGCCCACTCCGAGGCGGACATCGACGCGACGGTCGCGGCAGCGGCGCGCGTGTTCGCGCGTCTCTGAGCGGCGTGCTGGCTGCGTCAGGCCGCGACGCGACGCGCGACGGAGCGCGGCACGGCGTTGCCGATCAGGGCGTGATAGGCATCGAGCAGCGCTTCCGTCACGCGGTCGACGTGAAACTCAGCGAGGTCCACCTGCAACCGTGACCGCGGCCGGCCGTGCGCACGCTGCATCGCCGTCGCGAGCGCCTGCACGTCGCCGGCCGGGGTGATCTCGAGCGGATAACGCGCGGCGATGTCGCGCGGGCCCTCGGCGTCGGATGCGATCACGGGCGTGCCGGCGTCGAGCGCCTCGATGATCACGCGACCGAACGGTTCGATGCGCGAGGCGCTGACGAACAGGTCCAGCGCCTGGAACCAGTCCTTGGCGTCGTCGCGGAAGCCCGTGAAGGTCACGGGCAATCCGGCAGCGAGGCGTTCGAGTCGAGTACGTTCGCTGCCGTCGCCCACGATCACCAGGCGCGCCGCCGGCAACCTCGCGCGGCGGAAGGCCTCGATCAGCACGTCGATGCCCTTGCCGTGCGCGAGACGCCCCACGCCGCCGACGAGAAAGTCCTCGGCCGCGGCCCCGGCCAGGCGACGCAGCTCGGTGCGTCGTTCGTCCGTCACGCGCGGCTGTGGCACCAGCGAGTTCGGAATGCGGAACACCGCGCCCGTGTAGCCCTCGCTCGCGACTTTCTCGACCTGCCAGGGCGAAATGCAGCACAGTCCGTCGGCTCGCAGGTAGTGCGGCCCGTTGAGGTCGATGTGGAGCGTCGCGACGTGCGGCACGCCGTGCCGCAACTGGGTGACGTAGCGCGTGCCGCGGCGCAGGTGCGTGTGGATCAGCGCCGGTCGCCACTGCTCGATCACGTGCGCGAGTGCGGCGCGCGTGCGCCAGTGCGGGGGCAGCTCGAACACCTCGACGCCGGGCGAGACGTAGTCGCGGATGCTCGCGCCGGCACCGTTACGGTGATCCCGACGCACGGCCAGCGCGACGTCGTTGCTGCGCGCGAGCCCGTTGCAGGCCTCGGCCGCCGCGCGTTCGGAGCCGGCGAAACCCCGCGAGAGGATCACGTGCAGCAGGCGCAAGCGTGAACGCTGCTTCACGGCGGCAGACGTCATGCCGTCGCGCTCCGCAGCCTGCGCGCGCGGGCCAGCAGACGGGAAACCGCATCCGTCGCGACGTCGACACCGTTACGCAACTGGAGGCCGGCGAGGCGCTGCCTTAGCCGGTCCTGTGCCGCCACGTCCCGGAGCAGCGCCGAGACCGCCGTCGTCATCGCCTCCGGGTCGAGCAAGCTTTCCAGCACGTAGCCTTCCCTTGCACAGCCGCGTATCCGTCCGGCCTGGTCACCCGCGATCGGCGCCGCGACGATCGGCATGCCTTGCGCCATACACTGTAGCAACAGGCTGCCGCCATTCACAGCAACGACCGTCGCGTCGCGCAACAGGCCGAGCAACTCGCCGTTTGGCAACGTGCCAACCAGCCTGACGCCCGGCTCGGTGGACGCATTCCCGGCTTCGACCGCGGCTCGCGCGCCGAGCACCGCGACCACCGCGACGCCCTCCGCGCCCGCGACGCGCCGTGCAGCCTCGAGGAACACCTGGTTTGCGTCCACCGCATGCCCGAAGTCGCCGCCGCCCCCCGGGCACATGGCGACGTAGCGGCCGGGCTCGAGCCCGAGCCGGGCCTGGAGGTCGCGCGTGCCTGGCACGTCGATCGGCTCGTGCATCGCATCGAGCACCACGACTTCGGGCCGGCCGACCAGGCGCAGCTTCAGGCGTTCGTACGCCGTCGGTGCTCCGCCGAGGAAACGCGGCTGCGCGACCCAGTGCTGGTCCAGCACCCGCATCCGGCGCCAGCGGTATCCCTTCCAGCGCGTCTTGGGTCGCGAACTCACGTACACGACCCCCGCGCCCGACTCGTGCGCGGCGCGGTATTGGGCCAGACGGCCCGAACTGTCGAAGATCACGACGTCGGGCTGCTCGGCGCGGATGTACTCGATCACGCGCGCGTTCGACCGCGTCGGCGAGTCCTCGAGCGAGAGCACGCCGTACGGCGCCTCGCGTGCATAGGGCGCCGATCGGTTCAGCACGAACCGGATCCGGCAGCCGGGCCAGCGGCGCTCGAGCCCGCGAGCAGCCGCGAGTGAGCGGTAGTACTCGCCGGCGCCGCCGGGGCCGGAGACGGGAATGAACAGGAAGCGCGGCTCGGCATCGCCCATGCGCGCAATTCTACCGGCCCCGCGGCCGGCGCAGGCGCGACCGCCCGTTCAGCGGATGCGCGCCGCGGGTGCCTGTTCGACCTCGAGACGCCCGTGCTTGACGAGCCGCGCCTCGATCCCGGCGCGCGTGCGCTCGTGCTGCGCCGTCAGCTGATCGACGCTCGCGCCGCCGTCGAAGGACGCGAGCAGCCGCTCGTCCTCCTCGCGCGACCACGGCTTGCCCGCGTTGCGGGGCAGGTTCGATTGCCGGCGCTGCAGTCGCGTGCGCGACTCGAGCGATTCCGCGGCGAGCACCAGCGCGCCCACGACCTCGGGTGATTGCAGCGTCGCGGCGTCGGTCAGCGTGCGGCCTTCGGCCGGGTCCACGCCCGCCGCGAGCGACCTGAGGATTCCGGCGGCCCTGATGTCGTCCATGTGATGCTCCTGCTGCCAATGACCAACGCGAGATGCGCGTACGGCGCGCACGAGCATTCCACGCGAGCCGCAGGATCGCGCACGAGTTGAATTTGCGGGCAGGGTGCGGCGATTTGCCGCGCGGGACGTCAGCGGTCGTCGTCGCGCTCGTCGTCCTCGTCCTCGTCGTCTTCGTCTTCGTCTTCGGTGGTTTCGTCGTCGTCGCTGCTGCGTTCGGGCGGCTCGGTCGTGATCTCGAACAGCGGTCGCAGGAAACGGAGTCGCTCGACCGGATCGTCGAGTTCGAGGCAGTGCTGCTTGTGCGCCGGAGGCAGCGGCAGGATCTCGGCCAGCCGACCGCCCACCCAGGCGGCGTCGTCGAGGCGTCGCTCGAGTGACTCGTACGGCTCACCGATCTGCTCGAGCACGTGACCGAGCGCGGGGCCCAGGTCGGCGAACTCGTCGGGCAACGGGACGCTCGGCTCCTCGGGCAGCCATTCGATCTCGGCCAGGTGGAGGCCGTCCCGCGCACGGCTGCGCGCGTGGATGCGGAACCGCCGCTCGCCGCGAGCCTCGATCCCGAGCAGGCCGTCGGGCTGGCCCGAGAAATCCACGATCCGCGCGTAGGTGCCGACGTCGCAGGTTTCGGTCGGCGAGGTGCCTGCTTCCTCCCCTTCGGCGATCAGCACCACGCCGAACCCGGTGTCCTCACGCAGGCAGCGTCGCACGAGGTCGATGTACCGGGCTTCGAAGATGCGCAGCGGCAAGGGGCCGCCCGGAAACAGCACGGTATTGAGCGGGAACAGCGGGATCTCCGCTCGCGTTGCGGTCTCGGGGGTGGACATGGACCCGATTATGCCCCGTCAGGCGGGCGCGCGAGCCCGCGTCCGCAGCGCGTGCAACAGGCGTTCGTGCAGGCCGCCGAACGAGCCATTACTCATCAGGACGAGGTGGTCGCCCGGGCGCGCCTCCCCGACCAGCCCGGCGACCAGCGGGTCGAGCTCGCCGTGCACGACCGCGAGCCGGCCGAGTGGCTGCATCGCCTCGCCCACGTCCCACTTCACGTCGGGCGACCGGTAGACAAACACCTTGTCCGCGCCGCGCAGCGACTCGGCGAGCGCCGCCCGGTGCGTGCCGAGTTTCATGGTGTTCGAGCGCGGCTCCAGCACGGCGATCACCCGGCCCGGCCCCGCCTTGCGACGGACCCCCTCGAGCGTGGTCGTGATCGCGGTCGGGTGATGGGCGAAGTCGTCGTAGACGACGATGCCGTCGACGATACCGCGCACCTCCAACCGCCGCTTCACGCCGCCGAAATGCCGCAGCGCCTCGAGCGCCGCCGCCTCCTCGACGCCGGCGTGCACCGCGGCGACGATCGCAGCAAGCGCATTCGCCGCGTTGTGACGGCCGAGCAGGTTCCAGTCGACGGCGCCCAGGTGCCGCTCGCCGCGAAAGACCTCGAAGCTCCCATAGTCGCCGCCGTCGCCGGTCGGGGCGATGTGCCACTCGGCGCCGGTGCCGGCCCGCGTCGCGAATCGCTCGACGGGCGTCCAGCAGCCGAGTTGCAGCACCTCGTCGAGGTTCGGCTCCTCCGCGTTGACCACGAGCCGACCATTGCGCGGGATCGAGCGCAGCAGCAGGTGGAACTGGCGCTGGATCGACGAAACGTCCGGGTAGATGTCGGCGTGGTCGTGCTCCAGGTTATTGAGGATTGCGGTCCGTGGCCGGTAGTGCACGAACTTCGCACGCTTGTCGAAGAAGGCCGTGTCGTACTCGTCGGCTTCGATCACGAAGTGCCGACCGTCGCCAAGGCGCGCGCTCATGCCGAAATCGAGCGGCACGCCGCCGATCAGGAAGCCGGGCTTGAGGCCGGCGTGCTGCAGGATCCACGCAAGCAGGCTGCTCGTCGTCGTCTTGCCATGCGTGCCCGCGACGCCGAGCACCCAGCGGTCGTTGCGCTGGAGCACGTTGCGTGCGAGCCATTCGGGACCTGATTCGTACGGCCGGCCGCTGTCGAGCAGCGCCTCGACCAGCGCATTGCCGCGACTCAGGACGTTGCCGACGACGAACACGTCCGGCGCGAGCTTGAGCTGGTCCGGCTCGTAACCTTCGATGACGTCGACGCCGAGCGCCGCGAGCTGCGTGCTCATCGGTGGATAGACGTTGCGGTCCGACCCCGTGACGCGGTGGCCCGCGGTCCGTGCGATCGCGGCGATGCCGCCCATGAACGTGCCGCAGATGCCGAGGATGTGGAGGTGCAACGGTCAGGCCCCTTTTCCCGCCGCGAGTTCCAGCAGCAGGTTGATCAGCAAAAAATACGTGAGCGACAGCGCCACGCCCGTGAACAGGTTCGAGTCGGTCGCAAGCTTGAGGATTCGTCCGGTCACGAGCGCGAACACGACGACGAGCGACAGCGCCACGAAGCCCGCGACCGGCGACTCCGGCGCGAGGTCCAGCGACGACAGCAGCCACTGCGTCGGCAGGAACAGCACGACGCCGAGCACCGCGCCCGTGCCGAGCACGGCCGTCGCCGTCTGCAGGAAGCGCTCGCGCCGGTTGAACAGCCGCAGCAGCAGCCACACGCCGGCGGTCAACAGCAACGGGTCGAGCACGACGAAGACGAACCAGGCACCCGCGGGTTCGTCGAGCAGCGACAGTTGCAGCGCGCTCACGACGACATAGGCCGCGGCCGACACGCCCAGCAGCAGCGGCGATGCGGGGAGGTCCTGCGGACCGCGGCGCCAGAGTACGATGTCGAGGAAGACCGTCAGGAATTGCAGCACGATGCGACGCGGCGGCCTGAGGAACGGCGATTCTACACGCAGGTCACCCGTCCGATGCGCGAAGCCAAGTTGATCCACGACGCCGGCGAACTCGACGCGGCGCTGTTCCGCCTGCGCGGCGCCGACCGGCTCGCGCTCGACACGGAATTCATGCGCGAGCGCACTTACCACCCGCAGCTCTGCCTGGTGCAACTCGCGACCGAGACGGACTGCTTGCTGATCGATCCGCTGGCCGGGCTCGACCTCGCGCCGCTGCACGAACTGCTGCAGGACCGTGCGAAGCTCAAGATCCTGCACGCCGCGCGCCAGGACCTCGAGGTGCTCCACCTTGCGGGCGGCGCCGTGCCGGGCCCGCTGTTCGACACGCAGGTGGCAGCGGCCATGCTCGGGTTTCCGGCGCAGGTCGGGTATGCCGAACTGGTTGCACGCCAGCTCGGCCATTCGATCGACAAGGGCCAGACGCGCACCGACTGGTCGAAACGGCCGCTCACGGCGGCGCAGCTCGCGTATGCGGCCGACGACGTGCGTCACTTGCTCGTGCTCCACACCGAACTGCAGACGGCGCTCGCCGCGCAAGGCCGGGACAGCTGGATCGAGCAGGAAACT
>DASUMQ010000103.1:0-4649 GCA_036277615.1 Steroidobacteraceae bacterium
TGCGGCTCGATCACGACGTCGAGCAGCGACTCGCGGATCAGCGCGAGATCGCCGCTGAAACAGCCTGCGAGGAAGCCGGCGAGATTGGCCTGCTGCCAGATCACGTCCGAGAGTGGCACCACCTTGCTGAGGATCTCGCGCGCGGCGCGTGTCGGCAGCACCATGTGCGGATGCACCAGTACGCAGCGAATCGGCTCGGGCACTGGGATCTGTTTCACGAACGGGTTGTCGATGCCGACCGTCAGCACGAGCCCGCCGAACAGCGACGGCGCGATGTTGTCGACGTGCACGGAGCCGCTGGCGACCGCCTCGCCCTGCATCGCGTACTTGAGGAGCTGGGTGCGGTCGAGGTGCTCGTCGACGAGCGCAGCGGCGGCGACGATGCCCGCGACGGCCGAAGCCGCGGAGCCGCCGAGTCCCGACCCGAGCGGGATGCCCTTGTCGATCTCGAGTTCGAAGCCATACGGCAGCTCGAGGTCCTTCTGCATCGCCAGCACGGCCATGCCGGCGGTGTTCTTAGCGGCTTCCAGCGGCAGGTCGACGTGCACGCCGGTGATGGCGCGGATCGCGACACCCGGCTCCGTCCGGCGCCGGGCGCGCACGCGGTCGCCCAGCGCGGCCACCGTGTGCCCGAGGATGTCGAAGCCGACGCCGACGTTGCCGACGCTGGCCGGTGCGAACGCCGTGGCCGAGGCCCGGCTCGCAGCCGTCGTCACAGCTTGGCCCCCAGGTACGCGCAGACGCGCAGCAGGTCGGCGAACACGCCCGCCGCGGTGACCGCGGGACCGGCGCCCGGGCCCTGCACGATCAGCGGGTTCTTGTCGTAGCGCGCCGTCTGGAAGCGGACGATGTTGTCGGTGAGCGCGATGTTGGCGAACGGATGCGTACGCGGCAGTTCGACCAGGCCGACCTCGGCGCCGCCCTGCGCGTCGACGGAGCCGACGTAGCGCAGCACGTGGTCACGAGCCGCCGCCTCGCGCAGCCGTGCCAGCATGCTCGCGTCGAACTCCGGCAACCGCTCGAGGAACTCGTCGATGCCGCAGCGTGTGAGCTCGGACGGCACCAGGCTCTCCACCTTGACCTCGGCGAGCTCGGTCCGCAGCCCCATTTCGCGCGCCAGGATGATCAACTTGCGCGCGACGTCCATGCCGGAGAGGTCGTCGCGCGGATCGGGCTCGGTGTAGCCGAGCGCCTTCGCCTCGCGAACGACTTCCGAGAACGACTGCCGGCCGTCCCAGGTGTTGAAGAGGTAGGCGAGCGTGCCCGAGAACATGCCCTCGATGCGGCGGATCTCGTCACCGGTCTCGCGCAGGTCGCGCAGCGTCTGGATCACGGGCAGCCCCGCGCCGACGGTCGCCTCGTACAGGTAGTGCGAGCCCGCCGCGCGACGCGCCTGCTGCACCCGCTGGTAGTCGCCGTAGGCCGCGCTGTTTGCCTTCTTGTTCGGCGTGACGATGTGGATGCCCTCGGCGAGCCAGTGCGCGTAGTGCTTCGCGACCTCGACGCTCGCCGAGCAATCGATGATCACCGCGTGCGGGAAGTGATCCGCGTGCACGTGGTCCGCGAACCGGTCGAGCTCGACCGGGTCGCCGCCGGCGCGGTATTCGTCGCGCCACCGCGTGAGGTCGATCGAGTTCTGCGCAAGACGCATCGACTTCGACCCGGCGATCGCGCGAATGCGCAAATCGAGCTTGAAGTCGCGCTCGAGCCGCGCCGCCTGGCTCGCGACCTGCTCGAGCAGCGAACTGCCGACGAGCCCCGGGCCGATCAGGCCGATCGAGATCGTGTGCGCCGAGAGGTAGAAGCTCGAGTGCACCGCACGCAGGGCCCGGGCGCTGCTCTTGCCGTCGATGACGACGGAGATGTTGCGTTCGGAGGCGCCCTGCGCAATGGCGCGCACGTTGACGCCGGCGGAACCGAGCGCCTGGAACACCTTCGCGGCGACGCCGTGCGCGCCGGCCATGCCGTCGCCCACGACCGCGAGGATGCTGCAGCCGTGGTCGACCTCGACGCTCTGGATCTGCCCTTCACGCAGCTCCGGCTCGAACGCCCGGCGCACCACGCGCTCCGCACGCTCGGACTCGACCTGCGGCACGGCGAAGCAGATCGAGTGCTCCGAGCTGCCCTGCGAGATCAGGATGACCGAGATGGCCTCCTCGCGCAGCGCGCCGAAGAGACGATGCGCGGTGCCGGGCACGCCGATCATGCCGGCGCCTTCGAGGTTCACGAGCGCAATCCGGTCGATCGTCGTGATGCCCTTGACGAGCGGGTCGGGCTCCGAGCGATCGTGGATCAGCGTCCCCGCCCTGTCGGCCGCGAACGTGTTGCGGATCCAGATCGGGATGCGCTTCTGCACCGCCGGCGCCATCGTGGCCGGATGGATCACTTTCGCGCCGAAGTACGCGAGTTCCATCGCTTCGTTGTAGGAAAGCGTGGCAATCACCTTCGCCTCGGGCACCAGGCGCGGATCCGCGCTCAGCACGCCGTCCACGTCCGTCCAGATGACGATCTCGCAGGCATCGAACAGTGAGCCGAAGATCGAGGCGGAGTAATCGCTGCCGTTGCGGCCGAGCGTGGTCTGCAACCCGTGCGTGTCGGTGGCGATGAACCCGGTGACGACGAGCGTGCCGACGAAATCCCCGGCCACGAGCTCGCGCAACTGCGCTCGCGACTGCTCCCAGCGCACGCCCGGCCCCATCGGCCCCCACTCCACCAGCAGCGCGCGACGTGCGTCGAGCCATTGCACGTGGCCGGCGGCGCGGCGACGCAGCAGTCGCTCGAACAGCCGCGTGGACCAGAGCTCGCCGTAGCCCGAGATCAGGTCCCGCATCGTGGTCGACGCGTTGCGGACCAGCCGCACGGTCTGCAGGATGCCGGCGATGTCGCGCAGGTCGGCCTCGAGCCCGGCGACGTATTCGTCGTAGAGTTCGCCGGCGAGCAGTTCGCCCGCGATGCCGGTGTGGCGCCGGCGCAGTTCCTGCAGGCGGTCGTCCAGTTCCGGTGAACCCTGTTCGGCGAGCGTGATCAGCGTGAGGAGGGCGTCGGTGACGCCGCGGCAGGCCGAGAGCACGACCGCCTTGCGCTGGGCCGGGTCGGCCTCGATGATCCGCGCGACGCGGTCCATGCACGCCGCGTCCGCGACGCTCGACCCGCCGAACTTGTGAACTCTCCAGGCTTGCACGTCGGTCACTCGCTCTGTCAGGCGTCCACCGGGCGACGGGCCCCACCCCCTGCGAGCGGTGAGCCGACCGACGGCGAAAACACGGGCAAATCGTTGTTTCTAAGCGTAGGACTGTATCTTCTTGCAGCGCGGCAGGCAAACTAGGGGCGCGACCGTTCGCCCCTTCTGCGGGCGCGGATCAGGGGGCCCTGCCCATGGACGAGCACACCTCAGGACTGCACGCGGCGATCCTCGCGGCGGGCGCCGGCAGTCGGTTCGGCGACGTGAAGCAACTGGTGCGCCTGCGCGGCGAACCGGTGCTGCACGAACTCGTCGCGAACGCCGCATTCGTCGCCGGCAGTTCCGTGACGGTCGTGATCGGTGCGCACGCCCCCACGATCGCCTCGTCACTGCGCCAGCGCGCGATTTCACTCGCGCTGAACCGCGGCTGGGAGGAAGGCATCGCGAGTTCCGTGCGCGTCGCGGTGAATTCCTCTCCGCCGGGCTCGGACGCGTTGCTGCTGATGCTCGCCGACCAGGTCGCGGTCACGGCGGACGACCTCAAGCGGCTGCACGCGAGCTGGCACCGGCACCCGATCCTGATCGCGGCAGCGTTGTACCGCGGAGCCCCTGGATTGCCGGCGATCTTTCCACGTTGGGCGTTCACCGACCTGCTCGCGTTGCGCGGCGAACGGGATCCGAAAACGGTGCTGAGACGCAACATCGACCGCGTCGTCCGGGTCCCCATGAGCAATGCCGGGATCGAACTCGACACGCCCGAAGACCTCTTACAGATCGAAGCTGCGCTCGCCGGAAGCGAACCCGGCGTCCCGTAGGTATTATGTCAATCGTGCACGGGCGGTCTTTGAGAGGCGTGTCGTGCTTTCGTAGCGTTCCGCGGGGACGCGTTTGGAGGACGCTTATGCTCGTCCGGGAGCTGGTCATACCTGGAGTCGAACGCATGCGCGGTCTACGTCGAACCCTTTCGCTGCTCTGCGGTGTTTCTACTTTCGTCGTCGTCGGCGCGGCCCAGGCCGGTGCCGTCGCCGACCAGTTCCGCAGTGGCGCCTTCGGCCTGCCCTGGAGCGCCAGCAAGACCGCGATCCAGGCGAAGTATCCGGGCGGCCGGTGGGACAAGGACGACGCGGGCACCGACCGTTACTGCGCCGCGAGTCGCCAGCCGCTGCTCGGCCTGCCCGCCCAGCACCAGACGCGCGAGCTCTGCTTCCTGGTCGGCGGCGACGGCACGATGGCGAGTGCCACCGCGCGCATGGACGCGACGCTGCCGTCGCTGCTTGCGGTCGTGAACCGGTCGCGCACGCGCTTCGGCGACTTCGACGCGGTCAAGCGCGACGAAGGCGCGATCCAGTCGCGTTTCACTTACATGATGTGGACCAAGGACGCCCCGATCGTGGTCGTCGTCGGCAGTGAGAACGATGCCGAGGGCCGCCCGAGCCTGGTCGCGTTCACGGTGGCCGACGAAGCCACG
>DASUMQ010000104.1:0-4107 GCA_036277615.1 Steroidobacteraceae bacterium
CCTGCTGGCCAGGCTCACCGCCGATCGACGGGTCGAATCGGCGCAACCGCTCGCGACGTTCACGACCCAGGCGTCCGCGTACAACGACCCGTACGCGCGCCTGCAGAGCAGCCTCGCGCTGCTCAACGTGGCCGAAGCGCAGCAGTGGTCGCGCGGCAGCGGCGTGCGCGTCGCCATCGTCGACACGGGCGTCGACACCGCGCACCCGGACCTGCAGGGCCGCGTGGCGACGATGCGGAACTTCGTCGATGCCGACGCCGACGCTTTCGCGACGGACGCGCACGGCACCGCCGTGGCCGGCGTGATCGCCGCGGTGGCCAACAACGGCATCGGCATTGCCGGCATCGCACCCGACGTCCGGTTGCTCGTCTACAAGGCGTGCTGGCGGGATTCGACGCGTCCCGAAGCGGCCGTCTGCAACAGTTTCACGCTCGCGCAGGCGATCGCGGCAGCGATCGGTGCCCGTACCGACGTCGTCAACCTGAGTCTCGCGGGACCGCCGGACCGCCTGCTCGCGCGCATAGTCGCCCAAGGCCAGCGCAAGGGGGTCGTGTTCGTGGGCGCGGCGCCGCCCGACGGCGCCTCGAGCGGGTTTCCCGGCGACGTCCCGGGCGTCGTGATGGTCGACGCACCCGGCCGGCGCAGCGGCACACCCGCCGCGCTCGTGGCGCCAGGGCGCGACGTGCTCACGCTGGTGCCGGGCGCCCATTACGACTTCGCCTCGGGCAGTTCGCTCGCGGCAGCGCAGACGTCGGGCGTCGTCGCGCTGATGCTGGAGGCCAACCCGAAATTGCGCGCCGACGAAGTCGCGCGGCTGTTGACGCACACGTCGCACCAGGTCACGTCGCCGTCCGGACGGTTCGTCGCGATCAACGCGTGCGCCGCGCTGGTCGCGGTGCGTCAGCAAGGCCGCTGTCCCGACCCGCGCGAGGCCAGCGTCGCGCACGATCGCGAGCGGACGCGCAACGACGAGTAGTCGTCCGTAGGCGGTCGCGGCGGCGGCGTCAGAAGAAGCCGTGCAGTTCTAGGAACCAGACCTCGCGATTTTCGACGTCGTTCTGCGGGTTGCCGTCGTGGAAGCGCGCGCCGGCACGCAGCTGCACGAACGCGATCGGCGTGTACTCGTACACCACGCTCCAGCGCGCCTGGTCGTCGTCGTCGAGATCGCTGTCCGGCTCGAACCATTCGCCGATCAGCTTGAGGTTGTGCCCCTTGGCCACCGCCCAGTCGGCTTCCGCGAGCGCGGCCACGAGCGTGCGCGTGCCGTCGGCGAAGCTCTCGTCGCGCACGTAGTCGACCTCGCCCAGCCACGCGACGGGTCCCGTGCGCAGGCCGCCGAAGACGCCCGCCAGTGTGCGATCGCCGGCGTCCTGGTCCGCGTACGCGGCCGCCACGCCGAGGCGTCCGCGGGGGCGCACCCACACGGCCTGGCCCGTCAATTGATTGCCTGAATCCGTATTCGCATCTCCGGTTGCCGCGGCGTCGGTGAGCGCGAGTTGCGCCGACCATTCCGTCGTCTCGAGCCCGAGTTCGACACCCTCGTGGTCGCGGTCGCCGGTCGTGTTGATGCGGCTCACCTGCCGCACGAACGCGCCGTTGTCCTGCAGGCGCCAGCCGAACGGCAGGTAAAAGCGACCTCCCTTCACGTACCAGCCGCGCTCGGGGCTCGACCACTGCACGTAGGCCTGGCGGACCTGTGCGTCGTCCTGCGCGAGCGACTCGTCGAGCACGAGCGAGAGACGGTCGCGGATCACGTCGACGGCGCCGTAGAGCCGCAGTTCCTGCAACTCCCAGTCCTCGGTGGTGTCCTGGTCCGGGATGTCGGTGCGGGTCCAGCCCTCGCGGAGGTCGCCGCCGAGGCGCACGAAGTCGCCCAGCTTGCCGTCCCACGCCGGGACGCCCTCGGGCAGCGGGCGCGCCGCCATCACGTTCTGCGAGAACACGGCCCCGAAGTCGTTGCGCAATCCGCCGCCGGTCGGGTTGACGTGGCACTGGACGCATTTGTAGCCCTGCTGCACGGCGAGGTACGGCTCCGCCGACGCCACGTGTGACACGCCGGCTGCGAGCGCGAAAAGGAGCGCGACGGCACGGAGGTGGACGTTCATGTCGCCGCGTCGACCTGGAGGACGCGGAGCAACGTGGCGGGGTTGGCGTCGGTCACGGTCACCTCCTCGAGGCACGGCGGTGTTTCACCGCCACGGCGTCGTCGCGTCCACGGCGAGGAGATCGGGGCGCACGGTGGACGTGTCGATGCGCGGACGATCGCGATCGCGCGTGGGCGCGACGACTAACGGGACGGCGCCGTCGTCGGCATCCGTGCCTGCGCACCGGGGCGACGTCCAGCGTGCGTAAGTGCCAAGACCGGCGCGGCCGGTTCTATCGCAGGCGAAGTCCTACTCGCCGACGTGCCGCACTGGACCCTCGCCGCCCCAGCGGTCACTTACGATCGACACATTGCCAACGAGGGCATCGGCGTATCGATCCAGCTTGGCGCCAAGGGGTAGTCAGTCATGATGCAGAGGCTTGCACGGAGCGCTGGCCGCGCCCTGACCCGCAGGACATCGGCCGCCGCGGCCGTCCTGTCGTTGCTCGTCGCGGGGTGCGGCGGCGGTTCGAACGGCAACGACGGCCCGCGCAGCCCGGCGGTGTCGCTCACGGCGTCACCCACGACCCTCACGCTCTTCCAGAGCACGACGCTCAGCTGGACCGCGAGCGCCGGCACGTCGTGCACCGCGAGCGGCGGCTGGGCCGGCACGAAGGCCCCGACCGGCTCCGAGACCGTCACGCCCGATGCGATCGGCAGCGTCACCTACACGCTCGTTTGCAGCGGCGGTGACTTCGACGACGACGGCACGGCCTCGACGACGGTGACCGTGGCGGCGCCCAGCGCGTATTCGACGACAGTGCTCGTCGCCGACACGGCCGGCACTGGCGCAACGACGACGGACGCCAGCGTCGCAAACGCATGGGGTCTCGCGTTCGGGCCCACCTCCCCGCTCTGGGTCGCCAACAACCGCACCAACACTTCGACGGTCTACGACGGCAACGGCCGGCGCCAGCCGATCGCAGCGCCGCTCGTAGTACGCCTGCCGCCGCCCGACCGGGGCGTGCACTTCGGCCCCACCGGCATCGTCTTCAACGCGACGTCCGGGTTCGGCGTGAGCCAGCTCGGTGCCTCCGGTCCCGCGCGCTTCATCTTCGCGGGCGAAGGCGGCGCGATCGCCGGCTGGACGTCCGCGGTCGACGTCGACGACGCCGTGTTCGCGTACGTTGCCGACGATGGCGCGAAATACACCGGCCTCGCCATCGGCACGGCGGGCGCCGCCACGTACCTGTACGCCGCGGATTTCGCGAACGGCAAGGTTGACGTGTTCAACGCCACGTACGCCCGGCAGCCCCAATCGGGCACCTCGTTCGCGTTTGCCGACCCCGACCTGCCCGCGGGCTACGCACCGTTCGGGATCCAGGCCCTCGCGACCGGCGCCGGTGGCGCCACGCAGGTCTACGTGAGCTATGCGCGCAAGGGTGCGGGCGGCGAGGAAGAGCCGGGCGCGGGCCTGGGTGTCGTCAGCGTGTTCGACGCGAACGGCGTCTTCGTCAAGCGACTCGTCTCCGACGGGGCGCAACTCGACGCACCGTGGGGCATGGCACTCGCGCCGGCCGATTTCGGCACGCTGAGCGGCGCGCTGCTGATCGGCAATTTCGGCAACGGCAGGATCCACGGCTTCGATCCCGCCACCGGCGAATACCTCGGCCCGGTCGCAAACGCGGCACGCGAGCCGTTCGCCGTCCCGGGACTCCGGGGCATCGCATTCGGCAACGACAACCAGAACCAGCCGCACGCCACGCTGTTCTACGCCGCTGGGACCAACGGCGAGGTGAACGGGGAAGTCGGCCGCATCGACCTCGGTGAAACGCCGCCGGTGCTCAACGAGCCGCCGGTCGTCGCAATCACGGCGCCGTCGGGCACGGTCTCGGGCACAACCACGATCACGGCCACCGCGACCTCCGACACCAGCATCTCGACCGTCGAGTTCTTCGCCGGCGGCACCGCGCTCGGCACCGTGTTCGCGCCGCCCTACTCGGTCGAGTGGAACACCACGACGG